>DATLVO010000001.1:0-20184 GCA_035577485.1 Verrucomicrobiia bacterium
CTGTGATCGCCGACCGGCTGACGGTCGCGCCCGAAGTCGCGTCGGCGGTCGCCGAGGGCCGGCCCGTCGTCGCGCTGGAATCGACCCTGATCAGCCACGGTCTGCCGTACCCGGCGAACCTCGACGTCGCCCGCTCGTCCGAGGCGGCGGTTCGCCAGAGCGACGCGGTTCCGGCGACCGTGGCGATCCGCGACGGGCGGCTGCTCGTTGGTCTCGGCGCCGACGACCTGGAGGCGCTGGCAAACGCGCCGGCGGGATCGGTCCGGAAGGCCGCCCGGCCGAGCCTCGCGGCCGCGCTCACGGCAAGCGGTTGGGCGGCGACCACGGTGTCCGCCACGATGATCGCCGCCCATGCCGCAGGAATCCGCGTCTTCGCGACGGGCGGGATCGGCGGCGTCCACCGGGGAGCGCTGGCGTCGGCCGCGGGCCGCCCGCCGACCCTCGACATCTCGTCGGATCTCGAGGAGCTCGCCCGGACGCCGATGGCGGTCGTCTGCGCCGGTCCCAAGGCGATCCTCGACGTCCCGGCGACGCTCGAGTACCTCGAGACGCGCGGCGTCCCGGTCGTGACGATCGGCCAGGACGAGCTGCCCGGGTTCTATGCGCGATCGAGTGGGATCCGCTCCCCGTTGATCGCGGCAACGGTCGAGGAGGCGGCCCGGATCGCGTCCCTCCAGATCAACCTGGAGCTGGGTGGGGCGCTCCTGTGCGTGCCGGTGCCGGAAGCAGAGGCACTCCCCGGGGACGTGGCACGCGACGCGGTCGAGCGGGCGATCCGCGAGGCGGAAGCGGAGGGAATCTCGGGGCCCGCCCTCACTCCGTGGCTCCTCGCCCGGATCGCCCAGCTCACCAACGGCGCCTCGGTCCGCGCGAACACGGCCCTGATCGAGAACAACGCCCGGATCGCCGGCCGGCTCGCCACGCTGCTCGCAGACTCCGCCGTGCGTCGGATCTCCTGAGGCCCCGCCGGGCGTTTTCTGTCATCCGGCAACCACCCGGTCACAAGTCGCTTCATCCACGGCGGCGGAACAACCCCTGTGCGCGAGCCTTGCCTTGCTTTCTGTCAACCGGCGAACTGAGGAGTCGGTTGGCAAGAAGTTGCGGACGAACGACCGCCTGGCGATCACATGACAAGAAAAGAGCGATCGGCGTGGGAGGCGGCGGGCTCGGCTCGACGCTGCGGCACGCGATCAGCGTGTTTGATAGGCATCTCACACGTGGGTGACGCAACCCTTCCCTTCGGCGCCGGTCTGTCGTACGATGCGCGTCCCGTAACCCCCGCCCGGGGAGCCCCGTGTCCGGAACCGACCAGCCGCTCGCCATCGACGTGCGCGGGATCCGTCGCGTCTACAACGTCAAGCCGGAGCCCGTCGTGGCGCTCGACGGCGTCGACCTCCAGGTCGAGCCCGGCGAGTTCTTCGGGCTGCTCGGGCCCAACGGCGCTGGCAAGACGACGCTCATCAAGATCCTGACGACCCTCCTCCTCCCGTCGGAGGGCGAGGCCCGGATCTTCGGCTTCGACGTCCAGCGCCAGACGAAGCAGATCCGCCGGATCATGAACATGGTCGCTGGCGGCGAGCAGTCGGGCTACGGGATCCTCACCGTCCGCGAGCAGCTCTGGATGTTCAGCCAGTTCTACGGGCTGCCGTCACGCGACGGCTGGAACCGGGTCGACGAGCTGATCGACGCCGTCGGGATGCAGGAACAGCGGACGCAGCGGGTCAGCACGCTCTCGACCGGCCAGCGCCAGAAGATGAACTTCGCGCGGGGCCTGCTCAACGACCCGTGGATCTTCTTCCTCGACGAGCCGACGCTCGGTCTCGACGTCTCCGCCGCGCGATCGGTCCGCGAGCTGGTGCTCGCGTGGAAGGCGGCGGTCCCCGGCCGGACGATCCTCCTGACGACCCACTACATGGCCGAGGCCGACGAGCTCTGCGACCGGATCGCGATCGTCGACCACGGCCGGATCCTCGCCCTGGGCACGCCCGACGAGCTGAAGCGCCGCGTCCAGCGCGAGTCCGTCTTCCGGATCGAGCTCGACCGTCTCGAGGGCGGCCTCGGGGCTCTCCGCCGCCTGCCTGGCGTCGTCAGCGCGACCCAGGCAGCTGACGCGGACCTCTCGGAGGGTCCGTCAAGCCGCCAGACCATCGAGGTCAATCTGGCGCTCGTCGACGACGCGGCGCTCGGCGGTGTCGTCGGCGCGCTCGCCGGGCTCGGTGCCCGGATCCTCGCCCTCCGCAAGTCCGAGCCATCGCTCGAGGACGTCTTCGTCGAGCTCGTCGGCCGCGGCTTCGACGAGGACAAGGACGCCGACCACGACGAGTCACACCATGGCGACAACGGACGCGGCCACCCGGGCACGTCCGTCGGGACGCACGAGGCCCGCGAGCGGGAGGAGGAGGTCGTCGCGTGAGCATCCTGCGCGCGACCCCGAAGCGCCCCAGCGTCTCGGGCCGGAACCCGTTCGTCTTTCGCCCGACGGCAAGCCCGCAGGCGGCCGCTCAATGGACGCGCCGGCAGATCGTGATGACGAACCTGCGGACCGTCGTCGGCCGCGCATATCCGCGCGTCACCGGCCTGTTCCGCGAGAAGAGCTGGGTCTTCTTCGAGATCCTCCTGCCGTTCCTGTCGACGTCGGCGTTCGTCTTCGTCTACCGCGCGCTCCAGGCGCCGCCCCAGTACATCGGCTTCGTCGTGCTCGGCGGGGCGATGACCGCGTTCTGGCTCAACGTCATCTGGATGATGGCTCAGCAGCTGTGGTGGGAGAAGAGCCAGGGCAACCTGGAGCTCTACTTCGCGGCCCCGATGCACATCATGGCCGTCCTCTTCGGGATGGCCTTCGGTGGCTTCGTGATGAGCTCGACCCGGGCGGCGGCGGTCCTGATCATCGCCACGGCCGTCTACGGCGTGACGTTCTCGGTCGACCAATGGGCGCTCCTCATCGGGGTCTTCCTGCTCACGCTCGCCGCCCTGTACGGGCTCGGCATGCTGCTCGCGAGCCTCTTCCTGATGTGGGGCCGCGAGGCGTGGCATCTCACCCAACTCCTCGTCGAGCCGGTCTACTTCGTGTCCGGGCTCAACTTCCCGATCGCGCGCCTTGGCGTCCTCGGCTCGGTCGCGATCAGCATCCTGCCCCTCGCTGTCGGGCTGGACGCAATGCGACAGCTGGCGTTCGCCGGGGCGGCTTACCCGATCGGGACGCCATCGCCGCTCGTCGAGGCGGCGATCCTCGTCGTGATGGTCGTCGTCTTCCTCGTCCTCAGTCGATGGGCGCTCGCCGTGCTCGAGCGGCGTGCCCGCCAGGAGGGCCGGCTGTCGGTCCGGTGGCAATGACGGCCCCGACGGCCGCCGTCTCCGCCGACCACGAGGGCCTCGGCTCGCCCCGCTGGGGCGGCTTCGACCCGGCCCGCACGCGGGGCCGCGGCTGGACGGACCTCCGTCGGAGCTTCGCCGTTGCCACCCGCCTCGGGTGGCAGATGGAGGCGAACTGGACGGACCCGCTCCTGTTCTTCATCTACTCCGTCGCGAAGCCCGTCGCGTCGGCCCTGATCCTCGTCGTCATGCTCGACGTGATCAGTGGCGGCGCGAAGCCGGAGTACCGGGCGTTCGTCGTCGTCGGCAGCGCCCTGTGGGCGTTCGTCCTGAGCGGGGTCAGCGGCCTCGCCTGGACGATCCTCGACGACCGCGAGCGCTACCGGATGCTGAAGTACGTCTACGTCAGCCCGAGCGAGTTCCTCGCCGTCCTCCTCGGCCGGGGCGTCGCCCGGGTCGGCGTCGGCGCCGTCGGCGCCGCGATCACCCTCGCGGTGGGGGTCGTGATCCTCGGCGTCCCGTTCGACCCGGGTCGGATCGACTGGCCGTTGCTCGCGGTCGTGCTCGTGCTGGGGCTCGTGGCCGTGCTCGCGATCGGGCTCCTGCTGGCGTCGGTCTGCCTCCAGACCCGCCAGGAATCGTGGTCGTACCCGGAGGCCGCGGGCGGCGCGCTCTTCCTCGTGTCGGGCGTCGTCTTCCCTCTGGCCGTCCTGCCCGGCCCGGTCCAGGTCCTGAGCCTGGTCACGCCGCTGACCTGGTGGATCGAGGGCATCCGGCGGGCCCTGTTCCCGGGCGGCATCACGGCCATTGGCGGCCAAGGGGCCATCTTCACCCAGCTGACCGGTGCCGCCGGTCCGACGCCCGCTCAGATCGTCGTCGCCTTGCTGGCCACCGGGGCGGTGGCTACACTCGCGGCGGCGGCCGCGTTCCGGGCGAGCGACCGCCGGGCGAAAGATCGCGGCCTGCTCGACCAGACCACCGGCTCCTGACGAGCGACCCGGACGCTCCGGGCACCTTCAGGCCGACGACTCCGAAGAGGGAGACTCGATGCGCATCTACGAGGGCAGCCCGCGCCAGGATTTCGAGGAGGTCTTCCGCTCGATCGGCGCCTTCATCGACCAGCGGGGGATGCGCGAGATCCTCCTCGTCGAGGCGCCCGACGGCTTCATCGTCCAGGGGGTCGTCGTGGCCGGCCAGTCAGGCGGGACGTGGTCGGAGTCGCTGGGCCAGCAGTCGAAGGAGACGCTGACCTTCCTCGACGACGACATTGCCCGCTTCATGGAGGAGTCCGTCGCCCGGCGCGGCAAGCCGGGCCCCGAGCCGCAGCGCGACGCGGGCTTCTACGAGACGGCGCTCCGGGTGATCGGCCGCTACATGGACGAGCAGCGGCCGCGCGACGTCTTCTTCTTCGAACAGGACGGGGCATTCGTCGTCCGGCTCTTCCTGTCCGGCCAGGCGGGCGGCCATCACACGCTGGCCGAGTTCACCCGAGACGACATCGCCGAGCTCGTGACCCGCGGCCCGCTCCTGCGGACGCCGGTCGAGGCGTCCAAGCCGGCGACCGCCGGGTCGTGACGTCGCTCGTCGAGCGCGCGTCGCTCGCCCGGTCCGATCCGCCACCGGCCGACAGGACCATCGTCTGACGCTGGATCGACGCCAATCCGCCACACTGACCCCACGCAGCATGGAGGACCCGATCTCATGAAGGCTCTCAAGACCGTCGCGGTCGCCCTCGGCATCACCCTCGCCGCATTGATCGTCATCCCGCTCATCGTCCTTGCCGGCCTGTTCGTCTGGCTCAAGGTCACCGAGGAGCAGGACGAGGACATCCTCGAGCTCGATCGCGAAGGCGCCTGAGGAATCCTCGGGCGGATGGCCTCACGGAGCTCGGCCTCCGACCTCGGAGAGCGAGCAACGATTGCCCGCTGAGGCTACCAATTCAATGACGCCCGCCGAGCGACCGGCGGGCGTTCCACTACCCGCGACCTCGACCGCGACTGCTACCGCGGCCGTGGCGGCCTCCTCATCCGCCGCCTCCACCTCCGCCTCCGCCGCCGAGCGCCGCCTGGCCGAGATCGGCGTGGTCGTCGTCATGGTCCTGTGGGCGGCCAATTTCATCGTCGTCAAGAGCGCCGTCGCCCAGCTGCCGCCGGTCGGCTTCACGTTCCTCCGGTTCGTCCTCGCGTCCGTGACCTTGCTGCTCCTCCTGCGGTGGCGCGAGGGGAGCATCGGGTTGCCGCGCCGGGACCTGGTCGCGATCCTCGCGCTCGGCGCGATCGGGTTCGGTGCCTACCAGATCCTGTGGACGACCGGGCTGACGACCGTTCCCGCGGGCGACTCCGCGCTGCTGATCGCCGCGACCCCGGTCCTCGTCGCGCTCCTCGCGGTCGTCGCCCGCACCGACGTCCTGACCCCGGTCAAGCTGATCGGCATCCTCGTCTCGTTCGTCGGGGTCGTGATCGTCGTCGGTTCGGGCCCGGGCCTGACGCTCGGCCGGTCGCTCGTCGGCGAGGCGCTGACCCTGGCCGGGGCGGTGTGCTGGTCGGTCTACACGGCGTTCGGGGCGCCCTACGTGCGGCGCCACTCGCCGCTCCGCGCCACCGCCTGGGCCACGGTCGCCGGGACGGTCGTCCTCGCGCCCATCGCCGTCCTCCAGCTCGGCAGCCTCGATCGCGTCCCGCTCGGGCTCGACGTCATCGGGGCGATCCTCTACTCGGGAATGCTCGCCGCCGGTGTTGCGAACGTCGTGGTCCTCAACGGCGTGAAGGTCGTCGGCCCGACCCGGACGGCGGCCCTCCAGTTCCTCGTCCCCGCGCTCGCGGTCCTCCTGGCGTTCCTCTTCCTGCAGGAACCGATCCGCCCGGGCCAGGTCGTCGGCGGCCTGGTGATCGTGGGCGGCGTGCTCATCACCCGCGGCGGCCTGCCGTTCCGGGTGATCCGGGTCGACCGGCCGCGATCCTGACGAGCCTTCGAGCTTGACCGCGATCCCCCAGGCTCCACCGGTCCAACCGATGGGAGCCGGCGATGCGCCCCTCGCGATCCTCCTCGACTATGACGGGACGGTCGCCCAGACGGATGTCGGTGACATGGTGATGGCGGAGCACGTCACCGCTGGCTGGGAACCGATCGTCGCCGCGTACGACGCCGGCCGGGTCGGATCGCGCCGGACGATGGAGGCGGAGCTGGACCTGCTCCGGGCGACCGAGGACGAGCTCATGGCCACGGCCGTGGCCCAGCCGCACGACCCGGGCGTGCGCACCCTCGCCCGGCGCGCGGCGGCTGCCGGCATCCCCGTCGAGATCGTCAGCGACGGCTTCGCGTTCTACATCCCGGACGCGATGGCCGCCCTCGGTCTCGCGGATCTCCCGCTCGTCGCCGCGTCGACGACCTTCGCGGGCGATCGCGCGCGGATCGGGTTCCCGAACGGGCACCCGTCGTGCTTCGTGTGCGGCACGTGCAAGCGGCAGCGCGTCCTCGCCCACCAGGCGGCCGGTCGAGCGGTCATCTTCGTCGGCGACGGCGAGAGCGACCGGTATGCGGCCGGCTACGCTGACTTCGTCTTTGCCAAGCGGTCGCTTGTCCGGATCTGCATCGAGGCGGGCTGGCCTTTCGAACGCTGGACGGAGTTCCTCGAGATCGACGCCTGGCTCGCGCAGGTCCTCGAGGCCTGGCGGCGCGATCCCGGAACCTTGCCGGCACCGATGGCGCGGCCCTTCTTCTGCGGCCCCGAGGTCTGGGGTGACGGCCCGACGGATCCTCCTGCCGGAGCGCGGCCGCCTGCCAAGTGAGCGCGAGCGCGGCGGCTAGTCCCAGCGCTCCCAGCGGGCGAACTCCTCGAACGGCACCCAGCCTCGCTTGAGGCTGGGTGACCGCACGTCCGGCATGGGTCGCCCGACGGGCATCACGCCGATCGGCGTGAACTCGTCGGGGATGCCCAGCTCGGCCTTGAGCGCGGCAATGTCGTCGGTGCCGACGAACCCGCAGCCGAGGCCCTCGTTGACCGCGGCCAGCCAGATGTTCTGCATCGTCGCCCCGACGTCGACCCACCAGTAGGGGATCGGCCAGTCGATCTCGGTGCCGTCCTCCTGGACCTTGTCGGGCTCCTGGTAGCGCCGGTGGTAGATCTGCTCGGACACGCACGGCACGAACTGCGCGGCGCACTCGCTGATCCACGGCCCGAAATCGGCCTCGTACCACTCCTCGCCACAGATCCGCGCGACCGTCCGCCGCCGTTCCGGATGGGTCACGACGACCAGGCGCTGACCCTGGCTGAACCCACCCGACGGCGCCCGTTGCGCGAGCCGGGCGATCCGCTCGATCGTCTCGCCCGGAACGCCGCCATCCTCGAACCGCCGGACGGCGCGTCGCTTCATCACGACGTCGACGAAGTCCATCGATCACCTCCTCTCGGTCCATTGAGTCGAGACACGACTCAGACTCGTCTCGGACACGCTCGGCGGTGAAGCGAACGCGACGTGGCCGAGCGTGGGAACGCCGAATCCGAGTCGCTCGACGACTCGGCGGGGCCCGGGCTCCTTGCCTCCGGGGCCACTTTTCGATAGCATTCGAAAAACCCCCGGAGGTCCTGACCCATGGCGAAGTATGTCTTTGTGACCGGAGGCGTGACCTCCTCTCTGGGCAAGGGCATCACCGCCGCCAGCGTCGGCCGGCTGCTGAAGGCCCGCGGATTCCGCGTCAGCATCCTGAAGCTCGACCCGTACATCAATGTCGACCCCGGGACGATGTCGCCCTACCAGCACGGCGAGGTGTTCGTCACCGACGACGGTGCCGAGACGGACCTCGACCTGGGCCATTACGAGCGGTTCATCGACGAGAACCTGACCCAGCTCTCCAACGTCACGACCGGCCGGATCTACCAGGCCGTCATCGCCAAAGAGCGCCGCGGCGACTACCTCGGCGGGACCGTCCAGGTGATTCCCCACATCACGAACGAGATCAAGGAGCGGATCGGGCGCGTCGCCCGGGACGGCGATCCGGACGTCGTGATCGTCGAGGTCGGCGGGACCGTCGGCGACATCGAGAGCCTGCCGTTCCTCGAGGCGATCCGCCAGATGCGCAAGGACGTCGGCCGGGCCAACGTCCTCTACATCCACGTCACGCTCCTGCCCGCCCTCGCCGCGACCGGCGAGCTGAAGACGAAGCCGACCCAGCACTCGGTCAAGGAGCTCCGCGGGATCGGCATCCAGCCCGACGTGATCGTGCTTCGCAGCGACCACCCGGTGAGCGACGAGATCCGGGAGAAGATCGCGCTCTTCACGGATGTCGCGACCGACGCCGTGATCCCGGCCGAGACGGCCGACACGATCTACGAAGTTCCGCTCATGTTCGAGGAGGCGGGTCTGGGCCGGCTGCTGGTCCGCGAGCTGGGTCTCGGGGATCCGGAGATGATCCCGGACCTGGCCAGCTGGCGGGCCCTCGTCGAGCGGATCAAGGCGCCGAAGCCCAGCCTCGAGATCGCCCTCGTCGGCAAGTACATCGAGCTGCCCGACGCCTATCTCAGCGTGACCGAGGCGCTCCGCCACGCGGCCTGGGCCCACGGCGTCGACGCGAAGATCCGCTGGGTCGACTCGGAGGCCCTGACGCACGACAACCTCCACGAGCGCCTCGATGGGGCGGCTGGCATCGTCGTCCCCGGCGGCTTCGGCCACCGCGGCATCGAGGGCAAGGTCCTCGCCGCCCACTTCGCTCGCGACCATCGCGTCCCGTATCTCGGGCTCTGTCTCGGCCTCCAGTGCGCCGTCATCGAGTTCGCCCGGGACGTGCTCGGATCGAAGGACGTCAACTCCACCGAGTTCGACATGTTCACCGAGAACCCCGTCATCGACTTCATGCCCGACCAGCGGGACATGGAGGACAAGGGCGGGACGATGCGCCTCGGGCTGTATCCGGCCCGGCTCACGCCCGGATCGAAGGCCGCGGCCGTCTACGGTCAGGAGGTCATCTACGAGCGGCACCGTCACCGCTTCGAGGTGAACAACCGGTATCGCCAGACGCTCGAGGGCGCCGGGCTCCTCCTGAGCGGGCAGAGCCCCGACGGCCGGCTCGTCGAGATCGTCGAGCTCAAGGACCATCCGTGGTTCGTCGCCTCGCAGTTCCACCCCGAGTTCAAGAGCCGCCCCGAACGCCCGCACCCGCTCTTCGACGGATTTGTCGCCGCCTCCCTGGCCGTTCGCGACGGCCGCGAGCCCGTCCTCGCCGCGCGGGACGCCGGGCCTGCCCAACGCGATCGATCGTCAGCCGCTCCGAACGGCACGCCGGCCGAGACGGCCACGTCCGCCTGAGGCGTCCGCCACCTCTGGCCGTGCCGGCAGCGCCCTCTGCGGCGGCGCGATCGTCGTCGGAACTCGGAGCCGGAACGTCGCGCCGCCACCGGGGCGATCCTCGTAGCGGATCTCCCCACCGTGGGCTCGAACCGCCGCCGCCGCCGTCGCGAGCCCGAGCCCGGTCCCTTCGGAGCGCCCCCGGGCGCGCGACGCGAAGGGGACGAACAGCACCGCCCTGACGTCGTCGTCCACGCCCGGGCCGCGATCGAGGACGGCCACGTCCAGGGTGCCCCGGGCGCCGCCATCGATCCGCTCCCTTCCGCCCGGCACCCGCCGCACGCTCGAGTCGACGTCGACGACCGTTCCGATCGGCGCCTCCCGGATCGCATTCGACAGGAGGTTCACGAGGGCCTGTTCGAGCCGGACTCGGTCCACATCGACGACCGCGGCCGGCGGGTCCACGCAGATCGAGATCGATCGTTGCGCCGCGAGGGGCAGGACCCTCGTGATGGCGCCCTCGACGAGCTCCCGGACCGCGACCGGCTGGCGGACGAGACCTCGGCCGGTGGCCTCGGCCTCGGCCAGACCGAGCAGATCCGCCGCGAGATTGCTGAGCCGAACGGCGTCGGCATGGGCGACGCGGATCGCGGCGAGCATCGTCTCGCGGTCGCCGGGCGTCCGCTCGGCCAGCTCGAGCTCCGTCCGGAGCGCGGCGATCGGCGTCCGCAGGTCGTGCGACGCTGCCGACACGAAGGCCCGTTCGCGCCGGACCGACGCGGCGACGCGATCGAGCATGCCGTTGAGGGTCCGCGCGAGGCGACCGATCTCGTCGAGCTGGGCGGGCTCCGGAAGCCGTCGATCGAGGTCCGTGGCGCCGATCGACGTCGCCTCCCGGGTCAAGCGCTGGACCGGCCCGAGCGCCCGCCCCGACAGCAGCCAGCCCCCGGCCAGCGACGCGACGACGCCGGCCGCGCCGGTTCCGACGAGGAGGCGCGCCAGGCTGTCGAGGTTGTGGTCGACGGGTGCGAGGGAGCTGCCGACGACGATCGTCTCATCGTCCGGTGCCGCCTCGGCCAGGACGGCGACGGGATCGCTTCCGGCGATCGGCTCGTCCGTGACGCCGCCGACCGGAGATGGCCGGACGCCGAACGGGAACCCGGGCGAATGGAGCCGCAGGTCGCCCCGCGCGCCGAAGATCGCGGTGAAGATCCCCGGCTGAGCCGGATCCAGCCTCGTGATGGCGACCGTCATCGCTCGATCCATCCCGGCTCGCACGTCGGCGGCCTGGACCCGAAGGGCCTCGTCGAGGGATGACCGAAGGATCGCGGCGGCACTGATCCAGACGATCACGCCCAACGCCACGACGATCGCGGCGAGCACGGTCCCGTACCACAGGGTCAGGCGCGTTCGAATCGCGAGGGACCGACGCATGCGGCTATCCCGTCGGCACGCCGGCCGTCGCGTCGGCGGTCGTCCGGGCCGGATCCGAGGAGCGAAGGACGTAGCCGACCCCGCGAACGGTCTCGATCCGCGGCGTCGCGTCGTCCTTGCCGAGATGCTGACGGAGGGTCATGACGTACCAGTCGACGACGTTCGAGGTGCCGTCGTACGCCCAGTCCCAGACGTGCTCGATGATCTCGGCTCGCGTCAGCACCTGGTCGGCCCGGCGCATGAAGAGCTCCAGCAAGGCGAACTCGCGGATCGACAACGTGACGGGCCGGCCGTGCAGCCGGACGGTTCGCTGCGCCCGGTCGAGCTCGAGGGCATCGATCCGCAGGACGGCCGGCCGCTCGTGGACGCCGCGCCGGATCAGCGCCCGGATGCGAGCCGACAGCTCCGCGAACGAGAACGGCTTGAGGACGTAGTCGTCGGCTCCGACGTCGAGGCCGCGAACGCGATCCGTCACGGCGTCGCGAGCGGTCAGCATGACGATGGGCGACCAGCGACCGGCAGACCGGAGGTCGGCGCAGAGGTCGATCCCGTTGCCATCCGGCAGGCCGATGTCGAGGATCACCGCGTCGTAGTCGTTCTCGGTGGCGAGCCAGCGCCCGTCCTCGGCCGTCCCGGTGCAATCGACCGCGTAGCCTTCCGACCGGAATCCACGCCGGAGCTGATCGGCCAGCCGCGCGTCGTCTTCGACGACCAGGATTCGCATGGGACCTCGCCGTGCTCGATCCGACTGGGCGAGGCCATCTTCGTGGCCGTTGGATGAGAGCCGGATGGGGAGGCGATAAAGGTTGCGCAACTGCAGGCTCACGCCGATCCCATGGTGGCCTCACCGCTCCCACAGGGCCCCCGGACCAGGCTTTGGCCAGATCGATCGGACCGTTTGATCCGATCAACGCAGGTGGCTTCATCGGTCCGGCCAGCCGTGGCCGGCGCCGACCAGCCCGGGAGGTTCTGGTCATGAGACGCTACGCATCCCTCGGGGTCGTTGGCGCGCTCCTGTTCGGCAGCGCGATCGTCCTGGCGGCGGCCAGTCCGTCGCCGTCCACGTCTCCATCGGCAACGCCTCGGCCGTCGGCGACGCCCCGTGCGAGTGCGTCGCCGGCACCGTCGGCTTCGACCGCACCGTCGGCTTCGACGGCGCCCACGACGAAGCCGGCTTCGCCCGAGGCGACGTTCTCGGCGCCGGTTCAGCCACTCCAGATTGGCGGAATGGCGACCGTCGTGGAGACCGCGAACGGTGGCGGCACCGTGACGCTTCGGGTCAGCGGCCTGCTGGATGCCCAGCGATGGTCGGTCGACATCGACGGCGGAACGATCGCCCTGCCGAATGAGGCGCGCGAGATCGCCTTCAAGACGGGCGTCGATGTGACGCGCCTGACGATGGACACGGTTCGCATCAGCCTTTCGAAGACCGAGATGTCCGCATTCATGGCGGCCCGGAAGTCGGGCGGCGTCGTCGCCGTCGTGTCGGACGGGGTGCGCCTCGGGTACGCGGAGTTCGCCGCGGTCTAGCCACCGGGCGCTCCGACAGCGGTCCTGGCCGGCCGGCGATCATCGCCGGCCGGCCACTGTGCTCGGCGGCGTGGCGCGCCGGTTGCCTGATGCGCGCCCGGCGAGCAAGACGACGTACGAGGCCCGCCTCGGACGGCCCGATCAGGCGATGACCCGGCCCTTCTTTCGTCGTTCCGTGCGCCGGCCGCGCAAATCAGCGCACGGGCCCTCGTTCCCCCGCTGTCCTGCGCGCCGGGCGCGCAATGCACGGCGGGGCCGGCCGACGATGCAGGATTCGCCGCGACCGACCCTCGTTCGGGCGGTGCTACGCTCCGGCCGAGGGGCGAGCGCATGTGCGAGCTCCGATCGGAGGGTGGAGCCGTGCGGCGGACGAATCTCAGCCTGTACTACCTCGCGGGGTATCTCCTGCCCGCCGGGACGCTGCTGCTCCTCGCTCCGGACTTCGCGACGAAGCTCCTCTTGTCGAACCGGACCTACGACGACGCCCCATTCCGACTCGCGGGCATCCTGCTGATCGGGCTCGGGATCCTCGTGGTCCAGATCATCCGGTACTGCCTCGAGGTGCTGTACCCGACGACGATCCTGGTCCGCCTGCTGATCAGCGCAACGCTGATCGGGCTGTTCGTCCGGACCGGCGACCCGTTCTTCATCGTCGTCCTCGCGGTCGTTGTCTTCGGGATCGTCCTGACCGCGTCGAGCTACCTGCTCGATCGGCGGCGAGCGGTTCTGACTCCCTGATCACGGTCGCCGGGTCTGTGTCCCGCGCGCCGGCGAGCAGGCGTGGCGTGATCACCTGGTGAGCATTCCGGGCTCTTCACCGGGCCAACCGCGCGCTTGACGCTGCTTGGCGCCGCCTGAACGCTGCTTGGGGACGCGCATGATCATCCCGTGTGCGACCCGGCCGACAAGGCGGCGAGTGGGGCCCGCCGAGGCCGTCGATTCATGTCGCGGGCCGCGTCGAGGCTCCCCAACCCCGGAAATGCTCACCGCGTGTGCACGGCGGCGCTGATGGGGCCCCGGATCGAGGGCGGGCCGGGGATCGGGCGTAGACTCGGGGCACGAATGACAGCCAGGAGCACCCGATGAAGATCTTCCTCGACACCGCGGACATCAACGAGATCCGGACCGTCGCCCGGTGGGGCGTGCTCGACGGGGTCACGACGAACCCGACCCTGTTCGCGAAGACGAGCGGCTCGACCTACGAGGAGATCCTCCAGGAGATCTGCACGATCACCAGCGGCCCCGTCTCGGCCGAGGTCGTCGCGGAGGACGTCGAGGGGATGCTCAAGGAGGGCCGGGCGTTCGCCAAGCTCGCCCCGAACATCGTCGTCAAGGTCCCGATGAGCGAGGAGGGCCTCGAGGCGATGTCGACCTTCGCCGACGAGGGGATCAAGACGAACTGCACCCTGATCTTCACGGCGAACCAGGGGCTGCTCGCGGCGAAGGCCGGCGCGTCGTTGCTCAGCCCGTTCGTCGGCCGGCTCGACGACATCAACCAGGACGGGATGATCGTCATCCGCGAGCTGTCCGAGATCGTCGCGATCCACGAGCTCGACACCGAGGTCCTTGCGGCCTCGATCCGGAACCCGCTCCACATGACCCAGGCGGCGCTCGCCGGCGCCCACGTGGCGACGGTCCCGTTCAAGGTGCTCCAGCAGATGGTCCATCACCCGCTCACGACGTCCGGGATCGTCCAGTTCCGGGCGGACTGGGAGAAGGCCCGCAAGGCGCTCGAGAGCCAGAACGGCAAGACGAAGGCCGGGGCCGCCGCGACGGCGAGCAAGCGCGGAGCGTAGGGCCGGCGCGGCTCGTCGGGCTGGGCCCGGTCCCGCACTCGATCGCCGCCGCCCGCGGCGCGGTTCAGAACGTGAACGCGTTGAACAAGTCGCCGATGTCGCCGCGATCGTCACGCGGCTTGGCAGGCGGACCGGCCGACGCGCCCGGAGCGGCCGCCTGGTAGTTGCCGCCGACGGGGGTCCCCGCGTCGAACAGGTGGTTCACCGACGCCAGCGTCGGCAGGCCGTGGAGCCGTTCGAGGAACTTCAGGATCGAGGTGTGGTCGTACGCCGTCGGATCGAGGTAGCCGGCCTTGGCCCACTTCGAGATGACCCAGGTTGGAACGCGGACGCCGGCACCGAAGGCATCGAGGACCGGCGGCCGAACATGGTCGAAGTACCCGCCGTGCTCGTCGTACGTGATGATGTAGGCCGAGCTGTCCCAGATCGGTGAATCGCGGAGGGCGTTCACCAGCTCCTCCTGGATCCCCATCCCGATCGAGACGTCGGCCGGCGGATGCTCGTCCCAGCCGCGCGCGAAGCTCGGGATGATGAACGAGACCTGCGGCAGGCGGCCCAGCCGGACGTCGTTCAGGTACGAGCCCTTGCTGCCGAGCGTTCGCTGGTCGTGGGCGTACTTCTTCCAGAACAGGAACACGTTGTCCGTGTTGCCGAAGGGCACGCTGTCCCAGCCGATGTTGTAGACCTTCCAGGTCACGCCGGCCGCATCGAGCAGGTCGAGGATCATCGGGTAGTCGAAGATCCCGAACCCCCACAGGCCGTTCGTCGTGATCCCACCGGACGTGCCGGCCGCGAGGTAGAAGCGGTTGGGCCACGTCGGCCCGAGGAGCGAACAGAAATAGTTCGCACACAGCGTCGACGTGTCGTGGAGGCTGAAGTAGAACGGCAGGTCGGCGGCCGTGTAGTACCCGAGCGACCAGATCCCGGCGTTCGTCAGGAAGCCGTCCATGGCGCCGCCGTCCCACTGCTCATGGACCGAGCCCCAGCCGTGGGGGATGTCCGGCGTCGACAGGCTCGGGAAGTGATATGGCTCGACGACGCCGCCCTGACCGTCGGGCTGGCTGTAGCCGGCCGGGGGGCCGAACGACCCGACCCACGGCGCGAAGCCGAAGTAGTGGTCGAACGAGCGGTTCTCCTGCATCGAGATGACGACATGCTCGAGGGGCGTGTCGGCGCCGGCCCGGCCGGCCGCCCGCACGACGGCGGGGAAGCCACCGGCGAGCATCGCCGAGGCCCCGGCGGCCGCGGATCCCTGGAGGAACCGACGGCGGGAGAGGTTGCGGCCGGCCGAGGGGACGGCACGCGCCGGGCGAGGGGCACGAGCGGGGCGGGGGGCATGGATGGGGCGCGTGTCGTTGGGAGGCATGGAGCGTTCTCCTCCGAGCGGATCCGCGTTCGGGCCGGGGGCGGATGGCCGAGACGTCGCGGGCCGGATTGGAGCCTGCGCGTCGGGCATCGTCGACCCGTGATCGGACCGTTAGCGCCCCGATTCTCTCGCGTCGATCCAATCGCTGCCAGCGCGCATGACCCGCCGAACGGCGAGGTCCTCGCCCAGCTCGACGAGGTCGGCCTTCTGGCCGACCGCGATCCGGCCGCGGTCGCTCACCCCGAGCATCTCCAGCGGGTTGCGGCTCGCCGCGGCGATCGCGGCCGGCAGGGAGGAGCCGTTCCGGACGACGTTCCGAACGGCCGTGTCGAGCGCGATGACCGAGCCCGCGAGCGTGCCCGATCCGTCGGCGAGCGTGCAGCGGTCGCCCTTGACCTCGATCTCCAGGCCCCCGATCGTCACCCGTCCATCGCCCATCCCGGCCATCGAGAGTGCGTCGCTGACGAGCAGGAGCCGGTCGACCGGCTTCGTCCGAGCGACGATCGTCCACAGCGCCGGGTGGACGTGCTGGCCGTCCGCGATCAGCTCGACGTAGACGTCGTCACGGGTCAGCGCGGCCACGGCCACGCCCGGCGACCGGTGCTCGACGCCGGTCATCGCGTTGAAGAGGTGGGTCGTCGTCGTCCCCCCGGCGTCGTAGCCGGCGAGGGCGCCTGCAAGATCGGCGGCGGAATGGCCGATCGCGATCCGGACCCCCAACCGCTGGAGCCGGCCGATCAGCTCGAGCCCGCCCGGGATCTCCGGGGCGATCGTCGTCAGCCGGAGGCCCTCGACGAGCGGCTCGATCTGCGACCAGGGGACATCCGCCGGGGTCGCGAGGAGCGTCGGGTTGTGAGCGCCCTTCCGCGCCGGCGAGATGAACGGACCCTCGAGGTTGAAGCCGAGCGGCTCCGCGCCGTCGGCCGGCGCTGATGGCATCCATCGGCGGACCCGCTCCGCGAACGCGTGGAGCTCCGGCAATGGGCTCGTCCAGGCCGAGGGCAGGAAGGCCGTGACGCCGTGCCGGAGCAGGGCGCGGGCCATCCCGTCGAGATCCTCGACCGGTCCCATCGCGCTGTGGCCGCCCCAGCCATGGACGTGGACGTCGACGAAGCCCGGGGCGACATAGGGCACGCCGCCGTCCCCGCCCGGGCCGTCGTCCACGTCGACGCTCGCGATCCAGCCGTCCTCGGCGAGGATCCGGCCCGCGGCCACGCGGTCCTCGAGCACGAGGCGACCGCGGATCTCGCGTCGATCGTTCGTCATCGCGGTTCCGAGCCCGTGGCGACGGCGTCCTCGACGTCGAACGACACGTCGAGGGCGTAGCGATCGGCCGGGTAGCGGGACTCGGTCGATTCGATCCGCCGGCCATCGACGTCCGAGATGACCCGCCGCTCGACGAGGAGCGGGTCGCCGCGATGGATGTCGAGCAGCCGGGCGTCCTCGGCCGTGGCCGCGGCGGCGGTCACCGTCCCCGTCCCGCGGCGGAGCGTCTGGCCGCTGCGGGTGATCGCCTCGTGGAGCGAGCCACGTTCGAGATCGGCCGTCATGACCGCGCCCGCGCAGCTGCCGACGAGGATCACGGACTCCAGCGCGATCGGCTGGGCGTCCGCCAGGCGGATCCGGCGGATCGCCACGATCGCCTCGCCGATCGGCAGGTCCAGGGCGGTCGCCTCGGCCCGGGTCGATGGCCGGATCGCCCGATCCAGCAGGCGCGAGCTCGGGGTCCGGCCGCGCCGCGCCATCTCGCGACTGAACGTCATCAGGCGGTCCGCCCGGCGATGGGCCGGCGGCGCGGCGACGAAGCTGCCGCGGCCGGGCTGTCTGGCGACGAGGCCCTCTTCGGCGAGCCGCTGCATCGCGTTCCGGGCGGTCATCCGGCTGACCCCGAACTCCGCGACCAACTCGGCGTCCGACGGCATCCGGTCCCCGGGACGCATCACGGTGATCCGCTCCCGCAGGACCTGCTCGATCCGGCGATGGTGGGGGACGTAGCCCGGATCGATCATCGGCCGGCCGAAGGGGCGGGGACCGAGCCGGCCGCCGGTGCCGGGACCGAGCCAGCCGCCGGCGCGGGGATCGACCCGATCGGCCCCTGCTCGGCGCCGTGGATCGCCGCCCCGATCGCCCCGGCCCACGTTCCGAGCTCCGCGGTGACGAGCTCCACGGCGCTGACCGACGTCGTCCGCACCCGCCGTGCGATCTCGTCACGGGCCGGTCCCAGGAGGAGGTCGCCGGCCGCCGCGATCCCGCCGCCGATCACGACCTTGTCGGGCGAGATGACCGTGATCATGTTGGCGATGCCGATCCCGAGGTAGCGGCCGACCCGTTCCAGCCCGTCGAGCGCCGCCCGGTCGCCGGCCCGTGCCCGCTCGACGGCTTCCTCGGCGGTCGCCGTGCCGCAGGCCTCGGCGATCCGATCGGCGCGGGCGAACGCCTCGAGGCAGCCGTGGTTGCCGCAGTTGCACGAGGGGCCGTCGGGATCGATCGTCTGGTGGCCGATCTCGCCGGCCGTCCCGTCGTGGCCCTGGTGGACCCGACCGTCGATCGCGATCACGCCGCCGACCCCGGTCCCGAGCGTCAGGCCGACCATCGAATCCGCGCCGCGCCCGGCGCCGAGCCGGAGCTCGGCCAACCCGAACGCTCGCGCGTCGTTGATCAGGGCCACCGGCACGCCGAGCGCGGCCGAGACCGGTCCCGCGACCGGATGGCCGTCCCAGGCTCCCGGGAGGTTGACGAGGAAGCGCGTCGACCCGGAAACGGGGTCGTAGAGCCCGGGGATGCCGACGCCGGCCGTCGACACGCCGGGCCAACGGACCATCGCCTCCCGGCCGATTTCGCCGAGCTGGGCGACGATCGCGTCCGGGCCGCCGGCGACCCGGGTGAGGACCTGACCGCGATCGAGGGCCTGCCAGGCCCCGTCGGCGTGCTCGACGACGGTCCACTTCAGGTTCGTCGCCCCGAGGTCCAGCCCGAGATGCCGGCCGGCGGGCTCGCTCGGGCTCATGTCGATCAGGCCTCGCCCGTGACCCGGGTGTAGGCGGCCGCCACGACGACGATGATCGCGCCGAACAGGATCTGGCGGACCGCCTCGGGCATCTCGAGGACGGTGAGCAGGGTCGTCAGCAGCGTGAGGATCAGCGCGCCGACGATCGTCCCCGTGAACCCGCCACGACCGCCGAGGATCGACGTCCCGCCGATGACGGCGGCCGCCACCGACGGCAGGACGAGCTGGTCCGCGAGGAGCGGGCTCGCGGTGTTGTTCAGGCCGGCGACGAGCAGGCCCGCGATCGCCGCGAGGACCGCCGAGATCGTGTACAGGACGACGAGGACCTGCCAGACGCGGACGCCGGCCAGACGAGCGGCCACCACGTTGTCGCCGACCGCGAACAGCAGCCGGCCGTAGCCGCTCCGCCGGAGGCCGACGACGATCAGCAGCGACAGCGGGATGAAGAGCACGAGGCTGTTCGGAAGGAAGTCGATCGTCGTCCCGCCGCCGAGCCACAGGATCGGTGCCGGGATGACGACGCCGGAGAGGACCATCGCGAGCTGGTAGACGGCGACCAGGCCCAGGACGATGAAGCTCATCCCCAGGGTCATGATCAGGGGATGGACCTTGAACACGCCGATGCCGATGCCGGTGACGGCGCCGACCAGGGTCGCGGCGGCGAACGCGATGACGATCGCGACGATCGGTCCCTGGCCGTTGACGAGGGTCGCCATCACGAACGCCGCCATCGACGCGACAGAACCGATGGACAGGTCGATCCCGCCGGTCAGCATCGCCAGCGTCTGGCAGCCGGCGAGGATCGCGAGCGGCACGGCCGCCCGGACCGTGACCCCGACCCACTCCGCGGTGACGATCCCCGGCCGGACGGCCTCGAGCACGGCGACGAGGCCGACCAGCAGCGCAACGAGGGGGATGAGGGGCCGGTCGCGGAGGAGCCGACGCCAGGCCTCGATCGTCAGCGCGGGGGGGCGAGGCGCGCCGGTCCGCGGCGCGTCCGTCCGCGCCTCGCCGGTCACGCTCGCACCTTCCGCATCGCGAGCAGGCTGCCGAACATCACGACCCCGATCAGGATCGCGCCCTGGATGACCTCCGACCAGTTCGGGTTGACGCCCAGGAACGTCAGGTCGGTCCGGATCAGGGCGAGCACGACGACGGCGATGATCGGGCCGACGACGCCGCCGCGGCCACCGGCCAGGCTGACCCCGCCGAGGACGATCGCCGCGACGCTCTCGAGGGTGTACGACCCGGGGACCGGAGAGCCGATCCCGGTGCTGGCCGTGAGGGCCAGGCCGCCGAGGGCCGAGAACAGGCCGGCGAGCGCGTAGCTCAGGATCTTCGTCCGGCCGACCGGCACGCCGCTCCGGAAGGCCGCGAGCCGGTTGGAACCGAGCGCGTAGAGGGACAGCCCGACCGTCGAACGCTGGAGCGGGACCCACACGACGCCGACGACCACCG
>DATLVO010000002.1:0-2090 GCA_035577485.1 Verrucomicrobiia bacterium
AGCGCGTCGCCGTCCTCGTGCTTGACCGAGGACACGCCGGGCATCGCCGCCAGGCGCACGTCGGTCAGGCCGTCGATCGTGTCGAACCGGACCGCTCGCTCCTTGAACCGCCGGCTGACGAGCTCCTCGACGGTCCCCTCCTCGAGGATGTGGCCGTGATCCATGATCGCGATCCGGTCGCACAGGATCTCGGCTTCTTCCATGTAATGCGTCGTCAGCAGCACGGTCCGACCCTCGGCCTTGAGCCCGAGCACGATGTCCCAGAGCGCCCGGCGGGCGGCCGGGTCCATGCCCGTGGTCGGCTCGTCGAGGAAGACGAGCTCCGGGTCGTTGACGAGCGCGAGCGCGACCGACAGCCGCTGGCGCTGGCCGCCCGAGAGATCCTGTGTCCGGGTCGAGCGCTTCTCGCCGAGGTCCATGAGCTCGACCAGCTCGTCGGTCGGGCGGCCGTGCCCGTAGAAGCCGCGGAACAGGTCCAGGACCTCGACCACCGTGAGCTTCGGATAGAGCGCCGCCGTCTGGAGCGACACGCCGATCCGGGGTTTCAGCTCGTCGGGATGCGCCACGACGTCGACCCCCAGGACCCGGACGCTGCCGCCGTCCGGGGTCCGGAGGCCCTCGAGGACCTCGACGGTCGTCGTCTTGCCGGCCCCGTTCGGACCGAGGAGGCCGAAGACCGACCCCGGACGGACCTCGAAGCTGACGCCGTCGACCGCGCGGGTATCGCCGTAGGTCTTCGTCAGGTTGTTGACGCGGATGACGGGGTCCGCGGCGGCCCGGATGGGGGTGCTCACGGCTCCGATGGTGCCATCTCGGCCCGTTCCTCGCCGCCGGCACGAGGGCCGGGCGGGCGGTCCTTCACCGGTGCGTCGTCGTCCAGGTCCACGGTGGGATCGTCGAGCAGCGTGGCGTCGATGCCGGCGAGCGCGTCGATCTCGGCCAGCGCGTCGATCTCGGCGAGCGCCTCGTCCTCGACGGCGTCGAGAAGCGGCGACGCGTCGTTGCCGCGGACGATCTCCGGCGCCGGGGCCCCAAGCTCGAGGTACGACTCGATCGCCGCCGCGAGACCGATGTCCCGGCCGGCCTGCTCCGAGAGGTACCACTTCTGCTCGAGGACGTCGCAGTACGCCTGGACGAGATCGCGGGCCGGCCCGACCTGCCGGCCGATCCGGGCCTGCGTCGGCCGGTAGACCTCGCGCAGCCAGCGCTCGGCGGCCTCGCCGGCGCCGAGCCTCCGGCCCTCGTGCCATTCGAGCCAGGCGGCGTACTCGATGAGGTCGTTGAGGAGCAGCCGCGCCTGGCCCTCGAGCGCCCGGATCCGGGTGCGCCGCTCGAGCTCGCGGGCGTGGAAACGGCGCGTCGTCACGCTCATCCGGACCCGCACGCTGCCGCCCTCGGCCGTCGGGTCGACGTCGAGATCCGCGGTGTAGCCCAGCTCGTTCAGCTTCCGGACCCGGTTCCGGATCGCCTGACGATCGTCCGGGTGGAGGACTGGCTCGTCGTGGATCAGCCGCCAGACCCAGTCGTATCGCTCGCGGACGCGCTCGGCGGCGACGATCGCGTCGTCCGGATCGTCGTCGCGGTCCTGCATCGCGGCCAGGTCGGCGAGCCCGAACGCGACGTTCTCGACGAGGATCTCGAGGTCGTACGCCCGCTGCCCGTCCGACAGCGCGGGGTGGACCTCGCTCGTCTCGGCGTCGACGAGATATGCCTGGATCCGGTCGCCGTCCCGCCGGAAGAGCGTGTTGGCGAGCGAGCAGTCGCCCCAGAACACGCCGCTCCGGTGGAGATCGATGAGGAGGAACGCCATCGCGTCGAGGAGCCGGTCGCGGTGCGGGCGCGGACCGGCCGGCAGCCGCATCATCAGTCGCCGGTACTGGAGCGAATGGGGCAGGAACTTCGTGACGAGGACGCCGCCGTCGCGGGACGGCGCCTCGGCGATGCCGGACACCTCCACGGCCGGCAGGCTCAAGCCCTCGAGGTGCAGGAGTACCGCGTATTCCCGCCGGGCGACGACGAGCGGCAGCTCCTTCAGGGCGTAGAGAACGCCGTCGGACAGGAGGAACCGGACGAGATGCCGCGACGGGCCG
>DATLVO010000003.1:0-4713 GCA_035577485.1 Verrucomicrobiia bacterium
CGTCGAACGCGACCCTGGGGCTCGGGCTCGTCCGTCACCGCGTCGTCCGGCTTCACGATCTTGGCCGGCTCCTCGACGACGAGCGCCTTCGGCTTGCGCCGGAGGGCCGTCTCGAGGACCTGCTCCATCGAGTCGACAAGGACGAGCTTCATCGACTTGCGGATCTCGTCCGGGATGTCCCGGAGGTCCTTCTCGTTCTTGCGCGGAAGGATCACCATCCTCGCCCCCGCGAGGTGGGCGGCCAGGATCTTGCTCTTCAGCCCGCCGATCGGGAGGACCCGACCGCGGAGCGTGATCTCGCCGGTCATCGCGACGTCCTTGCGGACTGGGATGCCGGTCAGGGCGCTCACGATGGCGAGGGCCATCGTGATGCCGGCCGACGGCCCGTCCTTGGGGATGCCGCCCGCCGGGACGTGGATGTGGAGGGTGTTCTTCTCGAAGGTCTCGCGCGGGATGCCGAGCTCGCGAGCGTGGGCTCGCGTCCACGACAGGCCCGCCCGGGCGGACTCCCGCATCACCTCGCCGAGCTGGCCGGTGAGGATGAAGTCCTCCTTGCCCTCCATCTTCGTGACCTCGATCGCGATGACGTCGCCACCGACCTCGGTCACGACGAGACCCGTCGCCGATCCGGTCTGGTCCTCGGACTCGAGCTCGCCGTACTCGTACCGCGGCGGACCGAGGTACTCGTTCAGGCGCTTCGTGTCGACGACCGTCTTGCGCTTCCGTCCCTCGGCGACCGAGCGGGCGACCTTGCGCATGACATTGGCGATCTCACGCTCGAGGTTCCGGACGCCGGCCTCGTGCGTATACGAGCGCACGAGCTCGATCATCGTCTCGTTCGGGATCTCGATGTGCTTCTCGGTCAGGCCGTGGTTCTTCAGCTGCTTGGGGATCAGGAACCGCTTGCCGATCTCGATCTTCTCCTGCTCGGTGTAGCCGGGCAGGTGGACGATCTCCATCCGGTCGCGGAGGGGCGCCGGGATCGGATCCAGGAGGTTGGCCGTGGCGATGAACAGCACCTTGCTGAGGTCGAACGGCACCTCCAGGTAGTTGTCCTGGAACGTGTTGTTCTGCTCGGGGTCGAGGACCTCGAGGAGGGCCGACGAGGGGTCGCCCCGGAAGTCCATCCCGATCTTGTCGACCTCGTCGAGCATGAAGACCGGGTTGTTCGAGCCGCCCGTCTTGATGTTCTGGATGATCCGACCCGGAAGCGCGCCGATGTACGTCCGGCGATGGCCGCGGATCTCCGCCTCGTCGTGAATGCCGCCGAGGCTCATCCGGACGAACTTCCGGCCCATCGCCCGGGCGATGCTCTTGCCGAGCGACGTCTTGCCGACGCCGGGCGGTCCGACGAAGGCGAGGATCGGGCTGCGGATCTGGTCCGCGAGGGTCCGGACCGCGAGGTACTCGAGGATCCGCTCCTTGATCTTCTCCAGGCCGTAGTGGTCCTCGTCGAGGATCTTCGCGGCTTCCTTGATATCGAGCTGATCGTCGGTCGCGACGTTCCACGGCAGGCCGATCAGCCAGTCGACGTAGGTCCGGATCACGCCGACCTCCGGCGAGGCGGAGGGGATCCGGCTCATCCGGTCGACTTCCTTGATCGCCCGGGTCTTGATCTCCTCCGGCATCCCGGCCGCTTCGACCTTGTCCCGGAGCTCGTTGATCTCGGCCTGCTGGGGGTCGTCCTCGCCGAGCTCACGCTGGATCGCCTTGAGCTGCTCGCGGAGGATGTATTCCCGCTGGGTCTTGTCCATCTCGGACTTGACCTCGGACTGGATCCGACCCTTCAGCTCGAGGATCTCGATCTGGCGAGCGAGGAAGTTCGAGACGAGCTTCAGGCGCTCGGTCACGTCGACCGTCTCGAGGAGTTCCTGGCGCTGCTCGGTCGTCATGTCCGGGCTGTACGCGACCATGTCCGCGAGGAGGCCCGGCTCGGTGATGTTGCGGGCGGCGACGGCCGCCTCCGGCGGCACGGGCGCGCCGTTCGCGACGTACTGCTCGATCTGGGCCTGGACGGTCCGCATCAGGGCCTGGACCTCGAGGCTGCCGCCCGTGTCGTCGGACAGCTCCTCGACCATGGCCCGCAGGTACGGCTCGTTGGCAACGAAGTTGATGAGGCGCAGTCGGGTCTGGCCCTGGACGATTGCCCGAACGGTGCCGTCCTGGAGCTGGACGACCTGGGCGATCTTGGCGAGGGTGCCGACGGTGTACAGCTCGGACGGGGACTCGATGTCCTCCTGCTCGGGCTGGCGCTGGGTGACGAGGGCGATCGGGCCGCCTTCGGCGACCGCCGCGTTCAGCGCGTTGACGCTCTTCTCGCGTCCGACCTGGAGCGGAACGATCATCTCGGGAAAGATGACGGTCTCGCGCAGGGCGACGAGGGGGAGCTCGCGCGGACCGCTCGCGGTGCTGGTGGTGGGCTGGTCGTCCCGGTCCTGGGTGGGGCGCTTGGCCATCAAAGGTCTCCTGTGACTGTCCTGATCATCGGCGCTGGTGGACCAGCCGTGAAGTAGGGCTCTTGTGCGTTCTTCGTTGCAGATCGTCCTGCCGGCTTCAACCGGCGTCGGCGGCGGGAGCGGATCCCTCGGCTGCCGCGGCCTCCTCGGCCGCGCGACGGCGGGTGCCCTCGTCATAGAGCGCTTCGAGGATCCGGGTCCCCAGCCGTTCCTCCAGCTCGAACAGGAGCCGGATGCCGGCGAGGTTGACCCCGCGCTCGCGGGTCAGGTGTCGGATCCAGGTCAGGCGACGGATGTCCTCGTCGCTGTAGAGACGGATGTTGGTTGGCGTCCGGGCCGGACAGATCAGGCCCTCGTCCTCGTAGATCCGCAACGTTCGCGGGTGCGCCGCGACGATGCTCGCCGCGACGCTGATCACGTAGACCGGCCGTCGAGGGTCCCGGTCCACCCGGCCGTCGCTCATCGGGTCAGGCTGGTCGTCGCGGAGCGGGGCGTGGTGAGCTCGCCAAACGGCGATGGACGGCGGACGATCGCCACCTCGTACACCTCCAGCTCAATGGGATTGCGGGACCCGAATCCGGGTTCCGTGTGGATACGAGGCATGCTAAAACCCTGACAATGGCGTTGTCAAGAAGGTTGCGATTATTTCGCTGCGCCGTCGTGACGGGCGGGTCCTGTGGCCGCCAGATGACCGAACGTCATGACGCGCCGGCGGACGGCGCCCAGATTGGGCGGCATTCCGGGACCGCCGCTGGGTCGGGCCCGTCTCGCGATCCATGAATCTCGGCTCGATCGAGGCCGGCTCGCATCCGCGGGCCGGCCATGTCGGGCTTGGTCAAGAAGTCAGGTGATCGACATGCGACATTCCATCGGCGCTCTCGTGGCGGTCGGGCTCCTGCTCGTCGCTTCCCTGCTGCTCACGGCCACGCCGGCCCTCGCCGCGACGGTCGCCTCGACCACGACCTGCAGCAACGGCGTCGACAACACGGGCGGTCTCGGCCTGATCTGCCAGGTCACGGTCGTGAACACGATCACCCCCACGGGCGGCTCGTCCCGAACGACGGTCCGGGAGTGTCACGGCGCGGCCGGGGATCCTACCGCGGCCTGCAAGACGACCGTCTGGCTCATGAACCGCCTGGTCACCAAGGTGACCCAGTGCAACGACTCGATCAATGGCGGCGGCGGGACGCTCCGCTGTAGCGTCAGGGTCACGAACCTCTTCGTCGGCGTAAGCCCCCACGCCACGGCGGCGACCGTCAACGAGTGCGTCGGCTCGGGCGGCGGCATCACGACGGGTTGCGATCCCTTCCCGGCCACCACGACCGGCGCGACCATCACCCAGTGCAACGGCTCGGCCAACGGCGGGACCCTCGTCAAGCTGACCTGCACCGCAACCGGCACGAAGTCCGCCGCCCGCAGCGTCCGGATCAACCAGTGCAACGGCTCGGCCAACGGCGGCGGCGCCCTCGTCATCTGCTCGGCCAACATCACGAACCGCGTCTCGTCCGGGTCGACGACCGGAACGGGAACCGGCGGAACCGGAACCGGCGGCCTCCCGGCGACCGATACGATCGCCACGACGGACGTCCGTGGAGCCGGGTCCGGGCCCAATCCGCTCCTCTTCGTGGCGACGTTCCTCGTTGCGCTTGGTGTCGGCATGCGCCGTCGGGTGCCCCGGGCCGTCGCCCCGCGCTGAACCGCGTTCCGGCTGGTCAGGCGGTCGCCCCGGCCGCCTCGCGATCGCGTGAACCGGCGCTGCCGACAAGCCGGACGACGACCGTGCTGATCGCGATGCTGGCGGCGACGGCGGCGACGAGGGCCACGTAGGTGTCGCCGGCGATGGCACCCGCCGCCGCGGCCGCCGAGCCCAGGACGAACGAGAACTCGCCGATCTGGCCGAGGCCGACCGCCAGTTGGCCGGGACGGACCGGGAGCCTGGTCGCCCGGGCGAGGCCGTAGACGACCGCCACCTTCGTCACGACGATCAGGCAGAGGAAGAGGCCCAGCCAGGGGAGGCCGCGGAACAGCGCGTCGGGCTGGATCAGGGTCCCGATCGCGACGAAGAACAGCACCGCGAACACGTCCCGGAACGGGAGGAGCCGGCGTCGCGCCTCGGCCGCCTCCGGGCTCTCCGTCACGGCCAGGCCCCCGACGAACGCCGCCAGGGCGAGCGGGACGCCGAAGACCGCGGAGCCCACGCCGGCGAGCGCGAGGCCGGCCGCGACCGAGACGATCAGGAACAGGTCGTGCTCGGATC
>DATLVO010000004.1:0-8728 GCA_035577485.1 Verrucomicrobiia bacterium
AAGGCGATCCGGTAGCCCTCGCCCTCCCCGCCGAGCCGGTTCGCAACCGGAACGACGCACCCGTCGAACACCAGCTCGGCGGCCGGGCAGGACCGGATGCCCATCTTCTTCTCGTGGGCCCCAAACCGGAACCCGTCCATCCCCTTCTCCACGAGGAAGGCGGTGATGCCCTTCGGTCCCCCGGCGGGGTCGAGCGTCGCGAAGACGAGGTAACGATCGGCCTCCGGCGCGTTCGAGATCCAGATCTTCGTTCCGGTGAGGCGGTAGCCGTCCGGCGCGTCGGCCGGCCCGACCCGCTCGGCGCGCGTCGCGATCGCCGCCGCATCCGAGCCGGCCCGCGGCTCCGTCAGCGCGAATGCTCCCAGCGCCTCGCCCGTGACCATCGGGCCCAGCCAGCGCTCCCGCTGCTCGTCGTTGCCCCAGCTCACGACCGGGTACTGCGAGAGGATGTGCACCGAGAGCATGACGGCCGAGGCCATGTCGGCCGCCCCAAGCTCCTCCATGACGAGCGTCCAGCCGAGGTAGCTGAAGCCGGATCCGCCGACCGACTCGGGGAGCGGCGCACCCGTCAGCCCCAGATCGCCCATCCGCCGGAAGATCGTCCGGTCGAAACGCTCGTCGGCATCCCGCTCGATCGCGGTCGGTGCGACCTCGCGCTGGGCGAACTCCCGGGCGGTGTCGCGGAGCAGCCGCTCCTCGTCGGTCAAGGGCCAGGTCAACGCGCGGGCCTCCGCCGCCGGGCCGGGAACGCAGCGTGCGCGGAACGTCGGCGAGCGTCGCAACGGGCCATCGGCGCCTCATGCAATTGGGGGAGCCGACGCGCGTCGGCCCGCGGGTAGGATACCGGCGTGACCGACGAAGAGGGGCCATCCGGCCACGGTGCGCCGGCTCCGGATCCGGTCTCCGCCTCGACGCGTCTCGAGGCGGAGATGGCGACGCTTGGTTCGCTCGCTGTCGCCACCGACCGGGCACGCACCCCGGCCGAGGTCGCCGCAACGGCGCTCGACATCCTGGGCCGGGCGACCGGTGCGGACGGCGGTCTCGTCACCTCGACCGATCGCATCTACGAGGCCACGGCCCATCGCGGCGTCCGGCAGGAGACGATCGACGTGATCCTCGCCTACGGCCAGCTCGGCGGGCCCCTCGCGACAGCCCTCCAGGCGCCCGATGCCTACATCAGCGCCGACGTCGCGACCGCGCCCCTGCGCGAGGACGTCCGGGCGGCGGTCCTCGCGGACGGCATCGCCCACCTCGTCGTCGTCGGCCTGCGGGTGTCCGGCCGGCTGCTCGGGGTCCTCGCCCTCGGCTGGCGGCGGAACGTCGCCAACCCGCCGTCGCGGACGATCCTCCTCCAGGCAGCCGCCTTGATCGCGGCGGCGCTGGAAAATGCCCGGCTGCTCGAGGCGGTCGAGAGCGGGCTCGCCAAGGAGCGGACGCTCACCCGGCGCTTCCGAGCCTTGCTCGAGCTCACGCGGCTGCCGGATGCCGCCCCGACCGACGGCCTCGGGCTCGAACGCCTCGTGGCCGACATCGGCTCGATCATCGGTGCGGACTCGGGGTTGTTCGCAAGGATCGAGAACCGCCGGCTCGTGCCCGCCGCCGTCGACCGGGTCGAGACCGACCAGGTTTCCTCGCTGCTGGACTGGCCACCGGCCGATCCGGCGGTGGCGGCCCGCCTCGAGGCGGGCCGGCCGGCGTTCCTCGCGGATCCCGCCGCGGGCGCCGGTGACGCCGGCGTCGACGCCGGCGACACGCGGACCGCGACCCAGAACACCAGCGCCGCGTATCGGGCGGCCGGTTTCCAGACCGTCGCGGCGTTCCCGGTGCGCGAGGACGATCGCCTGACCGCGGTGCTGCTGACGTTCTTCCGCGACACGCTCGGCGAGCTCGACATCGACGAGCGGACGCTCGAGGCAATCGGCCGCGTCCTCGACATCTCGTTCGTCAACCGCAGCCTCCGCCAGGTCGTCGCCGCGTCGGAGACCCGGTATCGGGCGCTCTTCGAGCGATCGTCCGACGCCCTCCTCGTCGAGACCGCCGAGGGCCTCATCGTCGACGCGAACCCGGCAGCCCGGCGGCTGTATCTCGGCGATCCCGTCGGCCGCCAGGTGGACGACCTGGTCGCCGAAGGCAGGCGCATCGTCGACCTGGAGAGCGAAGGCTTCCGGCACGGAGGAGTCGTCAACAACTCGCAGACCGGGCGGCGTCTCGACGGGACGACGTTCCCCGAGGAGGTCGACCTCCACTTGCTCGAGATGGACGGCGAACAGCGGATCCTGGCGATCGTCCGCGACGTCACCGAGCGGACCCGTCTCCAGGCCGAACTGGTCCAGGCCCAGAAGATGGAGGCGATCGGTCAGCTCGTCGCCGGCGTCGCCCACGAGCTCAATAACCCGCTGGCGTCGATCGTCGCATTCAGCCAGCTGCTTCGGACGGATCCGGAGCTGCCAGCCGATCTGCGGAACCAGGCCGAGATGCTGGTGCAGGAGGCGAACCGGACGCGCGTGATCGTCAAGAACCTCCTCGACTTCGCCCGGGCCCGCCCCGCCGAGCGCGTGGCGACGGACCTTGGGCCGCTCGTCGACAGCGTCCTCGACCTGCAGTCCTACTCGTTCGGAAAGGGCGGTCTCGAGGTCACTGTGGACGTGGCCGCGGACCTCCCGCCGCTCCTCCTCGATCGAGCGCAGATGCAGCAGGTGCTCGTGAACCTGACCGTGAACGCCGCCCAGGCGATCCGCGACTCGGGCCAGGGCCGGACCCTCAAGGTCGCGGCCGCGAGGGCCGTCCGACCGGATGGCCAGCCAGTCGTCCGGATCGAGGTGACCGACGACGGTCCCGGCGTTCCCGCGGAGCTGACCGATCGCATCTTCATGCCGTTCGTGACGAGCAAGGCGCCCGGCCGCGGGACCGGTCTCGGCCTCTCGGTCTCGTTCGGGATCGTGACCGGGCATGGCGGCACGCTGCGGCACGAGCCGGGGCCCGGCGGCGTCGGGGCGACGTTCATCATCGAGCTGCCGATCGGCGAGGACGCCGCGGCGCCGGTCGAAGGGGCGTCCACGCCCGGGTTCGCGGGGCTCGCGGCGGCGGCGATCCGCGGGTCGGCCGAGACGTTGGTGCCAGCGCCGCTCCCGCCCGCCGTGCTCCGACCGGCCGCCGACGGCCGCGCCGATCGCCCGTTCCGGGTCCTCGTGCTCGATGACGAAGTGGCGATCCGCGACTTTCTTGGGCGGGCGCTGCGCCGGGCGGGGTACGAGGCGATCCTCGCTCCGACCGGCGCGGAGGCACTCGAGATGATCCGCGCCGACCCTCCGGACGCGATCCTCTGCGACCACCGGATGGCGGGCATGAACGGGACCGAGTTCCACGACGCCGTGGCGGCCGCCGTCCCGGAGCTGGGACGCCGGTTCGCCTTCATGAGCGGCGACGTCCTGAACCCGGAGCTCCGCGAGTTCGCGACGGCCCGCGGGATCCTCCTGCTCGCCAAGCCGTTCGACATCGCGACGGTCGGCGAGACGGTCGCCGCCCTGCTCGGGTCCGCGTCCGCCGCCTGACGGCTCGATCAGCCCCGCGGGTAGCGGTAGAACCCCTCCTGGGTCTTCTGGCCGAGTCGACCGGACTCGACCAGCTCGACGAGCACCCGCGGCGGCGCGAACCGCTCCTCGGCCAGGCCCTCGTGAAGGACGCGCATGATCCCGACGCAGACGTCGAGCCCGATGAAGTCGGCGAGCTCGAGCGGGCCCATCGGGTGGTTGAGCCCGACCCGCGCTCCGGCGTCGATGTCCTCGGCGGTCCCGACGCCGGCTTCGAACGCCCGCATCGCCTCGGCCAGGAACGGCATCAGGATCCGGTTGACGATGAAACCCGGCCGATCCGCCGAGACGATGACCTGCTTGCCCATGTCCGCGGCCAGGCCGCGGATCGCGGCCTCCGTCTCGTCGCTCGTCGCGGTCCCGCGAATGAGCTCGATCAGGGGCATCACGGGGACCGGGCTGAAGAAGTGCATGCCGACAAAGCGCGGCCGCCGGGCGGAATCGACGGACGCCGCGAGCAGGTCGATGGAAATGGACGAGGTGTTCGAGGCGAAGATCGCGTCCGCCGGCGCCTGCCGGTCGAGCTCCGCCCAGAGACCGGACTTGACCGCGACGTCCTCGAAGACGGCCTCGACGACGAGGTCCGTGTCGGCCGCCGCAGCGAGGTCCGCGGTCGGGTCGATCCGCGCCAGGATCGCGTCGCGCTCGGGTGAATCGAGGCGACTCTTTGCGACCGATCGCTCGAGATTGCCCGCGATGCGGTCGCGACCCGCGACGGCGCGTGCCCGATCCGGCTCATAGAGGGCCACCGATCGGCCCGTCGTTGCGAGCACCTGGGCGATCCCATGGCCCATCAGGCCCGCTCCGGCCACGAACGCGCGATCGATCGTCATCGTCGTACGCCGCCCTGCCCCGTCCCGCGATCCTCGACGAGCGTCGCGAGGATCTCGTCGGCCGCCGCGAACGGGTCGAGCCGATGCTCGGCGACCGCGTCCAGCGTGGCCGCCGTCTCCCCGGCGAGCCGCGGTGCGTGGAGCCGTTCCCGCAACCGATCCGAGACGATCGCCCAGACCTGGGCCTCGGCACGGGCGAGGCGGGCTCGCAGGGTCGCTCCGTCACCGGCCGATGCCGTGGATCGGTGCCGGTCGAGCGCGGCCAGGAGCTCGGGGACGCCCTCGCCTGTCGACGCGGTCGTGATGAGCACCTCGGGCTGCTTCGGCCGGGGCCGATCCTCCGCCTCGCGGCCACCCGCGCGCGGCGCCGCAACGAGCATCGCCCGGAGCTGCGCCGCCGTCCGCTGGGCGCCGGGCTTGTCGCCCTTGTTGACGACGACGAGGTCCGCCACCTCGAGTAGGCCGGCCTTGATCGCCTGGACCTCGTCGCCCATCTCCGGCGCCTCGAGGACCACGGTCGTGTCGGCCGCCGCGGCGACCTCGACCTCGCTCTGGCCCGTCCCGACCGTTTCGACGAGGACGAGATCGAATCCGGCCGCGTCGAGGACCGCGGTCGCGGCACCGGTCGTCGATGCGAGCCCGCCGGCATGGCCGCGGGCGGCCATCGACCGGATGAAGACGTCGCGATCGCCCGCATACGCCTGCATCCGGACCCGGTCGCCGAGCAGCGCGCCACCCGTGATCGGCGACGACGGATCCACGGCGATGACCGCGACCGCCCGACCCGCCCTCCGGACCTCCCCGATGAGGGCGGCGACGAGCGTCGACTTCCCGGCGCCCGGCGGCCCGGTGATCCCGACGACGTGGGCGCGGCCACCGAGCGGGTACAGGCGGCGGAGAGCCGTCTCGGCCAGCGGCGTGCGGTTCTCGACGGCGGTCAGGAGCCGGGCGAGTGCTCGCCGGTCACCGGCCAGCGCCTCGTCCGCAACGTCCCGGGCGACGGTTGTGCCTTCGGCGGGATCGGCTTTCTGGCCGGCGGCGCTGTGCGGTTTCTGGCCGGCGGCGCGATGCGGCTTCTGGCCGGCCATCGGGGCCCGGCTGGCCGCCGCGGATCGGGGCTCCCCCACCCTAGCCCCGCGGTCGAGCGTTCGCCCGGAGGTACTCGGCGACCTCGCCGATCGTCGTTCCCGGCCCGAATACGCGGGCGACGCCGACCTTGGCGAGCGGCGCAACGTCGTCGTCGGGGATGATCCCGCCGGCTGTCACGAGGACGTCGTCGAGGCCCTCGTCGTGCAGCAGCTTCGTGATCCGTGGCACGAGGGTCATGTGGGCGCCCGACAGGATCGAGAGGCCGACCACATCGACGTCTTCCTGGAGCGCAGCGGTCGCGATCATCTCGGGCGTCTGACGGAGTCCGGTGTACACGACCTCGAAGCCCTCGTCGCGGAGCCCGCGGGCGAGGACCTTCGCCCCGCGATCATGGCCGTCGAGGCCGGGTTTCGCGATCAGGACCTTGATCGGGCGGTCGGGCATGGCCGGATTGTAGGCGGCGCGGTGGGCACCGTGACAGGACGATGCCGCGCCGGCTTGCGCGGCGGTCGCCCGTCCACGATGCTGCGTCGATGGCTGTCGACCTGGCGCCCGTGGTTCGGAAGCTCAAGCTCGCGCCGTCGAAGCGCCCGACCGTCATCGGCGCGCCCGAGGGCTTCCGGGATGCGTTGGCGGCCGAGCTCGGCCGATCGGTCGGGGATGCGATCGACGAGCATCACGACTGGATCCTCCTGTTCGCGCGCGACCGCGGCACACTCGAGACCGCGCTGCCCTCGGCGGCCGAGGCACTCGAGTCGCCCGGCACCCTCTGGATCGCCTATCCGAAGGGCTCGTCGAAGATCCAGTCGGACCTGACCCGCGACGAGGGCTGGGACGCCGTCCGCGGTGAGGACCTGATGTGGCTGACGCTCGTCTCGATCGACGACACGTGGTCGGCGTTCTCGTTGCGCCACCACAAGCCTGGAGAGGCCCGCCAGACCTTCCGCTGAGAGCCGGCCAGCCCGCGTGCGGGCCGCTTCTTGTCAAGCGAATCTCAGCCGGTCGCAAGTCGACGTTTTCCTGTCAACCGACCGCGTGGCGATCGGTTGACAAGGGCGAGACTCCCGGTCGTGCGTGAGGGACATGTACCGGTCCGTTGCGCCCTGACGAACGACCACCCCAGATTCGGTTGACAGAAAATCGTGCGCGTCGAGCGCCGGCGGTGGGAGGCCTTGCCTCAGGCGACCGCCCGGTTGAAGGCGCGCGACGCGAGCCACACGGCGAAGACCGCGAGCGCTCCCATGATCACCGCGCCGATCGCGATCTCCGGGTTGCCCCAGTCGCCGTTGAACAGCGCCCGGGCGGCGTCCGCGGCATGCGTCAGCGGATTGAGCGTGGAGAGGAACTTGAGCCAGTCCGGGGCCAGCGCCAGCGGGAGGAGGATCCCCGAGAGGAGGAGCAGGGGCAGTGCGACGCTGTTGACGACGGGCGCCAGCGCGTCCTCGGTCTTGAGGACGAGCGCCGCGGTGTAGGAAAGGGGCGCGAGGGCCAGGCCGATCAGGATGAGGAGGGCGATCGTCACGAGGGCGCCCGCGAGGTCGATCCGGAGGCCGAACGGGATCGCGACGACCATGATCAGCGTGGCCTGGACGACCATGATGACGACGTCGCGAAGTGAACGGCCGAAGAGCATCGCGATCCGGCTCATCGGCGTGACCCGCATCCGCTCCACGACGCCCGAGCGGAGCTCGGCGATCAGGCCGAACCCGACGAAGGCGCCGCCGAAGACGGCCATCTGGATCAGCAGGCCGGGAATGAACCAGTTGAAGGCGCTCTCGCCCACATTGGCCGCCTTCACGGAGGCGTCGAGGAGGGGCCCGAACAGGGCCAGGTAGAGGATCGGCTGCATCAGGCCGAAGAAGATCCAGACGGGCTGGCGTAGGGTCAGGATCAGCGAGCGGCGGAAGATCAGGAGCGTGTCGCGGAGGGCGTTCATCGATCAGGTCCTTTCGTCGTGGGTGCGTGGTGTCGGGGTCGCCAGGGAGATTCAGGCCGCCGGCTCCTCCCGGAGCGAACGACCGGTCTGGCGGAGGAAGACGTCGTCCAGGCTCGGCTTGTGGAGCGCGATCGAGGTGGGCGCGAAGCCGGCCGAGTCCAGCAGACGCAGCAACATCGGGACGGCCTGCTCGCCGCGATCGACGACCAGCCGGACGAGGCCGGACTCGTCGTCGTGCGTCGCTTCCCGCACGTACGGAAGCGCCTCGACGAGGTTCAGGACGCGGACGCCCGACCCGTTGACGCCGATCGTCACGACGTCGCCGGCGACGGCCTGCTTCAGCTCGTCGGACGTGCCCTCGGCGACGATCCTGCCGTGGTCGATGATCGCGAGGCGGTCGCAGAGGGCATCCGCCTCCTCGAGGTAGTGGGTGGTGAGGAAGACCGTCGTGCCCTGCTCGCGGAGGGCCTTGATCTCGTCCCACATGCGAGCCCGCGCCTGCGGGTCGAGACCCGTCGTCGGCTCGTCGAGGAAGAGCACCTTCGGCCGGTGGACGATCCCGAGCCCGACGTCGAGGCGGCGCTTCATCCCGCCGGAGTAGGTGCCGGTGGCGCGGTCGGCGGCCGCCTCGAGATCGAGCGTCCGGAGGACCTCCGCCGCTCGGGCCTTGGCATCGACGGCGTTCATGCCGTAGAGGCGGCCCTGGATCACGAGCTCGCCGCGACCGGTCTCGGCCGGGTCGGTGGAGCCGCCCTGGGGCACGTAGCCGATCCGGCGGCGGACCTCCTGGGGATCGCGGCGGAGGTCGACGCCGGCGACGGTCGCATCGCCCGCGGTCGGCGTGATCAGGGTCGCCAGCATCCGGAGGGTCGTGGTCTTGCCGGCGCCGTTGGGCCCGAGGAAGCCGAAGATCTCGCCCATCCCGACGCGCAGGTCGACGCCCTGGACGGCCTCGACGACCCCGCCGCGGGTCTTGAATGTACGGCGAAGATCGGTCGTCTCGATCATCGGGCCGGGGAATGGTGTCGGTGTCGTCATCTTGACGCTCCTTGCCCGCATGCCCGATGCTGTCTGCAGAGCTCCTTGCACTGGTCAGCAACATGGGTCATTATCTGCGCAGTGCAGATATTCCCCAACGCAGGAGCACTTGTCAACCATGAACCGCGACAACTTTGATTCGGTCATCCGGTCCTTGCGGCGGGTGAACCTCCAGGGCTCGTTCTTCGGGCAGTCCGTCGCGATCCGGTTCGGCCTGTCCGAGTCCGACATCGAGACGCTCG
>DATLVO010000005.1:0-4658 GCA_035577485.1 Verrucomicrobiia bacterium
AGGGCCGAGTGAGGTGCTGGTCTCGGGAACGGTCCGAGACCTCGTCGCAGGGTCAGGAATCGAGTTCGTGAGCCGGGGCGAGGCGTCCCTGAAGGGGGTGCCGGGCCAGTGGCGGCTGTTCTCAGTGTCTGCCATCTAGGCCGGCGCCCGCGCCGCGACGCGTCGGCCGACCGACCGCCTCGCCACGTTTCTGACGATCGAATCCCAGGCGGTCGTTAGCGGATCCGCGCCGACGACCCGAGCGGCACCCGTGCGTGAATCGCAGCATGGATTCGTCATTCGAATCTCACGCGGTCGGATGGCAGGAATGCCCTGACTAGCGACCGGCTCAGATTCGCTTGTCAAATTCTGGCCCGCGGGAGTGGGCGGCGGATCAGAGCGGGACAGGGCGGATGAGCGCCGGTTGCGACGGCCGGCGCCCGCGTGGGCGGCCTCGGACAGCCCGGGTATACTGCACGGGCTTTCCCGCCGACCCGGCGCGCGATCCGCAAACCGCTTGCCCTGCGGAGCCGCTGCGGCCAATCCCACCACCGCGAAGGAACTGTCCGCCGTCATGCTCGACCGCCTCCTCGGCTTCTTCTCCCGGGACATCGGGATCGACCTCGGCACCGCGAACACCCTCGTCCACGTGCGGGACCGGGGGATCGTGATCAGCGAGCCGTCGGTCGTGGCGATCGACGCGAAGACGAAGCGGGTCCTCAAGGTCGGTGCCGAGGCGAAGCGGATGGTCGGCCGGACACCGGCGAGCATCATCGCGATCCGTCCTCTGCGCGACGGCGTGATCAGCGACTTCGACGTGACCGAGCAGATGATCAAGTACTTCGTCGACAAGGTCCACGATCGGGTCGGCCTGATCCCGCGGCCGCGGATGCTGCTCGGGATCCCGTCGGGCGTGACCGAGGTCGAGAAGCGGGCCGTCCGCGACGCGGCGTTGAACGCCGGCGCCCGCTGGGCCCGACTGATCGAGGAGCCGATGGCCGCGGCGATCGGCGCCGGCCTGCCGGTCAGCGAGCCGTCGGGCAGCCTGATCGTCGACATCGGCGGCGGGACGACCGAGGTCGCGGTGATCAGCCTCGGCGGGATCGTCGTCTCGCGCTCGATCCGGGTCGGCGGCGACGAGATGGACCAGGACATCGTCGCGTTCGCCCGGCGGGAGTACAACCTGTTCCTCGGCGAGCGGACGGCCGAGGACATCAAGATCGCGATCGCGTCGGCCTACCCCGGCGACTGGGACTCGCAACGCGTCGCCCTCCGGGGCCGCGACCTCCTGACCGGCCTGCCACGGAGCGTCGAGGTGGGCGCGGACCAGATCCGCGAGGCGATCGAGCCGTCGGTGATCCAGATCGTCGACACGATCAAGGACACGATCGAGGAGACGCCGCCGGAGCTCGTCGCCGACATCATGGACCAGGGGATCGTGCTCGCCGGCGGGGGAGCGCTCCTCGCCGGCCTCGACCGTCGGGTCGCCGACGCGACCCAGATGCCGGTCCACGTCGCCGACGACCCGCTGACGTGTGTCGCCCGCGGCACCGGCCTGGTCCTCGAGGACCTCGTCCGGATGGACCGCGTCCTCGTCGCGGACACCTACGCCCGCCCGCCGCGGTAGGACATTCGCGGGCGTCCGTTAGGCTGGATTCATGAGCACGCTGTTCGCGACCCGCGCCTCCCGCCGCCGGGCGGTGGCCTTCACGGCCCTCCTGTCGGTCAGCCTGATCCTCATGGCGATCTCGTCGAGCCCGTTGATCACCGAGTTCCAGAGCGCGGTCGGCTTCGCCCTGCGGCCAGTCCAGGGTGCCATCCACAACGTCGCCGACTCGGTGGCGACCGCGTTCGGGGCGGTCGGCGAGATCGACCGGCTCCACACCGACAACGCCGCGCTCCGCCTCGAGAACGAGCGCCTGACCGCCGAGAACCTTCGGGCGCAGGCGATCGAGAACGACAACGAGCAGCTCACGACGCTCCTCCAACTCCGCAACTCGTTCCAGTACCAGACCGCGGCCGCCGAGGTCATCGCCCGCGAGTCGAGCGAGGTCCGCCGCTCGGTGACGATCTCGAAGGGCTCCGACGCGGGCATCGCCCAGGGGGACGTCGTGATCGCGGAGGGCGGGGCGCTCGTTGGCCGGGTCAGCCAGGTCGGGCCGAACTTCTCGATCGTCGTCCTGATCAGCGATCGGACGTCGACGGTGATCGGCAAGACCGAGACGAGCAACGCCCGGGGCGACGTCGTCGGCCAGCTCGGCGGCGCGCTGCTCATGCAGAACATCGACTCGACCGAGAAGGTCCAGCCCGGCGAGCAGGTCCTGACGGCCGGGATCCAGCTCGCGGGTGGGATCCGCTCGCCCTATCCGAAGGGCCTCCTGATCGGCGAGATCACGGACGTGAAGCACGACGCGAACTCGGTCGTCCAGACGGCGTTCCTCCAGCCGGTGGCCGATCTCGAGAAGGTCGAGTACGTCCTCGTGGTCCTCGACTACGTCGGCGGCCTGCCCGGCGTCGAGGACACCCCGATCGACTGCAGCCGAGGACAGGGTGGTTCCCTGCCGGGCGGCGAGCAGCCCTGCATCGAGCCCAGCACGTCACCCGGACCGGCCGTGACCCCTCTGCTACCGTGACGGCGTGAAAGGGATCGTGCTCGCCGGTGGGACCGCGACCCGCCTGTTCCCGCTGACGATCGTCACGAACAAGCACCTCCTGCCGATCTATGACCGGCCGATGATCTACTACCCGATCGAGACCCTGGCCGGGATGGGCATCCGGGAGGTGATGGTCATCGTCGGCGGCAAGAGCGTCGGCGACGTCGTGGAGCTGCTGGCCGACGGGGGCCATTTCGGGCTCGACCTCACCTACCGCTACCAGCGCGGCGCGCTCGGCATCGCCCACGCCATCGGCCTCGCCCGCGACTTCGTCGGCACCGACGCGTTCTGCTGCGTCCTGGGCGACAACATCCTCCGGGGCCCCGACCTGGCCGCGATCGCGGCCGAGTTCGAGGCCGGTCCGTGGGGCGCCGGCACGCTCCTCTACCAGGTGCCCGACCCGGAGCGCTTCGGCGTCGCCGAGCTCGCGCCCGACGGGACGGTCATCGGCTTCGAGGAGAAGCCCGCCGAGCCGAAGAGCGACCTGATCCCGATCGGGGTCTATTTCCTGCGCCCGGACGCCTTCGACGTCATCGATCGTCTCGCGCCGTCCGGCCGCGGCGAGTTCGAGATCACCGACGTCCTGAACCACTACATCCCCGAGAGCCGGCTCTTTTCGCGGGTCTACGACGGCCATTGGACCGACGCGGGGACCGTCCCGTCCCTCATCCGGGCGGCCGAGATCGCCCGCGACGACGACGACGCCGGGCGGCTGGCGCCACCGGTCGAACGCCCGGTCGGCTAGCCGTCGCGATCGACCTCGTGACCGCTCGACCGTCACCGCCGTCCCGTGAGCGCCGCATCGTGACCGTCGCATGACCGCCGAGCCCGGATCGCCGCGGATCGCCGCCGGCGCCCGTCTCCTCGTGACCGGCGGTGCCGGGTTCATCGGCTCGTGCTACGTCCGCGACGTCCTGGCGCGCCGCGACGGGACGCGCGTCACGGTCCTCGACAAGCTGACCTACGCGGGCAATCGGGCGAACCTCGCGCCGGTGGAGGCCGATCCGGACCAGGCGGCCCGGCTTCGATTCGTCCAGGGCGACATCGCGCAGCCCGGGATCGTCGGCCCGCTCGTCGCCGATGCCGACGCGGTCCTGAACTTCGCCGCCGAGTCGCACGTCGACCGGAGCATCCTCGACCCCGAGGCGTTCCTGAGGACGGGGGTCATCGGGGTCCACGTCCTGCTCGAGGCGGTCCGGGCCGCCTCGGCCGCCGCGGCGCTCATCGGCCGGCCGCCGGTCCGGTTCCTGCAGGTCTCGACCGACGAGGTCTACGGGTCGGTCGCGGAGGGCCGGTCGCGCGAGACCGACCGGCTCGACCCGCGCTCGCCGTACTCGGCCGCGAAGGCCGCGGGGGAGCTGCTCGTCCAGAGCTACGTCGTGACCCACGGCATCGACGCCGTCGTGACCCGCGGCTCGAACACCTACGGGCCATACCACCACCCGGAGAAGCTGATCCCGTTGTTCGTGACGAACGCGATCGACGACCAGCCGCTCCCGATGTACGGCGACGGCCTCCAGCAACGCGACTGGCTCTACGTGGCCGACCATGCCGGCGCCATCGACCACGTCCTCCGGCACGGGGAGAGCGGCGCGACCTACAACGTCCCTGGATCGGCAGAGATGACGAACCGCGACGTGGTCGCGGCCCTCCTCGAACGGCTCGGCAAGCCCTGGTCGCTCGTCCGGAGCGTTCCCGACCGGCCGGGCCACGACCGGCGCTACGCGCTCGACGGGTCGCGGCTGGAGGCGATCGGCTGGCGGAACCGGACGGCGTTCGCGGACGGCCTGGCGGCGACGATCGACTGGTACCTCGCCAACGAGCGCTGGTGGCGGGCCGCGCGGTCCGGCGACTGGGACGCCTACTACGAGCGCCAGTACGGGTCGCGCCTGGCGGCCGGCACCGCCGCCGCACGGATCGTCCGCCCCGACGAGGCCTGAGGATGCGCGTCGCCGTCACCGGCTCGGGCGGGCGGCTCGGGCGGGCGCTCGTCCGGGCGCTCGAGGAGGCGCCGTTCGTCGGGCA
>DATLVO010000006.1:0-2127 GCA_035577485.1 Verrucomicrobiia bacterium
AAGGCGATCACCCTCGCCGCGGTCGACCGGCTCGCGGGTCGGCTCGGCCCGGACGCCCCGCTGGCGGCGCTCGGGTTCTCGTTCGGCGCTGCGTGGGCCATCTGGGCGCCGACGAAGGACGATCGCGTCGACGCCACGATCGTCTACTACGGAACCTGGACCGGCTCCGTCCTCGGCCTTGCGAAGGTGCCGGTCCTCGGCCATTTCGCCGAGGACGATCCCTACGAGTCCGCGGAGACCGTGGCGGAGTTCGAGCAGGGATTGCGCGACGCGGGCCGGGAGGGCGTCATCCATCGGTATCCCGGGACCGGTCACTGGTTCGCCGAGCCGTCCCGGGACGCCTACCAACCGGAGGCGGCCCGGGTCGCCTTCGACCGCACGACCACGTTCCTGAAGGGCAAGCTCTCGGCCGGATAGCCTCAGCCGGAGCGCGTCGTGGCGGCCCCGATCCGGATCACGGTCGGATGCGGGCCATCGGTCGCGCAGTCGAGGCCGAGATGCTCGGCTTCCTCGCGGATCATGGTGGCGATTCCGCTCTCGGAGCCGTCCGCGACGAACAGCGTCGCCACGAGCTCCGCGCCGTCCGCACCGTCCCGGGTCGGGCGATCGTCGAAGGCGACGATGACCTGACCGCCGTCAGGCAGGTGGACCTCGATCGGCTCGTCGGCGGGATCGTGCGAGCTCACGGGTCCCAGCTCAGCAGGGCCGCGGCCAGCGCCACGACGCCGATCATCGCGACCGAGGCCGGCCCCTCGTGGGCGCCCGACTCGAGGACCAGCCCGATCGCCGCCCCAGCGGCGAAGCATCGGGCGATCATCTCCGCGGCCGTGGAGGCTGCCTGGCGCGTCCGTGTCGAGACGGCGGGGTTGACCCGGACCTCGTCGACTCGGCGTAGCTGGACGGCCATGCGCAAAGCATCGAGCCGCCGACCGCGCGCTCATCTTCACGTCTTCCGGCGGCGCGTTGCGCCGATATCGCAGTCGGCGGCTACGCGCCCGACCGCTCCAGGACCGCCTCGAGCTGCGGCGCATGCTCGCGCTTGTGCCCGTATATCGTGTAGACGAGCATCTCGTCGAGCGAGTACTCGGGGCCGTATGCCGGGACCGTCCCGACCTCGCGCCAGCGCTCGACCGGGATCCGGCGGGCCAGGTCCAGGACCAGCGCATGGGCCTCGCGCAGCTCGGCGACGATCCGATCGACCGCCCAGTCCCGGCGGATCGCAGCCTGGTCGTCGTTGAACGTCGACGGCGGGGCGGAGACGAGGTTCGTCCGCGGCGTCTCCCCGGTGAACGGCGCCAGCACGTCGGCGAACCGGACCTCGAACGCGCCCAAATGACCGACGAGGTCTTTCGTCGTCCAGACACCGAGCGCGATCGCGGACCAGTCGTCTGGCTCATAGCGATCGATCAGCTCGTCGATCGTGCGCTGGCCGTACATCATCATGTCGACGGGGTTCATGGCCCCAGCCTACCCGCCGGCCGTGCGGCGGATGTCGCGGATCCGCCGTACCGTGGGCCGAGGATGCCGCTGCCCCGAGCCGTCGCCCGCTTCAACAAGCACGTGACCAACCGGATTCTCGGCCCCGTGTCGCCGCTCCTGCCGGGGTTCGGCGCGATCGAGCACCGCGGCCGGACGTCCGGCCGACCGTACCGCACGCCGATCATGGCGTTCCGCAGCCCGGACGGGCGGCGCCTCGTCGTCGCCCTGACCTACGGCAGCCGGACCGACTGGCTGAGGAACTTCGCCGCGGCCGGCGAGGCCGTCTTTGATTCGCGCTGGTCGGGTCGGCTCCGGCTCACGCAGCCGCGGGTGGTGGGCGAGCCCGTCCGGGGCGCGATCCCGCGGCCGATCCGCTGGGTGCTCCGGCTGATGGGCGTCGGCGAGTTCCTGGAGGCGACGATCGAGGGCTGAGCGCCGGCTGAGGGGCCCGGCTGAGGGACCAGGCTGAGCAAGCGCCGCCGGTCCTCAGACGCCGGCCGGCACCCGCTGGCCGTCGACCCAGTCACGGACGACTCGGTCAAGGACCGGCAGCGGCATGAGCCCCGAGCCGAGGACCGTGTCGTGGAAGCCCTTGATGTCGAAGGCCTCGCCGAGCTCGGCCTCGGCGTCGCGGCGCATCCGCTGGAT
>DATLVO010000007.1:0-26733 GCA_035577485.1 Verrucomicrobiia bacterium
TGGCTGACGGTGAGCCACTCCTCCATCGGCCGGATCGGTCCGTCGCAGTACGTCCGCAAGCCGACCGAGCAGGAGCAGTCGCTGTTCGCCGGCGAGCGTTCGCGCTACCTCGTCGTCTATCCCTTCACGAAGTCGACCGACTGGTACCTCCTGTCGAAGGAGGCCCGGCAGGGCGTGATGAACGAGCACATGCGAGTCGGCCACGAGTACCCAACGATCCGTCAGGCGTTGGCGTACTCGTTCGGGCTCGACTCGCAGGAATTCGTCGTCGCCTACGAGATGGACGATCTCGTCGCCTTCGGGGACCTCGTGCGCGCGCTTCGCTCGACGGAGAGCCGGCGGTCCACGGTGAGCGATACCCCGATCCTCCTCGGGATCCATCGGCCGCTCGACGAGATCCTCGCGATGCTGGGGGCGGCGTGAGCACCGTCGCCGCGGACGGGTGGCGGACGGCCGCGATCGTCGAGCGCGCCGAGCGCCTCTTCCCCGGCGGGGTCAACAGCCCGGTCCGGGCGTTCCGGGCGGTCGGGCGGCCGCCTCTCGTCCTCGGCCGCGGCGCGGGACCGCACGTCTGGGATGCGGACGGCCGGCGGTACATCGACTACATCGGCGCGTGGGGCCCGGCGATCCTCGGCCACGCCCACCCGGCGGTCATCGCCGCGATCACCGCCGCTGCCGGCAATGGCCTGGCCCTCGGCGCGACCCACCCGCTCGAGGTCGAGCTCGGCGAGACGATCCGGGTTGCGATGCCGTCGATCGAGCGCCTCCGCTTCACGTCGTCGGGAACCGAGGCGGTGATGAGCGCGTTGCGACTGGCCCGCGCGGCGACCGGCCGGGATCTCGTCGTCAAGTTCGCCGGTGCCTACCACGGGCACGCCGACGGCCTGCTGGTCGAGGCGGGATCCGGGGTCGCGACCCACGCGATCGCCGGCAGCGCCGGGGTCCCGGACGCGGTCGCGGCGTTGACGATCGTGCTGCCGTACAACGACCCGGCCGCGGTCGCCCGCGCCTTCGAGGCCCACTCGGGGCGAATCGCCGCCGTGATCGTCGAGCCGGTCGCGGCGAACACCGGGGTCATTGCGCCCGCGTCCGGCTTCCTCGAGCTCCTCCGCGAGGCAACCCGCGCCGACGGTGCCCTGCTCGTCTTCGACGAGGTGATCACCGGCTTCCGGATGGGGCGAGGCGGCGCCCAGGCCCGCTTCGGGGTCACGCCGGACCTCACCACGCTCGGCAAGATCATCGGCGGCGGGATGCCGATCGGCGCCTACGGTGGCCGGACCGACCTCATGGACCTGGTCTCCCCGGCAGGTCCGATGTACCAGGCGGGCACCCTGTCGGGCCACCCGCTGTCGATGGCGGCCGGGATCGCCACGCTCGCGGAGCTCACGCCGGAGCGGTACCGACTCCTCGAGGACGCGACCGTGGACCTCGCGGCCGGGTTGGCCGACGCCGCGTCCGGGGCCGCCTGCCCGGCGTCCGTCGCCCGCGTCGGTCCGCTCCTGACGGTCTTCTTCCGACCGGCCGCCCCGCTCGAGGCGAGCGAGGCGCTCGACGCCGATCGCGAGGCCTACGCCCGCTTCTTCGGTTCGATGCTCGATCAAGGCATCCTGTTGCCGCCGTCGCCGTTCGAGGCGTGGTTCCCGTCGATGGCCCACGGACCAGAAGAGATCGCCGCGACGGTCGCGGCGGCGCGCATCGCCTTTGCGGAGGCGGCTGCGTGAACGACCGCTTCCTTCGTGCCTGCCGGCGCGAGCCCGTGGATGCGACCCCGGTCTGGTTCATGCGCCAGGCGGGCCGGTCGTTTGCGGCCTATCGCACGCTCCGCGAGCGGTACGGGATCCTGGAGCTCGCGAAGACGCCCGACCTCTGCGCCGAGGTGACCCTCATGCCCGTCCGCGAGCTCGGCGTCGACGCGGCCGTCCTGTTCGCGGACATCATGCTGCCGCTCGAGCCGATGGGCGTCGGGCTGCGGATCGAGCCCGAGGTCGGGCCGATCATCGACCGCCCGATCCGGTCCGCGGCGGACGTCTCGGCGCTGCGTCCCTTCGATCCGGCCGAGATCTCGTTCACGCTCGACGCAATCCGACTCGTGAAGCGCGAGCTCGCCGGGACGGCCGGCGTGATCGGTTTCTCCGGAGCCCCGTTCACGCTCGCGTGCTACCTCATCGAGGGCCGCCCGTCCCGCGACTTCGCGACCGCGAAGGCCTTCATGTACCGCGAGCCCGTCGCCTGGCACGAGCTCATGGAGCGGCTGTCCGCGATGGTCGTCGCCTACCTCCGGGCGCAGGTCGACGCGGGCGCCGATGTCGTCCAGCTGTTCGACAGCTGGGTGGGCGGGCTCGGCCCGGCCGACTACCGCGAGTTCGTCCAGCCCCACGTCCGGCGGATCTTCGCCGCCCTCGGCGACGTTCCGACGATCCATTTCGGGACGGGCACCGCGGCGCTCCTCGAGCTGCTCGCCGAGGCTGGCGGGGACGTCATCGGGCTCGACCACCGCGTCTCGCTCGCCGCGGCCTGGCAGCGAGTCGGCCATGACCGCGGCGTCCAGGGGAACCTCGATTCGGCCCGGCTCCTCGCGGGCTGGAACGCGACCAGCGAGGGCGCGAGGCAGGTGCTCGATGAGGCCGCCGGACGGCCGGGCCACGTCTTCAACCTGGGGCACGGCGTGCTGCCGCAGACGGAGACCGATCTCCTCCGACGGCTCGTCGACCTCGTCCACGAGCAGACCGCCAGGAGCGTGGCGGCAGCCGAGGTCGTCGCGTGACCGGCACGGAGCGTCGGGGAGCGATCCTCATGACCTACGGCTCGCCGCGATCGCTGGAGCGCGAGGACATCCGCGAGTACCTCGCTCGGGTCCGCGGCGGCCGCGAGCCCGACCCGGCGCTCGTCGATGAGTTCACCCGGCGGTACGAGGTCATCGGGGGCTCGCCGCTCATCGGGATCACGCGCGACCAGGCCGCCGCGCTCGGGGCGCGTCTCGGCTGGCCGGTCGAGGTCGGCATGCGCTTCTCCGAGCCGTCGATCCTCGCCGGCCTCTCGACCCTCGGTGCGGCTTCGCCCGGCGTCACGGAGATCGCCGCGATCGTCCTGTCGCCGCAGTACTCACCGCTCCTGATGAACGGCTATGCCACAGCGATCGAGGCGGCCCGGGTTGCGTTGGGCCAGGCCGCCCCGAAGGTCACGCTGGCGGGCGCCTGGCACGAGCAACCCGCGTTCATCGCCGCGCTCGCCGATCGCGTCACGGATGCGCTTGGCCGCCTCCCGCCCGACGAACGCGACTCCGTGAGCATCCTGATGACCGCCCACAGCCTGCCCCGACGGGTCGCCGACCAGGAGCCGGACTATCTCGCCCAGCTCCGGTCGACCGCCGAATCGGTGGCGGCCCGAGCCGGGCTGTCGGATCGTCAGTGGACCTTCTGCTGGCAGAGTGCCGGCCACGAGCCGGGCGAGTGGATGAAGCCGGACTTCGCGGACCTCATGCCCGAGATCGCGGGGCGGGGCGGACGAACCGTCCTCGTCGTCCCGGTCCAGTTCCTGGCCGACCATCTGGAGATCCTGTACGACGTCGATGTCGGCGCGCGCGAGCAGGCCGAGCAGTCCGGGCTGGTGTTCCGCCGCATCGAGTCGCTGAACGGCGATCCGGGGCTCATCGACGCGCTCGCCGCGGTCGCCCGAGCGGCGCTGGCTCCCGGCTCGGAAACGCTCACGCCATCGGGCGCGCATCGACCAGGGTGAAGGTCGTGTACCCAGCGACGACGCCACGATCGGAAAGGAGACCATCGTGACCACGAGTGCCGACGAGCCCGTGAGCTTCGAGACCGACATCAAGCCGCTGTTCCGGGAGCGCGATCGCCGATCGATGGAGTTCGCGTTCGATCTCTCGTCGCACGAGGACGTCAGCGAACACGCGGACGCCATTCTCGGCCGCCTGCAGGCGGGCACGATGCCCTGCGACGGCGCCTGGCCGGCCGCCCAGGTCGAGCTGTTCCGCCGCTGGACCCAGGCCGGCAAGCCGGGGTAGGGCCGCGACGTCAGGGGCGGGTCGACACCTGCTGCTGAGCCCAGGCGTAGAGAGCGTCGTAGACGGGCAGCTCCAGGGCCAGCTGGCGCTGGTCGTCGACGTCCAGGAGCGCGAAACCATCTGCGATCGCGAGGAGACCGGCCGACTGCGGTGTCGCGTCCGCGTCCTCCGCGACGTCGGCGCCATGCACGACCCGGGCCATCAGGTCGAGGGCCGCGTCGTCGATCGCATACTCCGCGATGAGGGTTTCGAAGGAGCACATGCCGTCGCGATGGGTGTACCTCGCGCCCGGGGCGTCGAAACTCGTCGCCCTCTCCCGTTCCGCGTAGGCGAGGACCTGGTCACTCGGCACGTACACGATCTCGGCGTCCGGATCGATGAACTTGCGGATCAGCCACGGGCAGGCGATCCGGTCGGTCTTCGGATGCTCGCGTGTGACCCACTTCATGTCGATCCTCCCTGCGGTCTTCGCCGGCATCGTTGCACGCTTGGCGCGTCGAGCATTGTTCGAGCGGATCGGAGGGCCGGCGCGAACCGACGGGTGCCGAAGCACGCGCGTCAACCCTTGCGGGTGAACCCCTTGAAGGTAAGCCACAGCCCGAGGTACGCCTCCCAGACGACCTCCGGGACGGTCGCGATACCCTGCCACGCGGAGCCCTGCGGGATCGCGCCGAGCAGCACAGCGATCCCGGAAGCCGCGAGCAACGGACCCCCGACGACGCCAAAGAGGGCCATGCGGCGCGAAACGAGGCCCGACCGGTACATGAGCCAGCCCAGGATCATCCCGGTCCCGATGCCATCGGCGAAGCCGGGGCCAAGCAGGAACGTCCAGTTGTGCAGGGCGACCAGCGCCCTGCCGACCACGATGAGCGCCCCCGCGTCCGCGGACGCAGCTCCCTGCCGCAACGTCACGATCGTGAGGAGGCTGAGGAGGCCGATACCGATGAAGGCGCACTCGACGAGCCGAGCGGTGACGTAGCCGAGGGCCAGGGTCTCGTTCTGCACCTTGAGCAGCGGGAACAACACGACCGCGCAGCCGATGTTGGTGATGATGAGGAGCAGTTCGAGAAACGCCCCCACGAAGACCCGGGTGTCGGCTCCGGCACCGGTGATGTAGATGGGATCGCTGAGAACTGGTCCGTAGGCGAGGGCCCCGGCGATCGACGTGACGAACGTCAGGATGAAGAGGACGCCGACGGTTAGCGCGGTCTTCCTCATGGAGTCCATCGGGACTCGGGTCGCGGCGGATCGGATGGGGGATGCCATGTCGGTGTCCTCTCGTGGCCGGGTGGGCAATCGTCGCGATCCTGCAAATGAACCGCAGGTCTGCCCGGCTAGCCCGGCTGGGATGCCGCGTACAGGTGCATGGCGCCCGTCACTCCCTTGAGATCCACGGGCCCGACTGGACGGAACGCCACTGGAGATCCGGCCGAGGCGTCGACCACCGTCTGGCTCACGATCACGTCGCCGGCCTGCGCGTAGTCGGCGATCCGCGAGGCCAGGTTCACCGTCTGGCCGTAGTAGTCGCCTTCCTGGAAGATCACCGGCCCTGCGTGCAGACCGACGTGGGCGGGCGGCAACCCGGCCGCCGTGATGGACGCCACGATCTCCAGCGCCGCGACCACCCCCGAGCCTGGGCTCGGGTAGTGGAGCATCACTCCATCGCCCAGCCACTTCACCGCCCGTCCGCCGTGCCGAACCGAGGTCTGACGCACGATCCAGCCGACGTCCTCCGCCAGCTGGACCGCCGCGACGTCACCACGCTCCTGGGTGAGGCGCGTGTAGCCGGTGATGTCGAGGAAGCACATCGCCGGTGGATGTTCGAGGCGGCTGTGCAGGCCGGCTGCCGCAAGCTGCATCTCGACGCCTTCGAGGATATTGGCGGTCCACGCCCGCATCTGGTGGAGGTGATACATCGCGATGACGGCGCGCTCGGTCAGGGCGCTCATCCGGTCGCCGACCTCGCCCCCGAGGACCTGATCGGGGCGCAGGCCTTGCCGGATCGCCGGTTCGATGACCTCGGCCTGCCACATCGCCGCCTCCGTCTCGGCGATGCGCCTCGTGCTGTCGCTCTGGGCGCGGACCACCTGCTGGATGGCAGCCGCGCGGATTCCCGCCTGACCAGCCGCTTCCAGGAGGTCGACATATGGCAACTCCTCGTCGCGGATCCGCTCGTCGGGGCCGGGCGCGACCGAGCCTGCCGCCTCGCGGATGAACATGAGCTGGTCAACCGGCACGCCGGTCCGCTCGGCCATCTGGGCGAAGGTCAGGCCGCTGAGCGCCGAGAACCGCGTGAAGGCCGGCGCCTCGATGAAGTCGAGCGACACCGCGCCGCTTCGAATGGCCGAGCCCAGTCCCTCGATCGGGATCCCGGAATCGGCCAGGTTCTGCACGAGCCCCGCGCGACGCAAGTGCCCAGCGGTGAACTGCCCGTCGTCGTCCGGCGTGACGATCCCGAGCTGGACGAGCCGAGCGAGATCCTCGCCGCTGACGCCGCTCCGCTCGGCCGCCTCCGCAAGGTCGTAGGTGTCCACGAGCGGTAACTCTAGGTGGCGGAGCCGCGCGGCGAGGGATCACCCGACGAGGTCGGCACCCCGTGGTTGACACGAACTCGTACCCGTTGCCAGGCGCCGTGTCTATCAACAGCGGGACTCATCAATAGAGTTGACAGTCGATGGCCATTCTGTAACGCTAATGCGCGTTCCCGATAGAATCCTACCGGGCGCTCATAGGAGAACGGTGATGACGACCACGAAGGAACCCGTGCGCCTCGCGCTCCGCAAGCTCTGGTCCGACCATGTCATCTGGACCCGCCAGTACATCGTCGCCGCGGTCGCGGGAACGCCCGATGCGGACGCGGCCGCTGGGCGGCTGCTCAAGAACCAGGAAGACATCGGCGCCGCCGTGGCGGGGTTCTACGGGAAGGCCGCCGGCGACCGGCTGACCGAGCTCCTGAAGGAACACATCATGATCGCCGTGGACCTCGTCGGAGCCGCCAAGTCCGGGGACCAGGCCGCGTTCGCGACGCATGACGCTCGCTGGACGGCCAACGCCGAGGCGATCGCCGACTTCCTGGCCGGGGCGAACCCGAACTGGCCGAAGAAGGATGTCCTCGACCTGCTCGCCCTCCACCTGAAGTTGACCAAGGACGAGACCGTCGCCCGGATCAGCGCAGACTGGGCGTCGGACGTGAAGGCGTTCGACGACATCTTCACCGAGATCATGGTCCTTGCCGACGCCCTCCACGACGGGATCGTCGCCCAGTTCCCCGACCGATTCGCCGGCAAGGCTGCCTGATGTCGGCGGAGCTCATCGAGGCGTCGCCCGAACCGGCGACGCTCCCGCTCGGTGCCAGCGGCCCCACGTTCGAAGGCTTGCTGGGCACCGATGGCAGGCGTTACGGTTTCTCGAGCTTCGACGAACGCGACGTCCTCGTCCTGATCTTCTCGTCCAACCGTTGCCCCACGGCCAAGGCCTACGGCGATCGGATGAACGCGCTTCAGGCCGAGTACGCCTCGCGCGGGGTTCAGGTCGTCGCGATCAACTCCAACGCCCCGCACCTGTATCCCGACGAGGGCTTCCCCCGGATGGCCGAGCGCGCCGCGGAGGACGGATATGTGTTTCCGTACCTCGTCGATGACGGCCAGCGGGTCGCCAGGGCCTACGGCGCCAGATGCACGTTCCATGTCTTCGTGCTCGACCGCGAGCGGCGCCTCCGGTACCAGGGACGCTTCGACTCCTCGAGGATCGCGTCCAACGTCACGAGCCATGACCTGCGGAACGCGCTCGACGACATCCTCGCGGGCCGCGACGTCCAGGTCGCGACTACACGACCCTTCGGCTGCAGCCTCGACTTCGTATGAGCCGGCCGGACGGCGGACGATCGGTCGCCGTCGTCGACCACGTTCAGCTCGAGCGGCATGGTGCCTGGGGTCTGCGGAACTCGGCATGGCGAGTCCCGATGGTGGGCGCGGCGATCGCGGCAGCCTGGATCCTCGCGGTGGCCGCCCAGCTGACGGGTGAGGCCACGCTGCTCCACCACCACACCCTGATCGAAGGCGGCGCGCCGCTTTGGATCGCCGTCGCGCTGTTCCTGCTCGGCTGGCAAGTGATGATCGCGGCGATGATGCTGCCGGCCAGCCTGCCGAGCATCGAGGCATTCCTCGGGGCCTCGTCCCGCGCTCGGCATGGGCACCCTCTGGCCGAGTTCCTCGGTGCCTACGCGGCTGCCTGGTCCATCTTCGGGTTGCTCGCCTTCATCGGTGACGACATCCTGCACCACGTCGTCGACGCCAGCCCCTGGCTGGCAGGTCGACCGTGGCTCATCGAGGCAAGCGTCCTCGCACTCGCCGGCGCGTACCAGTTCTCGCCGCTCAAGCGGCACGGCCTCGCAGCCTGCCGCCATCCCGCCGCGCTCGTGCAGGACGGCGAGGTGGAAGGTCGGGGCTCCTTCGACCTCGGCCTTGACCACGGCCTGGCCTGCCTCGGCAGCTCATGGGCGCTGATGCTCCTCGTGTTCGCCGAGGGCTTCGCCAACCTGGCCTGGATGGCCGCTCTCGCCACGGTCATGGTTTACGAGGCGACCGGCCGGCACGGCACGAAAGCCGCCCAGGTTGTCGGTGTCGGGCTCATCCTGGCGGCGGTGACCGTGGTGAGTGGCGGAGGTCTCGCGCGGTGACCGCGTCGGGCGTCGCCAGACTCTCGAGGCCGGCAGACTCGACCTCGACCTGACGGTGATCCTACGGAAGCACCGAGTGGGGGCCTGCAATTCCTGGGGGTGATGACGGAACTGACGGCTGTCAGCCTCGGTTCGCAGCCTGTCCCCATCCGGGCGGCGGCTCGCGGAGACCCTCGCCCTGATTCCACGAGTCCCAGTGCTCGATCACGAGTCCGGCGGCGTCGAAGCGAAGGACGGAACAGCCCGCGAGCGTGATCGCGACATCGTTCTCGACCACCGCCGCCCACCACTCGATGGCCGCCCGATCGCCCATGACGATCGGCTCGCCGACCCAGACGCGAGGGTCGCGTTCCTCCGAGAACGCTTGAGCCACATAGCGCCTGACCCCGTCCTGCCCGTGGTAGGGATCACGGAAGGCTTCCGTGGAGAACTGCGCGTCGGGCGCATACAACATGACCACGGCTTCTGTATCCCGGGCCTGCCATGCGTCGTGCCAGATGCGCGCCCAGCGGGCGGCGGCCTCCGTCGTCTCCATCGATCTCGAACGCTATCACCGCCAACCACCGGGCTTCGTGCGGCCGTCTCGCAGCTCGAGCGATTGGTTGCTAGGCGACGATCGATCCCGGCGTAGCCAGGCGACCCAGAGCCACCGTCAGCCGGCGTCACCGGCGAACTCGACCTCGATGGTTTCCGAGGCGGCGCCCAGCACGACCGTTGCCGGCTGGGCCCTGACCATCGCGAGCGATGCGATGGCACACCCGATGAGGGCGGCGACGATCAACCAGAGTGTCAGGGCGACCGCATCCGCCGTGGGGTGGACCCCGGCCACGGCGGCCCGGGTCAGGAAAACGCTGCCGAACGTGGCCACACCGATCACCAGCCCCAGCTGGATGACGGTGGTCAGAACCCCGCTCGCGTCGGCCGCGTCCTGGGGCGCGACCTTCGACAGGGCCACGGTCAGGATCGGACTCGCCGCCATTCCCTGCCCGAACCCGCCGATGAACAGCGCCAGCGGCAACAGAAGGCCACCTGCACCCCCGCCAACCACCGAGAGCCCGGTGACGAGGTAGCCGATGGCGGCGATCACACAGCCCGCCGGGATGACCAGCTGATGCCAGCGGGCCGGCAGACGTCGCCAGTTCAGGCTGGAGAGCGCGAACCCGAGGGCCAGCGGCACGAACGTGAGGCCCGCCTGCAGCGCGGTATCACCGAGGCCACCCTGGAGGTGCTGGGTGAACGTGAACAGGAAGCCGCCGTACGAGGCCAGTGCGAGGACGATCGCGATGAGCGCCGCGGGCATTCCCGGCGCACGCAGGACGCGTTCCGCGATCAGCGGCGCGCCACCACGGCGCTCAACGGACCGCTCGATCAGCGCAAAGACCACGATCGCAACGACGCTCAGTCCCAGGGAGCCGAACGTCCAGGCCGGCCAGCCCTGCTCGTGGCCGAGGACGAGCGGGACGACGAGCAGCAACACCGCCCCCGCGAGCGAGATCAGGCCACCGAGATCGAGCGGCCGGCCAGGCTCGGGTCGGTCGATCGGGAGGAGCCGGTATGAAGCGACGAGCAGCACGACGCCGATGGGAACGTTCACGAGGAACACCGGCCGCCAGCCCGTCCCGAAGAGGTCGGCGCTGACCAGCACGCCGCCCAACACCTGGCCGACGAGGCCACCCAGGGCAAGGGTCGCCGCCCACAGGCTGAGCGCCTGCGCGCGCGATGGTCCCGTGAAGTTGCGCTGGATCAGGCTGAACACCTGCGGCACCATCAGCGCGGCGCCGGCACCCTGGATCGCGCGAACCACGATCAGCGCCTGGCTGCTCGGCGCGACTCCGCACGCGAATGACGCGGCCGTGAACAACGCCAGTCCTGACAGGAACGCCGTGCGAAACCCGAAGCGCATGCCCAGACGCGACCCGGTGATGAGCAGGACCGCGTAGGCGATGACATAACCAGCGACGATGAGCTGGAGGTCCGAACCGGAAGCCCCGAGATCGAGGCGGATCGTGGGGATTGCGACGTTCACGATGGACGCGTCGAGGACGGCCATGAACTGGCCGGTCAGGATCAGGGCCAGGAGGACCTTCATGCGACGCGACATGCCGAGATCGGTTTGCAGGGCGGCCGTTGTCGTCACCTCGCGAGCCATGCGCTGGAGTCTACGGGCGCGGCCGACATGAAGCCCGAAACCGTCCGCACGCGGCTCAGGTTCGGGCACCCGCGGGTTCGTCGTACTCGGACGCGAACAGGTAGCTGACCGCCAGGCTCCGGTACGGCCGCCAGCGTTCTGAGACATGGAGCAGCTCGTCGTCCGTCGGACGATGGTCGAAGCCGTAGGCGCGCTCGACTGCCCGCCGGAGCGCGAGGTCGCCGGTCAGGAACACGTCGGGCCGGTCGAGGGCGACGAGCAGGAAGCCGTGCGCGGTCCACGGTCCGATCCCCGGGATGCTGGTCAGGGCACGGACGACGTCGTCGTCCGACATGCCTGACAGGGCATCGTCGCTCAGGCGACCATCGACGAACTCCTGCGCGACCGCGCGCAAGGTTGCCGTCTTTCGCGCCGACATGCCGCTCGATCGAACGACCTCGGGATCGGCAGCCAGCATCTCGGCCGGTGTCGGCATGCGGCCACCGAACTTCTGCTCGAGCCGGCCGAGGATCGTTCGAGTCGCACGCACGGAGAGCTGCTGCCCGATGACCTGGAAGATCAGGGTGGAGAAGGCGTCGAGGGCGGGGAGGTCGTCCGTCCAGGCGCGGGGCCGGAAGTCCGGCCGCGCGTCGATGATCTGGGCGAGGACGGGATCGGCCCCACGCAGGAACTCCCGGGCGTCTCGATCGGCGAGCGCATGCTCGGTCCTCCTCGTCTCCATCAGCCCAATGGTGACGGAGCCGTTCAATCCGCGCTCACGGGTGCACCCTGACCGCGCTCGCCTTGCGGTGGCGTCGGCCGCGCCGTAGCGTGATGGGGGCGTGTGACGGGACGCTGTCTGACCTCCCGCTCCACGCAGACGACGGTCGCGGGCGTCGACGCGCCGACGCCGTCGTGACTCGGGAGGTTGCTGGCGGTATGGATCCGCGCATCGATGCGCATCAGCACTTCTGGGACCCGGCGCGAGCCTCGTACCCGTGGATGGTTGGCGACGCGTTGGATCCGATCAGGAAGCCGTTCCGACCGGACGACCTCGCGCCGGAGCTCCTGGCCCAGGGCATCTCCGGGACGGTGCTCGTCCAGACGATCTCGAGCCTCGACGAGACGCGCGAGTTCCTCGGGCTGGCAGCTCGATGGCCCCTCATCTGGGGCGTCGTCGGATGGGTCGACCTCATCTCACCCACGGTTGGCGATGACCTCGATGCCCTGATGGGCGGACCAGGCGGCGACCGGCTCGTCGGGGTCCGTCATCAGGTCCACGATGAACGCGATCCGGACTGGCTTCGTCGGGCGGACGTTCGACGTGGGCTTCAGGCGGTCCAGGCCCGCGGCCTCCGGTACGACCTTCTCGTGCGTGCGCGCGAGCTGTCCGCTGCAGTCGATACGGTCGGCGCGCTCGAGGACCTCCAGTTCGTCCTGGATCACATCGCCAAGCCCCGGATCGCCGATGGTGCGGATGCCGCCTGGCGTGAGCGGATGCCGGCATTGGCGCGCCGCCCCAACGTTGCGGTGAAACTCTCCGGGATGGTCACGGAGGCCGACTGGGCTTCGTGGACGCCCGCCGACCTGCGACCGTTCGTCCAGTCCGTGGTGGATTGGTTCGGGATCGAGCGGCTCATGTTCGGTTCGGACTGGCCGGTCTGCCTGCTTGCGACCTCCTACGCCGGCGTGGTCGATGGCCTCAAGGAGGCGCTTGGGGATCAGTCCGACGCCGATGAGGCCCGAATCTTCGGGTTGAACGCCGATCGGGTCTACGGTCTCCAGAGGCGTTGAGTCGCGACCCGGTGTTCGGTCAGCCGGCCCACGGCAGGGCAATCGCTCCCACCTGGCTGAGGATCGCGGCCAGGTCCTCGAAGGCCCACTGCTCGCTGATCTTTCCGTCGTCCGTGACCCGGTAGATATCGACGGCGTCCCATCGGATCGGCCGTCCGGTTGCCGGGACCCCGAGCAGATTGCCCGTGTGGGTCGCCGTGACAACGAGTCGCAGGGCAACCAGATCGTTGCTGGCGATCGTGTCCTGCACCGTTGCCTGGATGTCCGACAGAGCGCCGATGAAGCCGCCGAGGACCGGGACGACGGTGTCGACGCCCGTGACGGTTCCGAGTGCGCCGCCATGCCAGGCGATGTCGGCGGTGAAGTAGTCGCGGGCCCGTTCCGCGTTGCTGCCGGTAAAGACGTCGGCGACGTACTGCCGCGCAATGTCCTCGCGCCGGCTCGTGTCGAGTGAGGTAGCCATGATCCGTTTGCCTTCTCCGTTGGGGATATCGACGGCATGTTCGTTTCGAGCGACGGGCGATCGCGTCCCGGAACTCCGTAGTTCGCGACCCCAGTGGCATGCTGATCGCGAACAGATCCCACGTTGACGAGCAAGGAGGTAACGCCGGGTGCAGCTGCTGGGCCGGCAACGCGAGCGAGCGGCCCTCGACCGCCTGGTGGAGTCTGCCCGTGACGGATCCGGCGATGCCCTCGTCGTCCATGGCGAGCCCGGCGTCGGCAAGACAGCGCTGCTCGACGACTCGGTCGAGAGGGCCACGACGCTGCGGATCGTCCGCAGCTCCGGGGTCGAGGGCGAGATGGAGCTTCCCTTCGCCGCGGTCCAGCAGCTGTGTGCGCCCATCCTTGAATTCCGTGAGCGTCTGCCGCCCACCCAGCGCGACGCACTCGATATCGCATTCGGGCTGAGTCCGGGCCCCGCGCCGAATCCGTTTCTCGTCGCGCTCGCCGTCCTTGGACTGCTTTCGGAGGCCGCCCGGGAGCGCGCCCTCCTCTGCGTGATCGATGACGCCCATTGGCTCGATCGCGCATCGGCCCAGGCGCTCGGATTCGCGGCTCGCCGACTTGCGGTCGAGCGGATCGCGATGGTGTTCGCCGCGCGGGAGACGGGTGAGGCGCTCCGGGGACTGCCCGAGGTCCATGTCGGGCCACTCGGTCATCGCGACGCCCGCGCGCTCCTCGAGTCCGTCCTGCCGGCCCCGATCGACGACCAGGTGCTCGAGCGGCTCGTCGTCGAGACGCGCGGCAATCCCCTCGCCCTGATGGAGCTGCCACGCGGCCTGACATCGTCACAGCTCGCGGGCGGTTTCGGCGGGCTGGCGGCGGCGCCCATGCACGCCGGGATCGAGGACAGCTTCCAACGGCGCGTTGCTGCCCTTCCGCGTGACGCGCGCCGCCTGGTCCTCATCGCCGCGAGCGACCCGACCGGGGACACGGCGCTCGTGTGGCGCGCGGCGGAGCGCCTCGGAATCGAGGAGTCAGCGGCCTTCGCGGCGGAGTCGAACGGTTTGGTCGCATTCCAGCCACGCGTCGTCTTCCGGCATCCGCTGGTTCGATCCGCGGTGTATCGGGCCGCTGGCGCCGTCGAGCGGACCGAGGTCCACCAGGCTCTGGCCGAAGCGACGGATCCGGAGACGGACCCGGATCGCCGCGCCTGGCACCGAGCGCAGGCCGCAGTCATGCCGGACGAGGACGTCGCCGCGGACCTGGAACGATCTGCGGCGCGCGCCCAGGCTCGCGGGGGGTTCGCCGCGGCCGCCGCATTCCTCGAACGTTCGGCTGCGCTGACGGTCGAGCCTGCGAAACGCGCCGGTCGGGCCTTGGCAGCCGGGCAGGCGAAGCACCAGGCAGGCGCGATCGACGACGCGGTCGCCCTGCTCGATCAAGCCGAGGTCGGCCCGCTCGACGGTTTCCAGCAGGCCGAGGCGGAGGTCCTTCGAGCGCGAATCGCGTTCGCCACCAACCGCGGGAGCGACGCGCCACCGCTGCTGCTCGCGGCGGCTCGCGGACTCGAGCCGCTGGACGCATCGCTCGCGCGCGAGACCTACCTGGACGCCCTGACCGCGGCATTGTTCACTGGTCGCCTGGCCGGGGCCGTCGACGCTCGGCAGGTGGCAGTCGCGGCGCTCGCCGCGCCCCCGTCACTCGATCCGCGCCCCGTCGACCTGCTTCTCGATGGGCTCGCGACGCTCGTCGCCCACGGTCCGGCGGCTGGAACGCCGCCGCTGCGCCAGGCGCTTGCGGCCTTCGCCAGCCGCGATGTCAAACCGGCCGTGGCGCTCCGTTGGCGCTGGCTCGCCGGTCGGGCAGCCGGATTCATCTGGGAATACGAGGGCTGGGACAAGCTCACGGCTCACCACATCCGAGCTGCTCGAGAGGCCGGGCTGCTCGCGGAGCTGCCGCTCGCGCTCAACACGCGCGTCGGTGTCCACGTCTTTGCTGGGGAAACGAAGGCAGCGGCGGCGCTCATCGACGAGGCGGACGCGCTTGCCCGGGCCACGGGCGATGGCATCGCCCCCCTGTACGGCGCCCTCTCGCTGGCCGCCCATCGCGGACGCGAGGACGAGCTGGCGAGGCTGGTCCGGGCCGGCACGCAGGACTTCCTGGCCCGGGGCGAAGGCCTGGGTATCACCGCAATGAGCTGGGTGACCGCCGTGCTGAACAATGGCCTCGGTCGCTACGAGGCGGCGTTCGCGGCAGCGGCGGAGGCGACCAGGATCCCAGGCGAGATCTGGTTCTCGACGTATGCGTCGGTCGAGTTGATCGAGGCGGCGTGTCGCAGCGGTCGACCGGAGCGAGGCGCCGAAGCTCTCGAGCTCCTGAGCGCATCGACAGGCGCCAGCGGCACGGCGTGGGCCCTGGGAGTCGAGGCAAGATCGCGAGCCCTCCTCGCTGCAGGCGACACGGCCGAGCCGCTCTACCGCGAGGCGATCGAACGGCTTCAGCCGACACCCCTTCGGGTCGACCTGGGCCGCGCGCATCTCGTCTACGGGGAGTGGCTCCGGCGCGAAGGTCGCCGGATCGACGCGCGCAACGCGCTCCGAGCTGCGTACGAGCTCTTCACGGACTTCGGGATGGACGCCTTCGCGGAACGCTCGCGGATCGAGCTCGAGGCCACGGGTGAGCATGCGCGGAAGCGGACCTCGGCCACGCTCGATCAGCTCACGGCGCAGGAGTCGCAGATCTCACGCCTCGCCGCGGAGGGCAACACGAACCGCGAAATCGCCGGGCAACTCTTCATCAGCCCGAGCACGGTCGAGTACCACCTCCGGAAGGCGTTCCGAAAGCTGGACGTGACATCGCGGACGCAGCTCGCGAAGCGGTTGCGGTAGCGAGCGAGCGGATCGGGTGTTCAGCCGGGCGGGGCGCTCGCTCGGAGCTCGGCGAGCTGGGCCCGCGCCGCGGCGACCAGCTCCTCGTTGGTGTTCGCGTGGCCCGCCAGGCCCCAGCCGCCGTCCGGCGCCTCGGTCAGGAGGACCCAGCTTCGGTCGGCCAGGGACGGGTCCCCGGCGGCCTCAGCCACCAGGGCGGTCAGCCGCGAGACCACCGCGATCTGCTTCGCACGGTCGAGCGCGCCATGGTTGGTCAGGACCTGCACGCGGACGTACGTGCTGTCGCCGTCGACATTCGAGAGCGCTGACGCGGGCAACGCGTGCACGAACGCGGCGGTGTTCTTCCGGAACATCGGGATGTCCGGGACCTGTTCGATGGTCATCAGCTCGGTCGCCAGGCTCTGCGCCAGCGCGTGAGGATCGGAAAAGGTCCCCTCGGCGGCGTACACGTCGATCATCGGCATCTGGTTCATCCCTTCGAGGTCGTGGCTGGTCGGACTCGCTCGAAGCCCGCCGGACGGTGGGTGCGTGTTTCCGCGGTCAGCCTGCGGCGGTCGCGCCAACTGATTCTGCTGCCCGTTCGATGAGGCCGGCAACCTCGCCCGGATGCGAGACCATCGCGACGTGGCTGGCCGGGACCTCGATGGTCGTTGCGCCCATCCGGGCCGCGAACTGGCGCTCGGCATCCGGCGGGATCGCCTCGTCGTTCGTTGCCACCACATACCAGCTCGGCAGCGATTTCCACGCCGGGACCCCCATGACGTCGTTGAAGGCCGATCCCGCCAGCGCCTGCTGGACGGCCCACATCGCCCGAGCCTGCTCACGGTCGACGTCGCCGGCGAAGTGTCCGACGAAGTCCTCCTCGGACAGCCAGACGTAGCCGCGCTGGTCCGTGAAGATGTGCTTCAGAGCCGGGGTCACCGGCCCCTGCGAGAGCAGCGCTCCGAGCGACTCGCCCTGGTCGAGGCCGAACGCCGCGACATAGACGAGGCCGACGACGTTTGGCGCGTCGGATCCGAGCGCGGTCATGATCTGCCCGCCGTAGGAATGTCCGACGACGATGGTCGGGCCGTCCTGGAACGCCAGCACCTGCCGAAGGCGGGCGACATCATCGGCGAGTGATGTCAGCGGGAACTGCGGTGCGCGGACGGCGTAGCCGGAGGCCTGCAAGCGCTTGATCACGCCGCTCCAGCTCGACCCGTCGGCCCACGCGCCGTGGACCAGGACCAGGTTCGGACGACCAGTCATTTCAGATGCCTCCTTCGCGTGTGCGCGGAGTCTGGTCGCGACGCCCGGCGCCGCGCATCGCTCGAATCCGCCATTTGTCCGGGGCGGAATGCGCGGACCGCCGTATCCTCGTCGGATCGAATGGCGACCCAGGCGACGTCACCGAGCGAGGCGCCCGAGATCCGTGCGGGCGGTGCGACGCTGCCTCGGGCCCACCAGGCAGGGATCCAGGGCCGCGAGTCGGAGCTGCGGCTGATCGGCGGGCTCCTCGACAAGGTCGCCTCCGGCTCGGGTGGCGTCATCGTCGTCGAGGGGGCGAGTGGAATCGGGAAGACCCGGCTCCTCCTCGAGGGCGTCCGGGAGGCGAAGCGGCGGGGGATGCGCTTCGGCGTCGCGATGGCGGAGCCTGCTGAGCGAGCCGTCGAGCTCGCAGCGCTGCTCGGTGCCCTGTTCGATGGGCCCGAGCCGCTGCTCGACGGTGGCGCGCTCCCGTCGCTCCGGGTCGCGCCCGGCCAACGGTTCTGGCTGCTTCGTGACCTCGAGGCCCTGCTGGAAGCGGCTGCCGCGAAGCGACCACTGATGGTCGTGATCGACGACGCGCAGTGGGCCGACGCCGGCACGGCCGCCGCCCTGCGGTCCCTGACGCGGGCCCTCGCTGGATCCCCGATCGCGTGGCTCATCGCCTGGCGGCCGTCGCCGGAATCGGCGCCCGATGCAGCAAGCGCGATCGAGCAGCTCAAGCGAAACGGGGCGACCCCGATCACCCTGGCCCCGCTCGGCGAGGCGGCGGCGGCGGCGCTTGCCGCCGAGCTCCTGGGCGGGGAGCCGGACGATCACGTCCTCGAGCTCGTCGAGCAGGCTGCGGGCAGTCCGTTCCTGCTCGTCGAGACGTTGCTCGGACTGCAGGAAGAGGACCGCATCCGCGTCGTGGATGGCCGCGCGGAGGTCCTCGAAGGCAGGTTGCCCGACCGGGTGCGCTCCGGGATGCGCGAGCGGCTGGGACGACTGTCCCGACCCGCAAACGAGGCCGTGACCGTCGCGGCATCGCTCGGCCGGACGTTCACGTTCGCCGAGCTCGCGGAGACGCTCGGGTGGCAGCCGTCGGCGTTGCTCGGGCCGATCACGGAGCTCCTCGAAACGAACCTGTTCGTCGAGCGAGGAGAGCGCCTGGCGTTCTGGCACGACATCACCCGCGGAGCCGTCCGGGAGACGATCGCCGCCTCCGCTCGTCGTGCTCTCGACCGCTGGGCGGCGGATGTCCTGCTGCGGAGCGGAGCGCTCCCGGTCGAGGTCGCGATGCAGCTGGGGGCGAGCGCCGAGCCCGGCGACGAGGTCGCCATCGCCACGCTTCTCGATGCCGCGAAGACGCTGATGGCGACGGACTCGGGGACGGCGGCAGAGTTCGGGCGACGAGCCCTGGAGATCTCCCCAGCCCACCATCCCCTTCGCGGCGAGATCGTCAGCACGACGGCGATCGCCCTCCACATCGCCGGCAACAGCGACGAAGCCATCGCCTTCGCAAATCGGGCCCTGCGCGAAACGTTCCCGCCAGCCCAGGAGGCCGAGGTGCGCCTCGGCATCGCCGGGATGTTCGCGATCTCCCCGGAGATCCGGATCAGCGCGGGCCGGCTCGCCCTCGGCCTGCCGGCGATCCCGGATGTCCTGCGGGCCCGGCACCTGGCCTGCCTCTACCACAACCTGGCGACCTCGGGCCGGCCAGACGAGGCTCGGGCGATGCAGGCCGCGGCGGATGAAGCCAACGCGCGATCGGGCGACGTCCGAGCCAGCTTCACCCTGCACCTCGCCGAGAGCGCGGTCGAGTACGCGGAGGACGACTTCGGAGCGGCAAGGGAGCTCGTCGAGCTGGCCCTTCGCGAGGGCATCGATGCGGGCGACGACCAGCGCTTCCGTCTCGCTGTCATGTGGCGCGGCGAGATCCTCAGCCTTCTGGACGCGGAGGTGGACGCGTTCGCAGTCGCAGATGACGGCATCGAGGCCGGCAAGCGCGATCGCCAGGGCTGGGCTTATCAGATGTTCGAGACATGGCGAGGTCGGCTGCTGTTCCAATCGGGGCAGCTGGGGTTGGCGCTGACGACGCTCGAGACGCGATTCGCCGACGAGGACGGAAGCCACGCGATGGCCGTCCTCGATGCCGCCGGTGTCGCGGCACTGGCGCGGCTCGCGCTTCACACCGGGGAAGCGCGCCTGATGCGGCGGCTGACGGATGCGGCGCACGTGGTGTTCGAACGAGGAACGCCGGCGGTGCGTCGACATGCCGCATGGGTGCTCGCGCTCTTCGCCGCGGCGCAGGGTGACCGGCAGTCGGCGCACGGCTGGGCGGTGGCTCCAGGCGTGCAGGACGGACGCCCACTGCTCCCGAGGTTCCCGGTCGACGTCACGGACGAGGTCCACCTTGCTCGGATCGCCCTGTCAGTGGGCGACCGTGATCTTGCTGGTCAGGCCCACGTGACGGTTCGGCGACGGTCAGAGCTCAACCCGGGCGTCAAGACGATCGCGGCCGTCGAGGCGCAGGTCAGCGGCCTGGTCGAGGAGCGGCTCGAGGATCTCGAGCGGTCGGTCGCGCTGTTCGAGGAGAGCCCCCGCAAGCTGGCGATGGGATCGGCGCTCGAGGACTACGGTCGGCGCCTCGTCATGACCGATCGCGAGCGTGGCGTTGCCGTCATGGGCCGAGCGCTCGAGCTGTATCTGGCCCTCGGCGCCGACTGGGACGCTCGCCGCGTCCGCGGCCGCCTCGGTGATCTGGGCATCCGTCGGCGGATCATGGCGACCGGCGGTGCTGCCGAGGGCTCGTCGGGGCTGACGGGCGCCGAGCTGGAAGTCGCGAGGCTCGTCTCCGATGGCAGCACGAACCGCGAGATCGCGGATCGGCTCTTCCTCTCCCCGCACACGGTGAACAGTCACCTGCGGCACATCTTCGCGAAGCTGGCGATCAACTCGCGCACCGAGCTCGCGCGCATCGTGGCCGAGCAGGAAGCCGGCGGGGCGGCGTTCACTCGCCGCGCGACGCACCACTCGATCGAGTGATGTCCGTTCGACGCATCTCGGGCTTCTTGTTGGAGCGCGCGCCGCGCTCGGCCAGCACGAACGCAAGCGTTCAACGTTGATCTTCGGCGTTCCCCCGCCCCCCGGGGGTGAGAGCACACGGCTACGATCACTGGAGGCGCAGGAGGACCCAGATGCCGCTGTTCATGGATCGCCATGACGTGCCCGGAGTGACGGCCGAACAGGTCGCACAGGCGCACCTGGCCGACATCGACATGAGTGCCAAGTTCGGGGTCCAGTTCCTCGCCTACTGGTTCGATGCCGATCAAGGGGAGGCGTTCTGCCTGGCGAAAGCCCCAACGGGCGAGTCGCTGACGGCCGTACACAAGTCAACGCACGGCCTCATCCCCAACGAGATCATCAGCGTCTCCGAGGACAACGTCCTGCGGCTCCTCGGGAGGATGAGCGAGACCACCGGTGACACCCCGTCGGTCAACCCGTTCCGGACGATCCTGTTCACGGATCTGGAGGGTTCGACGTCGATCCTGGAGGCGGTCGGGCAGTCGGCGTTCATGGTTCTGCTCACCGAGCACGACCTGATCATCCGACGTGCGCTCGTGGCCGCACATGGACGCGAGGTGAAGCACACGGGCGACGGGATCATGGCCTCATTCGACGACGTGGCGAGCGCGCTGGAATGCTCGATGTCGATCCAGGCGGGGTTCGAGGGACGATCCGCCGACGCCCCGAACACAGACCTTCGCGTACGGATCGGGATCGCCGCCGGCGAACCCGTCGACCACAACGACGACCTGTTCGGGTCGACGGTCACCCTGGCCAGCCGGATCTGTGGCGCAGCCGATGCCGGGCGGATCCTGACGTCGGACCTCGTTCACGATCTGGGCAGCGAGCGAGGCTTCACGTTCGATGAGGGTCGCGAACTGGTCCTGAAGGGCTTCTCCGGTCCCACCCGAGTATTCGAACTCGCGGCGCGAACGCGCTGAGGCGCGTCGGCGACGATGGCCTCAGATGCGCGCCGGGCCACGGGCGATCGCGGATGGCCGGGCACCCTTGATCGGCCGTTGCGCGTGCGTTGATCGCCTGCATCGACGATCCGTGAGGACGGCCCGTTGATCGGGTCCCCGGGTGCCTTCAGGTGCCCTCGCCGAACAAGGAGGCCATGATGCGCAAGCGGATTTCCATCGTCGTGAGCGTGATCGCCCTGCTCTCCGTCTTTGCCGGCAATACGCTCGCAGCCCAGGGCCCCGCGTACACGGGGGCCTGCAACATGCTGGCCGACTCCAAGATGTTCGACACGATGGTCGCGCACCTCGTTGGCTCGCCCGGATGGGACGGGATGTTCCACGCGGCGGCCGTCTCAGGCGGAGGCGACTGTTCATGACGACCGCGAGCTGACGCTGGGCCGCTCCGTCGGTCCGGGCGCCGGCCGGCTTCGCTAGTCGAGAGTCGTTCGGAGTCCCCCGCGCCAGATGGCGCGGGGGACTTCCATTCGCCGCCGCCCGCTACCCGTGAGGCGGCCTCAGAACACCTCGATGGGCAGTTCGTAGATCTCGGCAGTCGGGTGACCTGCTCGTTGGTGGATTCGCATGACCGCCTCTTTGCTCGGACCGGTCGACAGGCAGAAGACCTTCCCGGCTTCCGGGTCGAGCCAGGCACGCTCGAAATGGACCCCTTCTTCAGCCTCGATTGCCCAGTCGGCCGCTTGGGCGACCTTGAGCTGCTCGCGAGTCACACCCCCGAAGCCATCGTGCAGATCCATGAACCGCGGCATGCTCCGACCTCCCATCAGCGGCGGGCCCGGCGGATCGGTGTCGAGCGAAGACCGTGGCGCGATGATGCGCCATGGGCCCAAATCGGCCAAGTTCCAAGATCTCACGCGTCGCCGGGGAGGGACTCCAGCGGGCTGGCTTGGATGGGCTGGCGCCACATCGCCTGACAGCGCTCGAGCAGCCGACTGGACGCCAGTGCGTCGCCACGTTGGATCGCGTGGACTCCAGCGGCGCCCAATAGCTGAGCGGCCCGCCTCGCGAGATCTCGTGTCCGCTCGTCGTTCCGGCCCAGCCCCCGCCGATAGTGGGTCGCCTGTTCGAGGTGATAGCCGATGACCTCCTCGTATTCAGATAGCCGATCTCCCGCCTCCCGCTCCTGAAAATCGGCCAAGCGCTCATGGAGCTCCGCCCGCTCACGCTTGGCGAGCCCCGCATAGGCGGCGTCGCGGATGAGAATGTGCCTGAATCGATAGGCATTGAGAATCTCAGGTGAAGATCGATCGGCCAGGATGATCTCCCTGCGCACGACTGATTCGAGACGCCGAGCGACGTCAGGCTTGGCGTCCGAATCCGCGAGTGCCTCGACCGCCCCGCGAGTGAAGGTCTTGCCGACCACCGCGGCAAGTTCCAGGACCTCGAGCTCCGTGGTTGGCAATCGATCGAGCCGGGCAGCGAGCAACGCCTTGATCGAACCCGGCGTCTCGATCGTGGCCAGATCGGTCATCCCGACCCACTCATCGCCGGCCTGACGAACGAGCCCGTCCTCCAGCAGCATCGCCAGGAACTCCTCGACGAACAGCGGGTTCCCTTCGGCGACGTCCATGATCTTTCGCTCAACCGACGGCGACGCGGCCGACCCGTCGAGCAGGTTCGCGACGAGCTGCGCGACTTCGGCCTCATTCAGCGGCCCGAGGAGGACGGATGTCGCACGGAGCTTGCCGCCGGCCCAGCCGGGTCGCGCGTCGAGGAGCTCCGGACGCGCGATCGCGAGAAGGAGGATGGACGTACCTCTGGAGGTGTCGGCGAGGTACTCGATGAGGTCCAGGAAGAACGGCTCGCCCCACTGCACGTCGTCGAACACGAGGACGAGGGGGCGCACCCGGGCGATGCTCTCGTACACGCTCCGGATCGCCCGAAATGTCTCCTCGCCCGAGGAGGGCGCCTCGGAAAGGCCGATGATCGTCGCGACATGATCGGCGATCTCTGAGGTCGGCTGATCCGCGCTCAACAGGGACTCGATCTTGTCGCGGACTGCGGCGGCCGTGTCCACATCGGTGATCCCGGCCGCCTGCTTGATCGTCTCGGCGACCGGCCAGAATGCGACACGCTCGCCGTACGGCGGGCATCGGCCTCGGAGCACGTGCGCCTTCGGACGGACCAACCGAAGAAACTCGTGCACCAGGCGCGATTTGCCGATCCCCGCTGGACCGAGGAGTGTGAAGAGCTGGCACGTCTGGTCGCCGGCCGCACTCTCGAAGGACGACTCGAGGAGCCGGCTCTCGCGCTCTCGACCAACGAGCGGTGGATCGAAGCGTTGCGTGTGATGGGAGAGGTCCGGCGTCAGGACAACCAACCGAAAGGCTCGGATCGATCCGGATCCGCCATGTGGATCGATCGCGGCCGTGGGTTCAGCCTCGATCACCCGCCGGACGAGGTGATGGGTCGCTTCGCCCAACAGGATCTCCCCCGGGGCTGCCGCCTGTTGAAGTCCGGCGGCAACGTTCACTGTCTCGCCAGTCACCCGGGTAGGGGAAGCGGCGCCCGAGGCGGCGACGACCTCGCCCGTGTTGACGCCGATGCGGATCGTGATCCGGACACCGAGCTCGGCCGCCAGCCTGTCGTTCAGCGCGGGCAGGGCATCGCGCATCTCCGATGCGGCTCGGACCGCCCGAATGGCGTCGTCTTCGTGGACCAGGGGCATGCCGAAGACCGCCAGGAGGGCATCGCCAACCACCTGCTCGACGGCGCCGCCATGCCGCTCGACGACGGCCCGCATCGCCTCGAAGCAGCGGTCCAGCGACACGCGCGCGGCTTCTGGATCGATCGATTCGCCCGTGAGGCTCGATCCACGCATGTCCGCCATGAGCGTGGTGACCGTTCGCCGCGTGTCGCGTGAACGAAGGATGGGGATCGGTGGTGCCGCAGAGCGGGGCGGTCGCGCTCCAACCACTTCGGGCGCCGTTGCAGCCGCAAGGTCCAGCGTCGGGTCGTGATCCAGCACGGCGCGCTGCAGCGTCTCAAGCTCGCGTCCGGGGTCCACACCGAGTTCGCGGTCGAGGATCTCGCGTGCCCGGTGATAGACGTCGAGTGCCTCGGCCTGCCGCCCCGAGCGGTAGAGCGCCAACATCAGCCGAGCGTGGAAGACCTCCCGCAAGGGCATCTCGTCGACGAGCTGGCGCAGGTCGGGCACGAGCTCAAGATGGCGGCCGCAGGCGAGTTCGGCGTCGATCCGCATTTCCAGAGCCAGCGCGTGGAGCTCGTCGAGCCGGACGCGATCAGCTCGAGCGGCATTGCCTGTTGCGAGATCCCCGAGCGCCGGGCCGCGCCAGAGGGCCAGCCCGACCGCCAGCGCATTTGCGGCGGCCTGCGGATCGCCATCCGCGAATGCCCGCGACGCCTCGGCAATGCGGAGCTCGAAGCGTGCGAGGTCGATGACGCTCTCGTCCGCCCGCAAGCGGTAGCCATGTGGCTGCGACTCGATGCAATCGACACCGAGGGCCCGGCGCAGGCGCGACACGTGGACCCCGATCGCATGTTGTGCGCTGGGTGGCGGCTGGTCGCCCCAGACCTCGTCGATGAGGCGGTCAGTCGAGACCGTCTCGCCGACATGCAGAACGAGGATCGCGAGGATCGCCCTCTGCAGACCGCTGCCGATCTTGATCGAGCCATTCGCTCCAATGACTTCGAGCGGGCCCAGGACATTGAACTCCATGGCCGCAATGGTGCACTCATGAGGCATCGCCGGGCGAGCCATCTCTGGTCGTTGAACGAGGCGGCCAGCCTCACGCGAGATCTGCTCGTTGTTACCGCTGATCCGACGCCGGATCGCGCCGAACCGGTACCCTCCCGGGAATGCGGCCCGAGACCAGATACGCGCGATCGGGCGATGTGCATCTCGCGTATCAGACGGTCGGGGATGGGCCGATCGACATCCTCTTCGTCGAGCAGTGGTGGAGCAACGTCGACACGCAGTGGGATGTCCCGCCGTTGGCGCGGATGCTCGAGCGGGTGGCGTCGTTCAGCCGGCTGATCCTGCTCGACAAACGCGGCACCGGCCTGTCCGATCCCGTCCCGCTGGGCGGCCTTCCGACGCTCGAAGAGTGGATGGACGACATCCGTGCGGTCCTCGACGCGGTTGGCTCCAGGCGAACGGCGCTCGTCGCAGGGATCGGAGCCTCGTACCTCACGATCCTGTTCGCGGCCACGTACCCGGAGCGAACATCTGCGCTGGTGCTGATCGACGGCTACGCCCGGCTACTCGGCGCCGAGGATTACCTGCCGTGGCTTCCGCGCACGTTCCCACCCGAGGAGGGTGAGAGCATCCGTGCGGGTTGGGGGCGCGGCATCCTCCTCAGCCGCCTGGCACCGAAGGAGGCGATGGATCCCGAGATCGTGCAGGCGTTCGCCGCGTATGAACGGCAGTCGGCCAGCCCGGGCACCGGACAGGCGATGCTGCAAATGCTGTACGAAGGCGACGTTCGGGCGGTCCTGCCGGCAATCGGCGTGCCAACGCTCGTCATCGCCCACGCCGAGTCCGCGCGCATCCCCATTGAGCACTCGCGGTACCTGGCCGAGCACATCCCTGGCGCCCGCTACCTCGAACTGCCTGGAAACGAGAACCTGCTCTGGGCGGGCGACCAGCAGGGGCTGATCGCGGAGGTCCAGGAGTTCCTGACCGGCGTTCGACCGCGGGACGAGCCGGATCGCGTTCTCGCGACCGTGCTCTTCACGGACATCGTCGACTCCACGCGCCGCGCTTCCGAACTCGGCGATCGGCGCTGGCGGTCCCTCCTTGCCGCGCACGACCGTGCGGCCCGGGCCGAGCTGGACCGATACCGCGGCCGAGAGATCCACACCACCGGCGACGGCTTCCTGGCCGTCTTCGACGGACCGGCCCGAGCGATCCGCTGCGCCGCCGCCATCCGCGAGGCCGTCCGCTCCATCGGCCTGGAGGTGCGCTCCGGCCTGCACACCGGCGAGGTCGAACTGACCGATGCCGATGTCAGGGGGATCGCCGTCCACATTGGAGCCCGGATCGCCGCCCTCGCAGGACCGGGCGACATCCTGGTGTCGACGACCGTCAAGGACCTGGTGATCGGTTCCGGGATCGTCTTCGAAGACCGCGGGTTGCACGAGCTGAAGGGCGTGCCGGAGGAGTGGCGTTTGTTCCGGGCTCAACTCTAGGCCCGCGACCGAGGCCTCAATTGCGCCCCGCGCCCGCCAGCCGGGCACTGGATGGCCAGCCACCGCCGGGACCATCCCCAAACACCGACGTCTCGGTTCCGGTGCATGCCGTCGTGATGGGCACAATCCCACCCGCTGCGACCACCCGTCGCCAAGCGGCGGTGCCTGCGCGATCACGCGTCGTCATTCCGGGATGGGCCGATCGAGCGCGCGAAAGTCGACTTCGTCCTGGTTCGGTCCGCCACGGACCCCGGTGTCCAGGGCATCGATTGCTGCGATGTCCCCCGCTGTGAGGGCGAAATCGAAGACGTCGAGGTTCTGGGCGATCCGGGCCGGCGTCACCGACTTCGGGATGG
>DATLVO010000008.1:0-11657 GCA_035577485.1 Verrucomicrobiia bacterium
AGCTACTTCGAGTGGGTCCAGGACCTGAACCGCGACCACTGGAGCGAGCGGGTCGTCAACGAGAAGCTCAAGGAGATCATGATCAAGGCGTTCCAGGAGACGCTCGCGATCGCCCGCCGCGAGCAGGTGAACATGCGCACCGCCGCCTACCTCCTGGCCGTCCAACGGGTCGCCGACGCCACCGCGATGCGCGGCCTCTACCCATAGGTCGCCCCGACCAGGTGGTTTCGTCGCCGGGCCCGCCCGCGACATCGCACATCCACACGGCCCCGGCTTCCACCGCCGGGGCCGTCGTGCGTCCAACGGTCTCGAATTCGTAACCGAACCTTCCGGCCAGCTGCAACGCGGCGCCACTACGCTTCGGGCCTCCGAACCTGCGCCCGATCCCACGGGCGCCCTCAGAGGGCCTTCGTGGACCGTCGCCAGTTCCTCGCAACGGCCGGCCGGCTCGGGCTCGGAGCCGGTCTCGCAACGATCGCCGCCGCCTGCGGACCGGCCGTCCCGAAGCCCGTTTCGCGCCTCCCGATCGCGCCGGTCGGCCCCGTCCTGGGCATCGCGAGCGGGCCGTCCGCCACTGCGTCCGCCCCTCCGCCGCCGCCTCCGACGCGCGACATGCGGATCGCCGACGAGAACCGCCGGGCGGGCAGCAGCGGCTGGGATCTCCGGGGCGTGACCGGAGGCAACACGGTCGAGATGTTCGCCGATGCCGCCTCGGTCGCTCCCGGCGACGTCCTGAACCTCCACGTGCGGAGCCGCTCGGAGACCAGGATCGAGTGGTACCGGCTCGGCTGGTACGGCAGCGCCGGCGGACGGCTCGTGCGGGTCGACCGGCACGTGCCCGCCGTTTCCGCCGGCCGGGTGATCATCGACGAGGTGTCCGGGCGGGCCGAAGCGCCCGATCCCGTCGCCGTCTCGGTGCCGATCCCCGCGGACTGGCTGAGCGGCCTCTACCTGGCCGTCGCACGGCCGGCGACCGGTGCGCCGACGTCCACGCCGTTCAGCGTCCGTCCGGCGCCACAGGACCGGCCGGCGCCGGTGCTGTTCGTGAGCGCCGCAGCGACCTGGCAGGCCTACAACGCGTGGGGCGGCGCCGACCTCTACGACGCGTCGACGGCGGACACCCCGGACGAGGCGAGCGGCCGGCGGGCCGTCCAGGTCAGCTTCGATCGACCCCACCTCCTGCAGCACGGCGCCGGGTTCATGCCCCGTTGGGAGCTGCCGTTCGTCCGATGGCAGGAACGGAACGGCCGGTCGGTCGAGTACTGCGCGGACGTCGATCTCGAGCTCCATCCGGAGGTCGTCGCCGGGCGGCGGCTGATCGTCTTCGCCGGGCACCACGAGTACTGGTCGCGACCGATGCGGACGACCCTCGAGACCGCGATCGCCACCGGGGTCAACGTCGCGTTCCTCTCGGCGAACGAGATCTATTGGCAGATCCGGCTCGATCCCTCGCCGCTCGGCCCGGGACGCCGGATCACCTGCTGGAAGTCGCGCGTGAACGACCCCATCATGGCCACCCAGCCCGAGCTGACGACGTGCCGCTGGCGGGAATATCCGGTCGACGATCCGGAGGCCGTCGTGATCGGCGAGATGTACGGCCACATCGTCCAGCGCCCGGCCGACTGGATCGTGGCCGGGTCGGGCCACTGGCTCTACGAGGGCACCCGGTTCCGCGACGGCGACCGGATCGTGAACCTGGTCGGGCAGGAGTTCGACACGTTCTTTCCGGAGTACGCGCATCCGGGCACCACGATCCTCGCCCGGAGTCCCGTGCAGGCCGTGATCCGCGGCGAGCCCGAGGGCAGCCAGCCCACCGATCCCCGAATGCAGACCGCGACGATCCATACGAGGGAGTCCGGCGCGACCGTTCTGGCCGCCGGAACCTTCCAGTGGTCGTGGGCCGTCGACGGCTACGGCTCGCGCTCGTACCGGGGGTTCGCCACGCCGCGCGATCCCCGGGTCGAGCGGATGACCCGGAACGTCTTCGATCGGCTCGGCGACGGGCCACTGGTGGCCTGAGCCGGAGCTTCGTGGCCGGCACCGCCGAACGGGTCGCCTGCGCACGGCTCCCTGCTACCATCGGCCCCATGCTCGACCACGAAGAGAAGTTCCTGTTCAAGGAGGAGATCCTCCACCTGGCGAACTCGGTGGCGGAGCCCGGCGTCCTCGACAACGTCGAGGACCTCCTGACCGACGTGATCACGTCACCCCGGTTCGACTCGGAGGTCTTCACCCTGGAGCGGAGCCTCCAGGTGATGCTCGGGCCGCGAGCCGGAACGACCCTGGTCGGGCTCTTGACGGTCACGCCGGAGGTCTTCGAGGAGGTCGCCGAGGTCCGGATCCCGGCCGAGGTCCACGAGCGCCTCGTCGCCTGGCGCGCCCGGTTCGGGCTGGCGATCGACAACGCGCTGAACTTCCTCAACAACCCCGACGGGATCCAGGGCCACAACTTCGCCACCCAGGTCGCCCACGTCGAGGAGCGGCGCGTCCTCCAGGGCCGCCTGACCCTGGTCCGCTACAACAACGAGCCGCAGTTCTTCCAGGCCGATGCGAGCGTCTTCCTCGGGCTGGTGACCGACATCATGGAGCGGCTCGGGCCGTACCTCGAGCCCGACGCGATCGACGCCGAGACGCTCTCGCGGCTGCGCGACGCGGTCGCCCTGATCGAGCGCAAGACCGCCAGCCGGCCCTGAGTCCTCGGGCCAATGGCTCGCGAGGCCGGCCGGGAGCCCGGCCAGATGAGCCCGGCCTTGGACCCCGGAGGGCGATTGCCGGCTCGTGGCCTGGGATGCCAGCTCGAATGAAGCAGCTGTACCTTGCCGCGACGGGCCAGAACCGGGGCAAGACGACGGCCGCCCTCGGGCTCTTCGACGGCTTCGAGCGAGCCGGCCTCCGGACGGCGTTCATGAAGCCGGTCGGCCAGCGGACGGTCATCGACCACGGCCAGCCGGCCGACGAGGACGCGGTCCTCATGCACGAGACCTTCGACCTTGAGGCCGACTACGGGGCGATGAGCCCGGTCCACATCCCGCGCGGCTTCACGAAGGCGTACATCGCAGGTGAGGTCGTCGAGGACCTCGGGGCGAAGATCGCGGCCGGGCGCGACACGTTCCGGGCCGACAACGACATCATCCTGATCGAGGGCACGGGCCACGCCGGGGTCGGCGCCGTCATCGGGCTCTCGAATGCCGTCGTCGCCCGGATGCTGGGGGCGCCCGCGATCATCGTGAGCGAGGGGGGCGTCGGCCGGCCGATCGACGAGATCGTCCTCAACGCGTCGCTGTTCGCTGCCAACGGGGTCCCGGTCGCCGGGGCGATCGTGAACAAGGTCGACATGGATTCCCAGCCCGGCATCGAGGGCATCCTCGAGCGCGGCCTGGCCCGCCACGGGATCCGCCTCCTCGGGGTCCTGCCGGTCCGGCCGATCCTGTCGAACCCGACCCTCGGGATGGTCCTCGAGGGGGTCAACGGCGAGACGATCCATCCCGGCCCCGACCTCGATCGGGTCATCGACGGCGTCGCGATCGGGGCGATGGAGCCCCGTCACATGCTCGAGCGGGTCGGACCCGGCACCCTGGTCATCGTCCCCGGCGATCGGGAGGACGTGATCCTCACCCTGACGACCGCCCATCTCGCCCGGCGGTTCCGGGTCGCCGGCGCCAGCGAGGCCGCCCGGATCGCGCAGGTCGCGGCGGAGGCGACGAACGAGCGCACGGCCAGCGTGGACGGCCACGAGGAGGCGGCGATCGGCCTGGTCCTGACCGGCGGCTACCGGCCGCGGGACGCCGTCCTCGCCGCGATCCGCCAGGCGGACCTCTTCGCGACGATCGTCCCGGAAGACACCTACGTCGTGGCGTCCGAGGTCCACGATCTCCTCGTGAAAACGCACCCCGCCGACCTCGAGAAGATCGCGCTGATCAAACAGCTCGTCGCCGAGCATCTCGACATCGACCGGATCCTCGCGGTCGCGACCGAGGCCCCGGCAGCTTCGTCACGCTGATCGGATCGCTCGCGTCGTCAGCCGGACAGCCCCGCCTCGGGGGTGCGGCGGCGGAACAGCCGGCGACCCAGTCGGTACAGCTGCCACGCGACGAACAGCCCAACGGCTCCGACGATCAGCACCGGGAGGCCGACGATGCCGAGGAAGATCCCGGCCGACGTCGCGCGCTGGCCGATGCGGATGAGCTTGCCGGTCGCCCGGTCCACGTCGGTCGCCGGGTCCCAGCCCTTCTGGGCCGTGTCGACCGCGGCGGGTGCCGGCAGGGCGAACGTGACCTTGAGGCTGCCGTAGGCGGCGCGACCCTCGAGCGTCGCCTTGTCGGCGACGAGGCGCTCGATCTCGCCACGCGTCGTCGTGAGCTGTTCCTGGACGGCGAGGACGTCGGCGATCTTCGTCGCCCGGGCCATGATCGCCTGGAGCGCCGCCTCGGTCGCCCGCAGGTTCGCGATCCGCGCGCCGAGATCGACGACCTGGCCCGTGACCTCCTCGGTCGAGACCTGCTGGTGACGCACGGTTGTCGCCAGCCCGCGCAGCCCGGCGAGGGTCGCGTCCCAGGCCGCCGCCGGGATCCGGTACACGACGGTCGCGCTCGCCTTGGCGCCGGCCCCGGTCTCATTGGAGGCGCTGACGTAGCCGCCCTCGGCGCCCACGAGGTTCGATGCCGCCGTCAGCGCCGGGTCGAACGAGCCGACCTCGAGCTCGAGCGTCCCCGTCCGGACGATGAGGAGCGTCGGCGGTCCGGCGGCCGCATCGGCGACCTCGTTCCCGCCGCTCGAGCCGTTGCCGGATCCGGCCGTCCCCCCGGAGCCGGAGCCGGATGCAGGGTCCTGTCCCGTCGTGTCGGCACCCGATCCGGAGATTCCGGTCGAGTCGCCCACCGCCGAGCCGACCTTCGAGAGGATCGTCGTCGTCCTTCCGCCGGTCAGCAGGAGTCCCGCCACCACGAGGATGGTCGCGATCACGCCGCCGATGACGCCCCATCTCGGGATGCCGTGCCAGCTGTCTTCGTCCATGCGCCGACCGTAGGGCCGGCCGGCCCGAGCCGCGAGCGATGAATCCCCTGAATCCGATCCTCAGTCGAGGGGCTCGTTGTCGATGAGTCGCGTCGAGCCGAATCGGACGGCGCTCGAAAGGAGCGACGGCCCGTCATCCGGGACGCGCTCGAGCTCCGCCAGGGTGCGGCCGTCGGCGACGCTGACGTAGGCGGGGATCGCAAGCGGCTCCGTCGTCAGGACCTGCCACATCGCGTCGCGCAGGCCGTCGCCCGATCGCTCGCCGGCGGCCCAGCGGTCGCGCGCGGCGAGGAGCGCCCGACGCAGCACGGGTGCCGCCGCGCGCTCGGCCGGCGAGAGATGGACGTTCCGCGACGACAGGGCGAGGCCGTCGGCCTCGCGAACGGTCGGGCAGGCGATGACCTCGGTCGGGATCGCGAGATCGCGGGCCATCTGGCGGATGACCATGACCTGCTGGGCGTCCTTCTGGCCGAAATAGGCGTGCTCGGCCCCAACGAGATCGAACAGGATCGCCACGACGGTCGCCACCCCGTCGAAGTGGCCGGGCCGGGCCGCGCCCTCCAGCGGTCGAGCGACCGCGCCGACGGACACGGTCGTGTCGAACCCGGGCGGATAGATCTCCTCGACGGACGGCACGAAGACGAGGTCCAGCCCCTCCTCCTCGCAGATCGCGAGGTCGCGGGTCTCGTTCCGCGGGTACCGCTGGTAGTCGGCTGCCTCGTTGAACTGGCGCGGGTTCACGAAGATCGACGCGATCGTCGTCGCGTTGTCCGCACGCGCACGCCGCATGAGGGAGCGATGACCGTCGTGCAGCCAGCCCATCGTCGGGACGAGCCCGAGGGGACGGCCGACCTCGGCGAGCGCGTCCCGCAGCTCGTCGCGGGTGCGGAGGACCCTCACGCGCGAGGAAGCGCTCGAGCCATTCGCCTAGAGGTCGCGGTCGAGCGGAATGCCACCGGGGATCGGATCCGTGCCCTGGTCGGCCTCGGATCGGCCGAGGACCGCCTCGAGCACGGCGTCGTCCATCCGGACGGTCTGCTCGGGACCCGGGAACGTGCCAACCGCGACGTCATCGGCGTAGGCGCGTGCGGCCGCGAGGATCGTCCCTCGCAGATCCGCGTACGGCTTCGCGTGCCGCGGGTGCCACGAGTCGAGGCCGAGGAGATCCGTCACGACCTGGACCTGCCCGCTGCAGCCGGCGCCCGCCCCGATCCCGATCGTCGGGATCTGCAGCCGGTCGGTGATCGCGGCGGCGAGCTGCTCGGGGACGAGCTCGAGAACGATCGCGAACGCCCCCGCCTCCTGCACGGCGAGCGCGTCGTGGAGCAGGGCCCGGGCCTGCTCACGGCTCTTGCCGAGGACGCGCACCTTGCCGGCGGCGTTCGCCGCCTGGGGCGTCCAGCCGATATGGCCCATCACCGGGATCCCGGCCTTCACGACCGCCTCCATCAGCCGGCCGCTGCGGACGCCACCCTCGAGCTTGACGGCCTGCGCCCCGGCCTCGGCGAGGAACCGACCGGCGTTGGCGACCGCGGTCTCCGGCGTCGAGTACGAGAGGAACGGCATGTCGCCGACGACGAGGGCGTGCTTCGCCCCGCGAACCACGGCCGCGGTGTGGTGGAGCATGTCGGCCATCGAAACCGGGATCTCGTTCTCATAACCGAGCATCACCCGGCCGAGCGAGTCCCCGACGAGCAGGATCGGGATGCCGGCCTCGTCGAGGAGCTTGGCCGTCGGGTAGTCGTACGCCGTCAGCATGGCGATCCGCTGCCCATCGGCATGGAGCTTGGCGATGTCGCCGACGGTCAGCCGACGGACCGCCTCCGTGCTGGCACTCATCCGCGGCTCTCCTGCATCAGGCGATCAGTCTGCGCGGCGCGGTCGCGATCGTCCAGCGCCCGGGCCACCCGGTCGAAGATCTCGTCGGCGACGGCTCGCTTCGATCGCAGCGGAAGCTCCACCGTGTCGCCCGCCGCGCTGAGGATCCAGACGTGGTTCGTGTCGGTCCCGAAGCCCGAGCCCTCCTCGGCCACGTCGTTCGCGACGAGGAGGTCGACGCCCTTCCGGCGGAGCTTGTCGGCGGCCCGCTCGATCGAGCCGGTCTCGGCCGCGAAGCCGACCAGATACGGCCGCGGTGCGCCGGGCGGCAGCGCGGCGACCGCCGATCCGATCCCGGCGAGGATGTCCTCGGTCGGCTCGAGCGCGACGGTCAGGCCGGTGTCCCGTGTCAGCTTCGTCATCGCCTGGCTGACCGGGCGGAAGTCGGCGACCGCGGCAGCCATGATGAGGGCGTCGGAGCCGTCCACCGCCGCCCGGACGACCTCGCCCATCTCGGCCGTCGTCTCCGCATGGAGGACGAGCATCTGCGCGCTCGGCGGCAGGGGCACGCTCACGTGGCCGACGACGAGCGTCACCCGCGCGCCCCGGGCGAGCGCCGCATCGGCGAGGGCGATGCCCATCCGGCCGGTGGAGCGGTTGCCGATGAACCGGACCGGGTCGATGGGCTCGATCGTGCCGCCCGCCGAGATGACGATGTGGCGACCTTCCAGGTCCGCTTCGCGGGCGTCGGCGACGATCGGTGGACGGTCGCCCGGATCGGGAGCCCGGACCGGACGGTCGCCGATGGCAGCCACCACGGCGTCGACGATCGCACCGGTTTCCGCGAGGCGGCCCTGGCCCGACTGGCCGCTTGCGAGCTGACCCGGCTCGGGCTCCACGATCGCGTACCCGAACGCGTCGCGGAGCCGGGTGACGTTGGCCCGGGTCGCCGGGTGGGCGTACATCTCGCCGTCCATCGCGGGGGCGACAACGACCGGGGCGGCCGTCGCCAGGCAGGCGGCGGTGACGGCGTCGCCGGCCAGGCCGGTCGCCATCGAGGCCAGCCAGTGGGCGGTCGCGGGGGCCACGACGATCGCGTCGGCCGAATCGGCGACGACGATGTGGCCGATCCGCTGGTCCGGGAGCAGCCCGCCGACGTCCGTTTCGACGGGATGGCGGGTCAGCGCCGCGAACGTGAGCTCGCCGACGAAGCGCGTCGCCGAGGGCGTCATCAGCACGATGACGTCCGCGCCCTCGTCGCGCAGGCGGCGAACCAGGTCCGCGGCCTTGTACGCGGCGATCGAGCCGGTCACCCCGACCGCGATCAGGCGGCCGGCGAGGCGGCTGGCGTCCGCGGCGGACGCGCCACCGATCGGCGTCATCCCGGCAGCCCGAGCTCGAGAGGCTGGCCGCCGCTGACCTCGGCGTGGAGGATCGCGAGGCCCTTGAGGGTCAGGTCGGGATCGATCGCATCGACGCCGTCGATCGCCCGCGCCCACGGCGCCGCCGACAGGCCGCCGGTCAGGATCACCCGGACATCGCGCGGCTCGGCGCCGGCCGCGTCCGCGAGCTCGCGGCGGACCCGGACGATCAGGCCCGCGGCGAGCGCCTGGTAGCCGAACACCGTCCCCGACTGCATCGCGCTGACCGTGTCCCGCCCGATCGCCCGGTCCGGCGCTCGCAGCTCGATCCGGGGCAGCTTCGCGGTCCGTGCCGCGAGCGCCTCGAGCCCGAGCTCCAGGCCCGGCGCGATCGCGCCGCCGACGTAGGCCCCATCGGCCGCCACGCAGTCGAGCGTCGTCGCGGTCCCGAAGTCGACCACGATCGCCGGCGTGCCGTGGATCCGCGCGGCGGCGAGCGCATTGACGAGCCGGTCGGCGCCGACCTCGGCCGGTCGCTCGACCCGGATCGCGAGTGGGACGGTGCCCGCGGCGGCGACCAGGAGCGGCCGTTCGCGACGCGCGGCGACGGCCTCGAGCGCGGCCGTGAGCGCCGGGACGACGGAGCAGGTGCTGATCGCGGAGACGTCCGCGAACGACGCGTCGTCGAGGCGGAGGAGGGCGTCGAGCAGATGCTCCAGCTCGTCCGCAGAGGACCGCGGGTGCGTCGTCGCCCGCCGCGTGGCCGCGAGCGAGCCGTTCCGGAACAGCCCGACCGTGATGTTCGTGTTGCCGATGTCCACCGCGAGGAGCATGCCGGGATGATACGGGGCGTAGCACGCACCGCTGATCACGCGTTCCACAGCGACCCAGTGTCTCCGCAGGGCTGCCTCGGGCACGGTCGACTGCAGTACCATCGACCTCGCCCACCGTCGCCGTTCGATCGCTCGAGGAGCACTCCGCCGTGTCGACCGCGCCGACCGCGAAGTTCTTCGTCAACCAGGGCCTCGTCTCGAGCCGGGTCGACATGCAGAACATCCTCCGGCCGTTGCTCAAGCAGACGGTGTCCTATCGCTACCACCGCGGCCGGGAGCTCGTCGCGTATGGCACAGGCTGGGTCGAGCGGATCGTCGTCGACGACCCCGACACGTCGACGTACTTCACCCCGATCTCGATCAGCCTCAACGTCGACTCGTTCGAGCACCTGGAGTTCGATACGCGACCCGATCAGCTCCTCGTGTACAGCCTCGTCCAGGGCGACGAGCGGGTGATCATCGAGTACGCGCCGCTGGCCTCGGAGGATGGCGTGCCCATCCGCGGGGCGCGCCAGCTCGAGTTCGACACGAGCGGCTTCGTCCAGATGGAGCTGACCGGCCTCACCGAGGCCGATCCCGAGCCGGCCCGCCGCCACTCGCCCGAGGCCGACACCGAAGCCTGACGGTTCAGGCCGAGGGCGGTCGCCCCGGGCCGCGGCCCGCCGCCCCGGCCCGCGCGGCGCCCGAACGCGCTCAAATCCGAAATCGGACGCCGTCGAAACCAGATCCATCTCCGCCCATCTTCGTCCCACCTCGGACTCCGAAACCGGACTCCGACCTCGGACTCCGAAACCGGACGCATGGGCCGGGAAGTCGATGTGTCTCCCCAAGCCGTCCGATATCGGACAAGCGGCCGAAGCGAACCCTCAGACGCCGCGCTCGCCCCGGACATACGGCGTTCCCAGCGCCGCCGGCGCGCCGATCCGTTGGCGCGTCGCGGCCCGCGAGCCGAGGATCACGACCGCGATCACGAAGAGATAGGGGAGCATCTCGAGGAAGAACGTCGACGAGCGGCCGGCGAGGAATGGGTTCTCGATGCCGAGGATCGAGTGCACCCCCTGGATGTCGAGGATGAACCGGAAGATCGCGCCGAACAGGTAGGCGCCGATCGCCACCCGGATCGGGTTCCAGCGGGCGAAGATCACGAGCCCGACGGCGATCCAGCCGCGCCCGTTGACGGTCTGGTCGCCGAACCAGCCGGGGGAGATGGCCAGGGTGATCGCCGCGCCACCGAGCCCGGCGAGGACGCCGCCGAGAATGACGTAGGCGTAGCGCAGCCGGTAGACGCCGATTCCCTGGGCGTCGGCCGCGGCCGGGTATTCGCCGATCGCTCGTAGGTGCAGGCCGGGCCGCGTCCGCTCGATCCAGAACCAGGCGATCGGCACGAGGATGAATCCGACATACGTGAGGATGCTCTGGTCGCGGAACAGGATCGGGCCGGCGATCGGGACGTCCGAGAGGACGGGGACTGTCAGGCGGGGCAGGGTCGCCACAACGCGGTTGGTCAGGCCCTCCCCGAGGACGCGGGCGAGGCCGGTCCCGAGGAACGTCAGGGCGAGCCCGCTCACGACCTGGTCGGCGCGGAGATGGATCGTGACGACCGCGTGCAGGAGGGCGAGGAGCCCGCCGGCGATCATTCCTGCGAGAACCCCGAGCCAGGCGTTCCCCGTGGCGGCCGACGTCGAGAACCCCGCGACGGCGCCCATGAGCATCATCCCCTCGACCCCGAGGTTGAGGACGCCGGCCCGCTCGGCGAAGATCTCGCCGACGGCCGCGAAGACGAGGACGGTGCCGGCCGCAATTCCCGCAGCCAGGACCAGGGTCAGGTCCATCAGCCGGGCACCGCGGGCTCGGCCGTGGCCGGCGCTGGGGGCGGCGTCCGCTCGATCCGGACCCGGTACCGGACGAGCGTGTCCGACACGATCAGCGCGAAGAGGATGATCCCCTGGATCATCGCCGGGACCCCGGACGGCTGGATCTCGCGGCCGGCGAGGATCAGCGCCCCGAACAGGATCGACGCGACGACGACCCGACCGGGGTGGAACTTCGCGAGGTAGGCAATGATGATCGCGGTGAAGCCGTAGCCGGGCGAGATCCGGTCCTGGAGCCGGTGGACGGAGCCCGCGACCTCGCTCATCCCCGCGAGACCGGCCAGGGCGCCCGACACCGCGAACACGACGATGAGGTTCCGGGCGATGTCGATGCCGGCATATCGCGCGGCCCGCGGACTGTCGCCGATGAGCCGGATCTCGTACCCCCATCGCGATCGCTCGAGGATCAGCCAGACGATCCCGGCTGCGACCAGGCCGAAGATGAGCCCGAGGTGGACCGTGAGCCCGCCGAATGCGGGCACGGTCGTGGCGAAATCGCTCAGTCGTGGCAGCCACGCCTCGGGCGGGAAGGTCTTCGTCTGCTGGAAGCCGGATTCGCTCCACGGCCCGAACACCCAGAACTGGATCCAGAACAGCGCGACGTAGTTGAGCATCAGGGTCGTGATGATCTCGTTGACCCCGAGCCGCGCGCGAAGGACGCCGGGGATCAGGCCCCAGATCGCGCCCGCCAGCATCCCGGCCGCCATCATCAGCGGCAGGACGACGACCGCGGGCGTGCCCTTCGGGAGGACCCCCGACAG
>DATLVO010000009.1:0-15408 GCA_035577485.1 Verrucomicrobiia bacterium
GGCAGGGCGAGCATGCGGCCGACCTCGTCGCGGATGTTCGCAATGAGCCAGCTGATCCCGGCCCCGAGGTCGAGCATCCCGGCGCCGATCAGGATGCGCTCGGCGGCGCGGCCCTCGTCGTAGGCGCGGCCGATCGCTCTCTTCTCGTCCGACGGCATCGTGATCGCGATCGCCGCCGGCGCCGTCGCGAGGCCCCGGGTCTGCGGCATGCCCAGCTCGTGGATGGCCCGGATGGTGGCCGGCTCGCGGATGACGATGAACCGCCAGGGCTGGGTGTTCTGACTGCTTCCGGACCAGCGGGCCACATCGACGAGGGCGTCGAGGTCGGCCTGATCCACCGGTCGCGGCTCAAACTCGCGGAACTGGCGCGTGTGACGAAGGGCTCGAAGACGCTCGTCCGGGGTGACCATCCTCAGCCTCCAAGTGCTCGCAGCAGGTTCGCCGACGCCGATCGCAACCGATTCTCCTGGTCGGGGCCGATCTTGTCGGCGAGGTCGGAGATCCTCTGGTCGAGCTTCCGGGCCCGATCTAGGGCCGCGCGCCGATCGCCGGCTGTCAACGCCTGGCGGACATCGGCCGTCATGGAGGTGAGCTCCTTGGCGTCCTTGCCCTTGAGCCCGCCGGGCCCGCCCTGGGCCGCGGCGATTGCCGCGTCCATCGCATCGAGCGCCGCGAACGCGGGATCGCGGCTCGGGGACGGTGCAACGGATGGACTCGCCGACGGCGCGACCGAGGACGAGGCCGACGGACTCGGTGACGGCGTCGTGGAGACGATCACAGGCGGTGGCCCGGACGGCGATCCTCCAGGCGCGAGGAGGCCCCGGAGTTGCGGGGCAAGGAGTGCAATGGCGAGGAGCAGCACGGCCAGCCAGATCGCCGGTTGGAGCCAGCGCGAGCCACCGCGGGCGGGTCGGTCGGCCGTTCTGTCGCGATCCGGGTCATGGCGGCTCGCGTCGATGGGGATGCGCGCGGTCTGCATCAATGGGACGGCTGCCGCGGTCGTCGCTTCGTCGGCCGGCACGGGCTCGGCCACGGCTGCGGCCGCAGCGGCCGCCGATCCCGTGGCGGATCCCGCGGCGACCAGCCCCGCGGCCATCTCCGACGACCATCGTCTCGGGCCGCCGTCGCGGCTCCACCGGCCGAGCGCGAGCGTCAGCCCGCCGGCAACGTCGAGGGCGTCAGGTCGGGCCGCCGGATCGGGCGAGAGCGCCGCGCCGATCGTCTCGTCGAACGCCGGGCCGAGCCATGGCGCCGCCACCGACGGCCGACGGGCCGGGACCTGGGCGGCCGCCACGAGCTCCGCCATCGAGCTCGCCCGGCGGGGCGGTTCGGCCGTCAGCCCGAGGAACGCGACCACGCCGAGGGCGTAGATGTCGGCCGCAGCCGTCGCGCGCTGTCCGGCCAGAATCTCGGGTGCGAGATAGGCGAGCGTGCCGACAGCGGTGCCCGGGGCGGTCAGGTCGCTTAGGCCCTCGGCCTCATCGGGCCGAGCCAGTCCGAAGTCGGCCAGCTTGGCTCGATCCGCGGCGAAGAGGATGTTCGAGGGCTTGACGTCGCGATGGACGATGCCCCGCCGATGGAGCTCGGCGAGCCCATCGGCCACCGACACGAGGATCGGGACGAGCTCGTCGGGTGCCAGCCGGCGCCCGCCGACCAGGCGAGTCGCAAGGGACCCGCCGGCACACAGCTCCATCACGAAGAAGGGCTCCCGGCCGTTGGCGGGATCGCCCGCGTCGACGTCGTAGACGGCCACGACGCTCGGGTGCGCCGCCGCCGCGAGGGATCGGGCCTCGCCCTCGAAGCGCGAGGCCGTCGCCGGGTCGCTCGACAGGTTTGGCAGGAGCACCTTGACCGCGACGTCGCGCTCGAGTCGCTCGTCGCGGGCACGGTGGACAGTCGCCATGCCACCCGATCCGAGTGGGGCCAGGATCCGGTACCGGCTGGCGAGCAGGTCGCCGACGGCGGGCATGCCGGCGAGGGTACCCGATGGGATACGATCGGGCGCCCGCTCCGGAGACCCGATGTTCTCGACGCTGCTCGGTGCCCTGCCACCTGACCCGGACCTGGCCGACGCGACCATGGGCGACCGGATTCGGGCGACGTTCGGCGAGCTCGAGGCGGCCGGGGTCGAGCTCGTCGCGAGCGGTGAGCGGCCCGCTCTTGCCACTCCGTCGGCTCCGCCCGACCCGCCAGACCCGAGTTCGGTCGTCGAGGAATGGCGTCTGGAGACATCGATCGCGACGACGGCAGCGGTGAAGCAGGTCCTCCCGGGGCCCTATTCGGCTGGACGGAACGGCGCCCGCTCAGCACAGGCGTGGGCCGAGGCCCTCAACCCCACGATCGCGGCCCTCGCGGCGGCGGGCTGCACGTTCGTCGAGATCGACGAGCCCGACGCGCTCGCGATCTCCGTGGTCGCCTCCGAGCGGCGTCGGTTCGTCGACGCGCACCGACGCCTGACCGACGGGATCGGCGGGATCCACCTGTCGTTGACGCTGACCGGTGGGAACCTCGACGTCGCGGGTCCCGCGACCTTCTTCGACCTGCCCTACGCGAGCTTCGCGTTCGACCTGATCGCCGGACCCGACAACTGGCGGCTCATCGCGGCGGCGCCCGGCGATCGCGGCGTGATCTGCGGCGCGATGCCCGCAACGCCGGGCGGCGACAAGAACCGCGACGTCCTCGTCTGGGCCGCTCACTACGCCGCCTCGACCGGCGGACGGGGGCTCGCCCGGGTCGGGCTGGCCAATGCCTCGTCGATGGCGGGGCTGCCCCGGGCCGAGGCGATGTCCCGCCTCAAGATCGTCGCCGAGGCTTCCCGGATCGCCGCCGCGCCGCCCGCGGAGTTGATCGACCGCCTCGATCCGCGGGCCATGGGTCGGAGGTCCCGGCGTCGGCCTGGCGGATGACGGCTCCGACCTCCGACTCTTCCCTTCCGGCCCGGCGCTCGGCCTTCTGGTCGGTCGTCTTCCGCGCGTCGTATCGGGCGATCCGCGTGCTCGCGCCGCTCATCCGGTCGGCGGTCGCGAACGGACTGCCCGGCGTCGATGGGATCGTGGAGCTCCGCTATGTCGGGCGCCGGACCGGTCGGCCGCGGCGGACGCTGGTCACGCTCCTGACCGTGCACGACCGCTGGTACGTCGGCCACCCGAACGGCGCGGCGGGCTGGGTCCGCAACATCGAATCAGCCGGCGTCGTCGAGGTCGACCCGCCGGGAGCGCACGGGTCGCGGTTCGCCGTCTATCGGCTGGACCCGGGACCCGAGCGCGACGCCGTCGTCCGCGCGACGTGGACGCAGCAGCCGTTCCCGGCCGATCTCCTCTACCGAGCCGCACGGCGCCACGTCGCCGCGGTCGGCGTCTACCATCGGTTGGAGCCCGTCACGCTCCCGGCCGAAACCTCAGAAGGAGACTCATGAGCCGTTTCTGGCACGGCTTCGCCGACATGCACACGGTCGCCGACGCGGAGATCGTGATCCGGTCGGCCGAGGGCGTCTGGCTCGAGGACACCGCGGGCAACCGCTATCTCGATGCGACGGCGGCGCTCTGGTACTGCAATGTCGGCTACGGCCGGCGGGAGATCGCCGACGCGGTGGGGGAGCAGCTCGTCCGGCTGTCGGCGTACTCGTCGTTCGGCGCGTACACGTCGGAGCCGTCGATTGCCCTGGCGGATCGGCTGGCCGCGCTTGCGCCGATCCCGAACGCGGTCGTCTTCCTCGGCTCGGGCGGCTCGGATGCGGTCGACACGGCCGCCAAGCTCGCCCGCCGCTACTGGGATGTCGTCGGCCGCCCGGAGAAGCGGGTGATCGTCTCGCGCGAGTTCGGCTATCACGGGATGCACGGCTGGGGCACGTCGCTCGTCGGAATCGGGCCGATGAAGACCGGGTACGGCGGCAACTTCATCGACGAGGTCGTCAACGTCGGCGCGATGGACATCGAGACGCTCGGGGCGCTGTTCGACTCGCGTTCCGACGAGATTGCCGCGTTCATCGGGGAGCCCGTAATCGGCGCGGGTGGCGTCTACCCGCCCGAACCGCATTACTGGCCCGAGGTCTCGCGCCTGTGCCGAGAGCATGACGTCCTCCTGATCGCCGACGAGGTGATCACGGGCTTCGGCCGGACCGGCCAGCTCTGGGCGACGACCCGGTACGGCATCGAGCCCGACATGATCACGTTCGCGAAGGGCGTGTCGTCGGGCTACGTCCCGCTCGGCGGCGTCCTCGTCGGGGAGCGGGTGCGGGGGCCGTTCTGGGACGAGGACGTTCCGGGCGCGGTGTTCCGCCACGGCTACACGTACTCGGGCCACGCGGGAGCCGCCGCGGCCGGGCTCGCGAACCTCGACATCCTCGAGCGGGAGGGTCTCGTGGCACGCGTCGCGACCTTGGAACCGGTCCTCGACCGGGCCGTCCGACGTCTTGCTTCGGCGCCGGGCGTCGGCGAGATCCGGACGGTCGGCCTGACGGCGGCAGTGGCGTTCCGAGCCGACCTCCTCGCGGCCGATCCGGGCCTGCCCGAACGGGCGGTGACGGCGGCGCTGCGTCATGGGGTGGCGACGCGCGTCCTGCGAGGCCACGCCCTCCAGATCTCCCCGCCATTCGTGATCACCGAGGCCGAGATCGCCACGATGGTCGACGGCCTGGGCGCCGCCCTCGAGGACGTGGCTACGCCCTGATCGGCACTGGCTAGCGTCGGGAGATCCGCAGCGCCGCGTCGCGGTAATCCGCGTACGGAGCCGGCGACCTTCGTCCTTCTGCTCGGGTGGGTCTGAGCCAGTCGATCCGTCGACTCTTCGGATCGATCATCGCGAGACCGCGGATCGGCGGACCGCCGCCGGCCCGCAGCCACGTGTCGATCTCGCGACCGCGGATCGGGAACTCGGAGACGAGGAGCTGGCGATTCGCGGTGACGCGGGCTTCGTTCTCGGTCGTGTCCAGGACGAGAAGGAGGGTCGAGACCGATCCTGGACGCCAGCCCCGGCTTGCAGCCGCTCGCCACGCCTCGCGCCCGTACCACTCAAGCGATCGTTGGATCTGACCGAGATCGTGGATCTCGGTCTTGAACTCCACGACGATGAGGGCTCGATCGGTCGCCCGATAGCCGAGGAGGTCGATCCAGCCGCGGCCCCGGCCGGAGCCGATCTCGACTTCCGCGGCCGACGCCCAGCCCGCGCGATCGAGCCTGCGCTTGCCATAGCCCGCGCACGCCGCATGGACAGCGTCGCGTTGATCTCGCCGACCAGAGAGACCCAGCGTTCGCCCGTCGAACGAGACGCGGATGCCCAGTTCATCGAGCACCCTGGACATCAGGCCGAGGTCGACGTACTCGACCTCCTCGCGTTCAAGTCGTGCGATCGCGGACTGCGAGACGCCGATGCGGTGAGCGAGGTCGCGCTGGCTCCAGCCACATTCGTGTCGACCGTCGCGTATCACGCGGCCAATCGTCGTGGCGAGCGTCTGGTCGGTCCGCATGCTCCCTGATAGCACGGAGGGCCTTGCCGCCGACTTACCCGCCGTTGAGTCTCCAGTCGACTCGATTCGGGTCGATGCGCGCTTGCCGACGTGGCGAATCCGACCTGGGCGAGCGTGCCCGAGCCCGAATTGAGTCGAGCCGCGGCTCAGTGGGCGTTGCCCGGCAGTTCGCCGCGATCCGGCTCGCCGACGTATCCGCCGTTGAGTCGCGAGTCGACTCGATCCGGGTCTGTGCGCGCTTGCCGACGTCGCGAATCCGACCTGGGCGAGCATGCCCGAGCCCGAATTGAGTCGAGTGGCGACTCGGGGGAGACCTGCCTGGAAGATCAAAGGACAACGGCAAGCGACTGGTGGCGCGTCGCGCGGGATCGGCTTGCGCGGCGCGCGTCGGAGGCGCAGGATTCGTGACGTTTTCCCGGACGTTTGATGTTTTCGGCATCCCATCGGCCTGACCGCCGATCCGATCCGTGGAAGGAGGCTCCGCAGGTGAGCGAGCACATCGCGCTCGTCGTCAACGGTCAGCGGAGGGAGGGGGACGTCGAGCCCAGACGGATGCTCGTCCAGTTCCTCCGCGAGGACCTGGACCTGACCGGGACCCACGTCGGATGCGACACGAGCCAATGCGGAGCGTGCACCGTCCACGTCGACGGCAGGGCGATCAAGAGCTGCACGATGCTTGCGGTCCAGGCGGACGGGTCGACCGTCACGACCATCGAGGGGATGGCCGCCGGGGACGGCGCCCTGCACCCGCTTCAGCAGGCGTTCTGGGAGAAGCACGGCCTCCAGTGCGGGTTCTGCACGCCCGGCATGATCATGGCCGCGGCCGACCTGCTGACCCGCGACACCGAGCCGACCGACGAGGAGATCCGGCACGCGATCGAGGGCAACATCTGTCGCTGCACCGGCTATCACAACATCGTCGCCGCGATCCGCGAGGCCGCCGCCACGATGCGCGCCGGCGCCACGGCCCCGGCCGGCGCCGCCGCCGCCAACGCCTGACCGGAGAGGAGATCAGCGATGGCTACCGACGTCCAGGACGTCCTCGGCTCCTCGGTCAAGCGGGTCGAAGACCCCCGCTTCATCACCGGCAAGGGCCGCTATCTCGACGACATCGACCTCACCGGGATGACCCACATGGCCATCCTCCGAAGCCCCTATGCCCACGCCAACATCAAGTCCGTCGACATCTCGGCGGCGAAGACGATGCCCGGCGTCGTGGCCGTGATCGTCGGTGTCGACATCCCGTGGAACCCGCTGCCGATGGCCTGGCCGGCCGGCGGCTCGTCGGGCATCGTCAACAACGTCAACATGCCCCGGATCCTCGCGACCGACAGCGTCAAGTGGACCGGCGAAGGCGTCGCGGCGGTCGTCGCGGAGACCCCCGAGCAGGCGGTGGACGCGCTCGAGAAGATCCAGGTCGACTACGAGCCGCTGCCGGCCGTCGTTGACGCCGAGAAGGCGACCCAGCCGGGCGCGCCGCAGCTCCACGAGAACGCCCCGAACAACGTGGTGTTCACCTGGCCGGTCGGCGACAAGGCCGGCACGGACAAGGCCTTCGAGGATGCCGAGGTCGTCGTCTCGCAGCGCGTCGTCAACCATCGGCTGATCCCGAACCCGATGGAGGTCCGGGGCGACATCGGCCTCTACAACCCGGGCACCGATGAGTACACGGTCTGGATGTCGAGCCAGACGCCGCACATCCAGCGGCTCCTCCTGGCCGCGTTCGTGACCGGCATCCCGGAGCACAAGATCCGGACGATCAGCCCCGACGTCGGCGGCGCATTCGGCAGCAAGATCTACTGCTATGCGGACATGGCCCTGGTCATGCACGCGAGCAAGCTCATCGGCGGGCGCCCCGTCAAGTGGGTCGAGAGCCGCAGCGAGAGCTACCACAGCACGATCCACGGCCGCGACCACATCACGTACATCGAGATCGCCGGCAAGCGCGACGGCGAGGTCACCGGGCTCCGCGTCAAGACGTTCGCCAACCTCGGCGGCCGCCTGTCGACGATCGGACCGGGCGTCCCGACGACCCTGTACGGCCGGGTCCTCTCGGGCTGCTACAAGATCCCGAACGTCTACGCCGAGGTCACCGGGGTGTACACGAACACGACCTTCGTCGACGCGTACCGCGGCGCAGGCCGGCCCGAGGCGACGTACGTCATCGAACGGGCGATGGACCTCTTCGCGAACGAGATCGGGATGGACCGGGCGGCGATCCGTCGCAAGAACTTCATCCCGCCCGACGCGTTTCCGTACGACAACCCGTCCGGGCTCGGGACCGCGGTCAACGGCGAGAAGATCTACATCGATAGCGGCAATTACGAGCCGGCCCTCAACAAGGCCCTGATCGCGGTCGACTACCAGGACCTCGACAAGGCCAAGGCCGAAGCGAAGCGCCGCGGCAAGCTCCTCGGGCTGGGCCTCTCGACGTACATCGAGGTCTGCGGGGTCGCCCCGTCGAAGTGGATCGGCGCCGTCGGCGAGGGCTGGGGCGCCGCAATGTGGGAGTCGTCCAACATCAAGGTCCACCTCACCGGCAAGGTCATCGTCACCATGGGCACCCAGCCCCAGGGCCAGGGCCACGAGACGACCTACTCCCAGATCATCGCCCACGAGCTCGGCGTGCCGATGGAGGACATCGTCGTCCAGCACTCCGATACCCAGGGGACCCCGTTCGGCTACGGCACGTACGGCAGCCGGACGTCGTCGGTCGGCAGCACGGCCGCGATCAAGGCGGCCGAGAAGGTCAAGGAGAAGGCCCGCCGCTACGCCGCCCACATGCTCGAGGCGTCGCCGAACGACATCGAGATCGTCGGCGCCGAGTACCGGGTCAAGGGCTCGCCGGAGAAGAAGAAGACGCTCCAGGAGATCGCCTTCGCCCTCGATCTCGGGTTCAGCCTGCCGTCCGGGATGGAGCCCTATCTCGACGAGACGGCCTACTACGACACCCCGAACTGCACGTGGCCGTTCGGGACGCACATCGCGGTCGTGGAGATCGACGAGGAGACCGGCGAGACCGACCTGGTCCGCTACCTCGCGGTCGATGACGTCGGCAAGAAGATCAACCCGATGATCGTCGACGGCCAGCTCCACGGCGGGATCGTCCAGGGGGTGAGCCAGGCTCTGTGGGAGCGCGCCGTGTACGACGACGACGGCCAGCTCCTGTCGGGATCGCTGCTCGACTACGCGCTGCCGCGGGCGTCGTGGCTGCCCGACATCGAGCTCGACGAGACGGTGACGCCGTCGCCGGTCAACCCGCTCGGGGTGAAAGGCGTCGGCGAGGCCGGTTGTATCGCCAGCACCGCCGCGGTCGCGAACGCCGTCAACGACGCGCTCTCGCCGCTCGGCATCAAGCACCTCGACATGCCGTTCACGGCCCAGACCGTGTGGCGCGCGATCCAGACCGCGAAGGGAGGCCAGGCGTGATCCCCGCCGCGTTCGACTACCAGCGAGCGGCCACGCTCGACGAGGCGCTCGGCCTCGTCGGCTCGACCGGCACGAAGGTCATCGCCGGCGGGATGAGCCTCCTGCCGCTGATGAAGCTCCGGCTGGCCAGCCCGGAGCGGCTCGTCGACATCGGTCGACTCAAGGAGCTCAAGGGGGTTCGCAAGCTCGATGACGGTCGGCTCGCGATCGGCGCGCTGACGACCTACGCCGAGCTGGCGGAGTCGCCGGCCCGTTACTACGGGCTGATCGGCGACGCCCTCCCCGACATCGGCGACGTCCAGGTCCGAAACCGCGGAACGGTGGGCGGCGCCGTCGCCCACTGCGACCCCGCGTCCGACCTGCCGGCCGTCCTGCTCGCCCTCGATGCCGAGATCGTCGCGCGATCGAAGCGGGGCGAGAAGGTCTATCGCGCCGACGGCTTCTTCCTGGGCGCGTTCGAGACCGCGCTCGCGGAGGACGAGCTGATCACGGAGATCCGCCTGATCGGGGCGCGCGACGACGCGGGGTCGGCCTTCGTGTCGATGAGCCAGAAGGCCTCCGGGTACTCGATCGTGGGTGTTGCCGCCGTCGTCATCAAGGAAGGTGGGGACGCGATCACCCGGGCAGGGATCGCCCTGACCGGGGTCGGCGATGCCCCGTATCGGGCAACGGCGGTCGAGTCCGCGCTCGTCGGGACGACCGGCGACGCGGCGACGATTGCCGCGGCCGCCGCCCACGCGACAGACGGCGTGACCGTGAACAGCGACATTCACGCCGATGCGGCGTACCGGACCGCGATGGCCGCGGTCTACACCAAGCGGGCGATCGAGCGGGCTCTCGGCCGGCTCGGCTGAGCGCCTCCATCGGTCGGCCAGTCCCCGCGTCCGCGACGGCCCGGCATTGCGCCTCGAGCGTCTGACGCCGGGCCGCCGTCCGACGGCGTCCCTCGCCGGGGCCGTGCTTGCCCGCGACCTGGTCGTCGGCGGCGAGCGTTGGTCGAAGGGCCGGCGGCTGTCCACCGCGGACCTGGCCGCATTCGCGGCGGATCCGTCGCTCGGTGTCGGGCCGGTGACGGTCATCGTCATGGACCCCGAGGACCTCCACGAGGACGATGCCGCGCTCCGGCTGGCCGCCGCGGTCGCCGGGCCGGGCCTCGTCCGGCGAGGGCCGTCTGAGAGTCGGGTCGACCTCATCGCCGAGGAGGCGGGGGTCCTCCATGTCCGGACGACCCAGCTCGAGCGGCTGAACCGGCTCGATCCGCTCGAGGTCTTCACCCGGCTGGACGGCTCGATCGTCGCGGCCGGCGATCTCGTCGCGAGCGTGAAGGTCGCGCCGCACGTCGTGCCGGCGGCGATCGTCGCCGAGGGGGCCCGGATCGCCGGCGACGGGTTGCGACCGTTGGTCCGGATCGCGCCGTTCCGGCCGATGCGGGTGGCCGTCGTGGTCAAGGAGTCGCTCCGCGCCGGCGATCGGCCGCGATTCGAGGCAAGCGTCCGGGCCAAGGTCGAGAGCCTGGGCTCGACGATCGCCTCGATCGCCTACGTCGCCGACGAGGACGACCCGGTCCGCGAGGCGGTCGGCGGCGTCGCCCGGGGGCGTGGGCGCGTCGACGTGATCCTCACGGCGGGGGGCCGCTCGACCGACCCGTCCGACCCGTTCTTCGTCGCGATCGAGGCGCTCGGCGGGCGCGTCGTGCGGCGGGGCGTCCCGGCCCACCCCGGCTCGATGCTCTGGCTGGCCCGGGTCGGCCAGACGGCGATCCTCGGCCTGCCGACCTGCGGGGCGTACTCGAAGGCGACGGCCGCCGACCTGCTGCTGCCGCGCCTGCTCACGGGCGAGCCGCCGACGCTCGATACCGTGTCCCACCTCGGCCACGGCGGGGTGCTGACCCGGGAGATGCGGTTCCGGTTCCCGCCCTATGCCCGCCAGCTCGACGCCCCGGACGGCTGATTTCGTGGCAGCTCCGCGGGTGGCGCGTTGATGAGCAGATAAGCGCCGTGCCGCATGCTCCCGACGTGGCGACTCGTGAACGTCGGATGGACCGAGGCCGAGAACAAGGGACACGCATCATCCGATCCACGGCCGGCGAGATCCGCCAGGCACGTCGCAGCCACGGGCTGAGCATCAGGACCGTCGCCTCGTCCGTCGGCATCACCGAATCGACATTCGGGCGGATTGAACGATCCGAGCTGCCGAATGTCACGGTTGCCCAACTCGCGATGGCTTGCGCCGCGGTCGGGCGGCGGTTCTCGGGCCGCGCCTATCCCGATGGAGATCCGATCCGAGACGCGGGCCAGGTCCATCTCCTCGAGCGATTCCGCCGCGAGCTTCCGAACTCCGTGCCTTGGCGGACCGAGGTTCCTGTGCCGATCCCCGGCGATCTCCGGGCCTGGGACGGCCAGTGTCGATTTGGCCGTGCCGTCGTCGGCGTGGGGGCGGAGACGCGCCTGGTCGATGTTCAGGCTCTCGATCGCCGCATCGGCCTGAAGGCGCGTGACACGGACGTCGCCATCGTCATCCTCCTCGTGGCCGACACGGTCACGAATCGGCGACGGCTCGCCGATCATCGCGAAGCGCTCAGGCCCAACTTTCCGCTGGATACCCGAGCGGTCCTCGCGGCGGTGCGGGCGGCCCGGCCTCCCGCGGCCAGTGGAATCGTCGTCCTGTAGGTAGCGCCGCTCGCCAACGAGCCGTTCCGCCGTCGGTTCGCCCATCGGGTGGCTGAACCGGAGAAGGAGTGGCGGTTCCGCCGTCGGTTCGCCCATCGGGTGGCTGAACCGGAGAAGGACGAGCCGTTCCGGCGTGGGTTCGCCCATCGGGTGGCTGAACCGGAGAGGGACGAGCCGTTCCGGCGTGGGTTCGCCCATCCCGTGGCTGAACCGGAGAAGGACGAGCCGTTCCGCCGTCGGTTCGCCCATCCCGTGGCTGAACCAGAGAAGGACGAGCCGTGGCTGGCACGCGGAGGCTCCGCGCGCGATCCCGCAGATCGCGGTGTAGGATCGCCGCCATGTCCCAGACCGCCGAGCCGGCCCCGACCGGCGACGCCCTCGACTCGATCGACGCGATCCGCGACCGGTTCCGCGAGCGCGATTACGTCTGCGATCGGTCGCTCGCGACCGCGGTGTTCCTCGCGCTCCGCCTCGGCCGACCGCTGCTGCTCGAGGGCGAGGCCGGCGTCGGCAAGACCGAGCTCGCGAAGGTCCTCGCCGCCAGCCTCGGCACGCGCCTGATCCGGCTCCAGTGCTACGAGGGGCTCGACGTCAATGCCGCGGTCTACGAGTGGAACTACCCGCGCCAGATGCTCGAGATCCGGCTGCTCGAGGCACGCGGCGAGGCGGACCGCGTGCGGGCCCACGACATCTTCGGCCCCGAGTTCCTGATCCGGCGGCCGCTCCTCCAGGCGCTCGAGGCCGGCGAAGACGGGGAGCCACCGGTCCTCCTGATCGACGAGATCGACCGGGCCGACGAGGAGTTCGAGGCGTATCTCCTCGAGATCCTCTCCGACTTCCAGGTCACGGTGCCCGAGATCGGCACGATCAAGGCCGTCCGCCCGCCGCGCGTGATCCTGACCTCGAACCGGACCCGAGAGGTCCACGATGCGCTCAAACGCCGCTGCCTCTATCACTGGATCGACTATCCGACGGCCCAGAAGGAGTTCGAGATCGTCCTCGCCCGCGTCCCCGACGCGCCGGAGCAGCTCGCCCGCGAGGTCGTCGCCTTCGTTCATCGCCTCCGCGAGGCCGATCTGACAAAGGTCCCAGGGATTGCCGAGACGCTCGACTGGGCGGCCGCACTCCTCTCGCTCGGATCGCGCGAGCTGACGGGCGAGGTCGTCGACGAGACCCTCGGCGTCGTCCTCAAGTACGAGGAGGACATCCGCCGGATCCGCGGCGAGACCGCCCGCGCGTACCTCGCCGAGGCGAGCGCGTAACGGCGTCGCCACGATGACGATCCCCCGCGATCCGAACGATCCCGCGATCGTCCGCGCGCCCTGGGGCCCCGAGGTCGACGGCCGCCGCCTCCTTGCGGAAAGCGTCGGGTTCGGTCGAGCCCTGCGGGCGGCCGGTCTGGCGACCGACCTGGGCGCTGCGGTCGACTTCGCCCGAGCCCTGACCCTCGTCGAGGTCGGTGAGCGGGAGACTGTCCGGGCCGCCGGCCAGGCCGTGTTCGTGCGGCGCCGCGACGATCGCGAGATCTACGACCGGGTCTTCGCCCGATGGTGGCGGCGGCGGAAGCGGCAGCGGCCGGCGACCGACGGGCCCGTCACGCCGACGACCGACGAGGCGCCCACGGACGCGAGCGACGGGACAGCGGCCCCGGCGACCGACGAGTCGGCCGAGGCCGACGACGCGAACCGCATCGATGGGATCCCGATGCCGATCGGGGCCGACGAGGACGACGACGCCGAGATCGACGGGATCATCGCCGCGCCGACCGCGTACTCGGCGAGCGAGCTCCTTCGCCATCGCGACTTCGACCGGATGACCTCCGCGGAGCTGCGCGATGCCGAGCGGTTGGTCGACCTCCTCGAGCCACGCCTCGAGCTGCGCCGCACGCGCCGCTACGAGCTCCACCACCACGGCCGTCTGCTCGCGCCGCGGACGATGCTGCGGCGCAATCTCGCGACCGGCGGACAGTTCACCGAGTGGGTCTGGCGGCGGGCGACGAAGCGGCCCCGCCAGATCGTCGTCCTGTGCGACATCTCGGGCTCGATGGAGCGCCACTCCCGGCTCTTGCTCCGGTTCGTCCAGGCTCTTTCCGCCGCGTCGTCGGTCAAGAGCGAGTCGTTCGTCTTCGGGACGCGGCTCACCCGGGTCACGCGGCTGCTGCGCGACCGCGACCGTGACCGCGCGCTGGCTAAGATCGCCGAGGCGGTCAACGACTGGGCCGGCGGGACGCGGATCGGCGAGTCGTTCCGCGACTTCAACCTCCATTGGGCCCGGCGATCGTTGCGGACGTCGGGCGTCGTGATCGTCGTGTCCGACGGCTGGGATCGCGGCGACCCGGCTCTCGTCGCGAGCGAGACGGCCCGGCTACGCCGGAACTGCCATCGACTCGTCTGGCTGAACCCGCTCGCCGGCACGCCCGGCTACGAGCCGCTGGCCGGCGGGATGCGCGCCGCGATGCCCTACATCGACGACTTCGTCCCGGCGGGGACAGTGGCAAGCCTCGAGCGCCTCGGCGAGATCCTCGCGGGCGTTCGCTCCGGCGACGTTCGGCGCGGCGGCGAGGCGGCAGCGGCCGCAGACGCGGGCGGCCGCCAATCGAGCGCGGCGATCCGCGCCCTCGGCGCGACCGGGACACCGGCCCCGCTCGACCTGGCCGGCGACCCGGACGTCGCCCAGCCCCTCCGCTGACATCAGGGAGCCCGCGATCATCTGTCCGAGGACGGCGAAGGAAGGCACGAACCGATGAAGGAGCTGCTCGAGACCCTTGACACCTGGTCCGCGGCCGGGGTGGCCGCAGGCCGTGCGGTCGTCGTCCGGACGTTCGGCAGCGCGCCGCGACCCGAAGGCGCGGTCCTCATCCGGGCCGACGACGGCCGGATCGCGGGATCCGTGAGCGGCGGCTGCGTCGAGGGGGCGGCCGCGACGGAGATCGAGCGGGCCCGTGCCGATGGCCACAGTCGCGTGATCCGCTACGGGATCAGCGACGAGGAGGCGTGGGACGTCGGGCTCGCGTGCGGCGGGACGATCGACGTCCTCGTCGAGCCGCGGGTGCCCGCAGCGGCCGTCGGCGCGGCCCGCGACCGCGGCATCGCGATCGCCACGATCCTGCCGGCGGACGCGCCACCGGCCGAGTTCGGTCGCCACGAGCCGGGGGCCGGCTCGCGGCCGGCCGACCCGATCGCGATCCGTGCGGACGGGTCGGCGACGGGCTCGCTCGGCTCGGCCGACGCGGACGACGCGCTCGCGTCCGCGGCGCGCGACGCCCTCCTGCGGGGGACGTCCCGGACAGTCACGATCGGCGACCGCCAGGTCTTCGTGGAGGCGTTCCCCGTCCGACCTCGGCTCGTGATCGTCGGTGCCGTCGAGGTCGCTCGCTCGCTCGTCGTCTTCGCCCGCGAGCTCGGGTACGAGACGGTCGTCGTCGACGGCCGCGCGTCGTTCGCGAGCCCCGAGCGCTTCCCGCCCGATCGGGTGGACCGCCTGATCGTCGGCTGGCCGGACGAGATCGCCGACGAGATCGCGCTCGGCTCCGACGACGCCGTTGCGGTCCTCACGCACGACGTGAAGTTCGACGAGCCGGCCATCGTCGAGGCGCTCCGGCGCGGTTGCCGCTATGTCGGAGCGGTCGGCTCGAAGAAGACCCAGGGCGATCGACGCGAGCGACTCCGCGCGGCCGGGGTGGGGGAGGACGAGCTCGCTCGCCTGCGCGGGCCGGTGGGGCTCGATCTCGGCGGGCGGAATCCCGCCGAGACCGCGCTCGCGATCATGGCCGAGGTCGTCGCCGAGCGGTACGGCGGCAGCGGCGTTCCGCTCTACGCGCGGGCCGGGTCGGGCGGAGTGCCGGTC
>DATLVO010000010.1:0-7756 GCA_035577485.1 Verrucomicrobiia bacterium
CGCAGGATGCGCACGTCATCCCGCCGACCGGCAACTCGATCTCGACGCTGGGAGCGGCCTCGGGGAGCGGGTCGTGGGCGATGACACTCATACTCCCTGGGAGTATAACAGCGCCGATTCGCGTCGCCTGCCGTCAGGCCGGGCGGTTCGCGTGGCCCAGCCCCGGATCAACCGCCGTCGATCAGGCGAGCTCCTCGCTCAGGCCCTGCTCGGCGCGGGTCTTCCGCCCGATGTCGTCGGCCAGATCGACCGCCTTCGCCGACAGCGCGTCGAGGTCGGGATCCGTCACCTCGAGGCCCGCCTTCTCCTCCTCGATCTCGGCGAGCCGCTCGGCATCGGCCCGGATCGCATCGGTCGTGGCTCGCAGGTCCTCGGTCCGCTCGTCGTCAGGTTCGTTCGGCATCGCGTCCCTTCCTTCTCGGTGCACGTCACTCCGATCGGATCCAGCGGCCGTCCCGATACACGTACCAGATCTGCGTCCGCTCCCCCGCCAGCTCTCGCGGCCGCACGATCGCGTGAGGGAAACGCTCCCGAAGGCGGCGCTGAAGCTCGGCATGGTCGAACACGCCGCCGTTCAGGACACGGCTGGCGTAGGCGGCGAAATCCACGTCCGCGGGTGGGTTCAGGACGAGCGTCGGGCGCTGATCCGGATCGTTCACGGCAGCTCCGCTTCCCCGACAGGGTGCCGGGCGGCGCCCGGCGGTCGCGTCGCCGTCGGACGGCTCACGCTTGCGGATGCCTTTCAGAGCGCGCATCCGGTCAGAGCGCGCATCGGGGCGCCGCGCGCGTGCCAGGGCAGGGACCGCCTCTGTGCGGCAGGGCGACCGACTGCCTATCGTTCCGGTCATGACTCGTTCGGCCCTCGACACCCCGCCGCCCCGCCCGGCAGAGCACACCCCAGGAGACGGGCTGCACGTCGGGACGGTCTCGGCGACGTGGGGACCGATCCACGTCGCGACGACCACGCGGGCCGTGATCGCGATCTCCGTGCTCACGCCGACAACGCCCTTCGTCGACGACGCGGTCCGCCGGACGGGCCTCGAACGGGTCGCGGGACCCTCGCCGATGCTCGACCGGGCCGTGGCGGCCGTCGAGGCGTTCCTGGCCGGCCATCCACGGGCATTCGCCGGGCTTCCACTCCACCTGGGAACCCGAAATCTCTGGGATCAGACGGTGTTCGGCGGGGTCGGGCAGCTCGCGTGGGGCGAGGTGACGAGCTACGGGCGGCTGGCCCGTCGGGTCGGCAAGCCGGGCGCGGCCCGGGCCGTCGGCGGCGCGGTCGGGCGGAATCCGATCGGCCTCGCGATCCCCTGCCACCGCGTGATCGCCGGCGATGGCTCGATCGGCGGCTACGGTGGCGACTGGTTCGGAAGCCGCGAGCAGCTCCTCGAGATCAAGCGGGAGCTGCTCGCCCGCGAGGGAGTCACGCTGCCGGTGCGCTGGGTCGACTGACCCCCCCACTCGGCCGCCGATTGGCGGTCACCGCCGGCGGGCCCACCCTGACCAAGCCTGCCCGCACGGCGCCCGCGCGGCCATCCCGCTTCGCTACACTCGGCGGGCTGCGGCGGCGCTGCGAGGGAGCGCTGGACCCGCGGCAATCCGTCACTTCGAGGGAGAGCCAGCCTGTGACCGAGGCCATCGTCGAGAGCGCCCCCGACGGGGTCCCCGCGGAGCCGGCCCTCCCCAAGCCCTCGCCGTTCTCGGTCTTCCGCAAGCGCGACTTCCGCCTCCTCTGGTCGGCCCAGCTCGTCTCGACGGTCGGCACCGCCCTGACGGACCTGGCCGCCGGGATCCTCGTCTTCCGCCTCACCGGGTCTGCTCTGTCGGTTGGGCTGATGTTCATGGCGACGTCGATTCCGACGCTGTTCATCGGCCTGATCGCCGGCGTGTTCGTCGACCGATACGACCGACGCAAGATCATGGTGATCGCCGATCTCCTCCGGGCCGCGATCGTGTTCTCGATCCCGTTCGTGATCGGTCACGACGGGAAGAACATCGTCTATCTCTATCTCGCGGTCGCGGCGGTGAGCTCGATCTCCCAGTTCTTCAACCCCGCCAACGACGCGGTCCTGCCGGAGGTCGCTTCGGACGAGGAGCTGGCCGCGGCGAACTCGTGGATCATGATCAGCTCGTTCGGTTCGACCTCGATCGGGTTCGCGCTGTCGGGCCTGCTCGCCACGGCCTTCGACATCCAGTGGGCCTTCTGGCTCGACGCGCTGACCTTCCTCTTCTCCGCGGGCTGCCTCGTCTTCGTCCGCGTCGGCAAGATCGAGGCCGAGGGCGACACGAGCATCGGCGTGGTCATCGCCAACCTCAAGGAGGGCGTGTCGACCCTCGTCCGGACGCCCCTCCTCCGGTCGCTCTTCCTGACGGGCGTCCCGGTCTACCTCTCGTTCGGTCTCTGGAACGTGCTCCTCCTGCCGTTCGCGATCGACGCCCTCCACGCGACCGAGTTCGAGTACGGCCTCCAGGAAGGCGTCACCTCGGTCGGCTTCGTCGTCGGCAGCCTGCTCATGGCCCGGTTCGCGGAGCGCTTCCGGGAGGGCTCCTGGATCGTCGTCTCGACGATTGCGATGGGGATCGCCGGGATCCTCTACGGGATCTCGACGTCGATCGTGATCGCGATCGCGCTCGTCACGGTCTCCGGCTTCTTCAACGCCCCGTCGTCGATCTCCCGTCGCGTGCTGATGCAGCGGAACACGCCGCGCGAGCTCCGCGGCCGTGTCTTCAGCGCCTTCGCGGTCGCCCGTGACGTCGTCTTCCTGGTGGGGATCTCCCTCGCCGGCCTGGCCGATGTCATCGACGTCCGGATCCTCATCGTCGGCTCGTCGATCGTGCTGATCCTGGCCGGTCTCTGGACCGCGATCATGCCCGGCCTCGGCCGCCCGGCCGCCGAATGGCGACGGGCGATGTCGGCGCTGCGCGGTGCGTCGGCGGTCCCCGCGGCTCCGCTCGCGGTCCGGCTGGCGACGCTCGCCGACTTCGACCGGCTGGCCGGTCACCTGCCGGCGCTCGACCGGCTCACGCCCGAGCAGCGCCGCGCGCTCGTCGAAGCGTCGCGGGTCCGGGACATCCCGGCCGGCGCCACGATCGTGGGCGAGGGCGAAGTGGGCGACGCCGCCTACTTCATCCTCGATGGCCAGGCCGTCGCCGGCACGCCCGACGCGGAGGGCGGGTACCGCTCGCTGTCGTCGATGACCGCGGGCGACTTCTTCGGCGAGATCGCCGCCCTGACCGGCAGCCGACGGACGGCGACCGTGGTCGCCGAGGAGCCGACGACGGTCGTCGAGGTACCGGCAGCGACCCTCCGCGGCCTGATGGCCATCCCCGAGCTCGGCTCCCTGTTCCTCTCGAAGCTGACCGAGCGGCTGAACCGGACGAACACCGCCGACCTGCCGCGGTTCTCGGGCATCGACCAGGCCTCGCTTCGCGACCTGCGGACGCCGCGACCCAGCGCGGAGGCCCTCCCGACGACCGAATGAGCCCGACGGCGGTGCCGGAACCCGGCGCATGTCCCGAAATTGACAATCCGCCCGTCGCCGCCAGCATCCGGGAGCGGACGCAAAGGAGGTAGGGTGTCGACATCACCAGGCGTTCCCGAGCGAACCGGATCGTCGTCGGGGTCATGAGAGGGTCGAGGTCATGAGGAAGCTGACGAAGCCGCCGCGTGAAGAGGCAACCGACAACCAGGACGGGCTGCCGGTCGACGGCGACGTCGAGGCCCATGGCGGACCCGGAGGCCAGTTCTCGCCGCGCCTGCCCGGAACGGGCGGTGACTTCTCGCCGCGCGTGCCGGGCACGGGTGGCGATTCGCTCCATCGGCCGGCGACGGGCGGCGAGCTGAAGGACGACGACGACGTCGAGGGCCACGGGATGCCGTCGGGCGAGACCTTCTCGCCGCGCCTGCCCGGGACCGGCGGCGACCGGGTCCGGCGGCCGATCGGCACCGGCGATCGCGGACACGACGACATCGAGGACGACACGACCCGCTGACCCCGCTCCCCCCCGGGACGAATCCCCGCGTCCCCGACCGCCCCGTCCGGCTCAGCCGGTCGGGGCGTCGTCGTGCCCGGGGCCGGGCGAGTGGTCGACCGCCGACGGACCGGCCGGGGTGGCGGTCGCGGCCAGGATCGTCTTGATCTCGAACGGGGTTGCGCCCGGGTGGGCCGCCCGTACCCGCGCCGCATAGCCCGCGACGTGGGGCGCGGCGAAGCTGTTGCCCGTGGCGACGATCCGGCCGCCGTCCTTCCAGGCCACCTCGACGTCGAGCCCGTACGCCCCGAACTCGACCGGTGGGCGTGGGTTGTAGAACCAGACGGCCGGGTCCCGGACGTCGTGGGCGGCCACGGAGACGACCGCAGCGAAGAGCGACGGGTAGCTCGCGACGGCCACGTTGTTCGCCGCACAGACGAGGAGGACGTTCGCGAAATAGGCCCGATCGGCGAGGTCGTGGAAGACGCCGAAGAGGGCCTCGCTCCGCGATGACAGACTGAGGTTGATGATCGACGCGCCGTGATCGATCGCCCACTCGAGACCGGCCGCGAAGGCCTGGCCCTTGCCGCGGTTGTCGGCCCCGAGCACCCGGACGCTGAGGAGCCGCGCGGCCGGGGCGAGCGTGTGAACGATCCCGGCGCAGGCCGTTCCGTGACCGACGACGTCGAGCGGCTCGTCGTCGACGACGCGGCTGTCGTCGCCCTGGAGCTCGACGCGGACGCTCGCGGCGAGGGCGCCGCCGACGGCTGGATGGGACCCCTCGACGCCGGAATCGACGATCGCCACGGTCACCCCAGCACCGTCGCCCGCTCCGAAGGCCCAGGCGCGCTCGACCGGGACGATGGGCAGGTGCTGCCCGAGCTCCGATCGCCGCGCCGCGGAGAACGGCTCGCTCCAGGCCGGCAGGCTCGTGCTCACCGGGTTTGGCCTGGGCGCTCGGCCGGGCGTCGGGCGCCCCGGCCGCGCTCGTTCCCGCGGTCGTGCTCCGCCCGCCGGACGAGGACCGCGAGGAGCTCGCGGACGAGGTCGATCTGGGACGGATCCGCGCCCCGCAGCCGGGCGATCTCGTCGGCGAGGGCCCAGAGTGCGTCGCTGTCGTCGTCTGCGTCGAGCTCTGCGGTAGCGGCACGGACGATGGCCTCGACGTCGATCGGCGTGGTGGCCTCGCTAGCGGGCTCGCCGACGGCATTCGGATCGCGTCCCGCGCCGGGCGCGTCGGCCGCTCCGCTCGTGAGGGCGATCAGCACGGCGCGCAGCAGCTGGGTCGTGTCGCGCTCGATGCGCGTCGCCCGGATCGCGACGGTGGCCTGCCGCGCGAACACCGTGGCGAGCTCGATGTCGCGGAGGTCGAACGCGCCGTCCCGCTTGTCGAGGACCTCGAGGACCCCGATCGTGCCCTCGTCGTCGAGGAGCGGCACCGCGACGAGCGATCGCGGCACGTAGCCGGTCTGCTCGGCGGTCGTCCGGCCGAACCGGGCGTCGACGGCGACGTCGGCGAGGGCCATCGGCTGCCCGGTCGAGAAGACGTAGCCGGCGACGCCCTGGCTCGGATCGATCGCGAGGCCCACGACCTCCTCGCCGTGCTCGCCGGCAGCGACCGTGAAGACGAGCCGGTGATCGGCGGCGTCATACAGGGCGATCGACGCCGCCTCCGCGCCGAACAGGGCAACCGTCGCCTCGACGATCGAGCCGAGAACGGCGGTCCCGGCCGATGGCGTCAGTCGGCGGGCCGCCTCGGCCCGGAGGGCGACCGCGCGGAGGGCCGCCCGGAGCGGATCGGGCTCGGTCAACGGTCGACCGTGGCGGCGAGACGATCGACGTCCACGACGACGAGATGGTCGCGCTCGAGTCGGACGAGGCCCTGGTCGGTCAGGTCGGCGAACAGGCGGTTCACGGACTGGCGCGAGCCGCCGATCATGCCGGCGAGCTCGGACTGGGTGTAGGGCCAGGCGATCCGGACGCCGTCGGCCGTCGCCGGCTCATGCTCGGCGAGGCGCAGGATCCGCGACGCGAGGCGGCCGGGGAGGTCGAGGAAGTGGAGGTCCTCGACATGCCCGGTCAACCGCCGGATCTCGGTGGCCAGTGACGCGAGCAGCGCCCGCCGCAGCACCGGATCGGTGTCGATCAGTCCGAGGAACGCGTCCCGATGCAGGACCAGGGCCTCGGTCGGCTCCACCGCGACGATCGTCGCCGAGTGCGGGGCGCCGTCGAGGATCGCGAGCTCGCCGAAGAACTCGCCCGGTCCGAGGATCGCGACGATCGCCGGCTCGGGTCCGAGCTCGCTCGGCAGGACGACCTTGACCGAGCCGCTCGCCATCACGAAGAGCGCGTCGCCCGGATCGCCCTGGTGGAACACCGTCTCACCCCGCCGGAATCGGCGGATCCGCAGCACGCGGACGATCGGATCGAGGACGTCGTCGCCGGCGGCACCGAACAGGCCGCAGGCGCGCAATGCCTGCCGGACCATCGTGTCGTCGGCCACCGCCATCGAGTCGACCTCGCCGCTGCCGGGTCGCGTGCTCGGGCGGCCCTCGGACGCATCGTACGCGGTGCGAGTCGGGAGACGAGGCACGGCATCGTAGACTCCGATCGTGGAGACCATCGCCTGTCCGTCATGCGGCGAGGAGAACCCCTCGAAGTTCCGCCTGTGTGGCTTCTGCGGGACGGCCCTCGTCGCGGCGCCCGAGACCGTCACGTGCGCGGCCTGCGGCGAGGAGAACCCGGCGAAGTTCCGCCTGTGCGGCTTCTGCGGGACGCCGCTCGCGGCGGGCAGCGCCCCGGCGGCGGCCGGCCACGCGGGGCCCGCGGCGCCCCCTGCCGCGATGCCCGGTCCGATCGGGATCACCGACGCAGCCATCGCGGTCGGCGAGCCGTCGGGCGCGTTCGCCCGGACGCCGGTCTTGCCGCCCTCGGAGGTCCGCAAGCTGGTGACCCTCGTCTTCACCGACCTGAAGGACTCGACGGCCCTCACGGGCTCGATCGACGCCGAGGCGATGAACGAGATCAAGGCGCGCTACTTCCGGACGATGGCTGTCGAGATCGAGCGCCACGGCGGCAAGGTCGAGAAGAACATCGGCGACGCGATCATGGCCGTGTTCGGCCTGATCCGGGCCCACGAGGACGATGCGCTGCGGGCCGTCCGGGCGGCCCATGACATGCAACGGGCGCTGGCCGAGCTGAACGCCGCGCTCGGTCGCGACTACGGCGTCCAGATCACGAACCGGACCGGGGTGAACACCGGCGAGATCGTCGCGAACACGGACCCGGACGCGGACCAGAACCTCGCGACCGGTGACGCCGTGAACGTCGCCGCGCGGCTCGAGCAGAGCGCGCCGGCCGGCGAGATCCTGATCGGCGAGGTGACGTACGAGCTCGTCCGGTCCCACGTCGACGTCGAGCGGTTGGACCTCACGCTCAAGGGCAAGCCCGATCCGGTCCCCGCCTATCGCCTCCTGGGCGTCCACGCCGAGGTCGCCCCGGCTCCGGCCAGCGCCGCGCCGTTCGTCGGCCGCCAGGAGGAGATGGACGTCCTCCGGGGCGCGTTCGTCGAGATCGCCGCCACGTCCACGGCCCGGCTCGTCACCGTGATCGGGGATGCCGGCGTCGGCAAGACCCGGCTGATCGCGGACTTCGTCACCCGTGTCTCGAAGGAGGCGACCGTCTTCCGCGGGCGCTGCCTCGCATACGGCGACGGGATCACGTTCTGGCCGCTCGTCGAGGTCGTCCGCTCCGCCGCCCGGATCAGCCAGGACGACTCCACCGA
>DATLVO010000011.1:0-19098 GCA_035577485.1 Verrucomicrobiia bacterium
GGTGGAGCGCTCGCCGATCACCTTCAGCGTCGAGGGCGGCAAGGGGCGGCTGACGATCGGCAAGATCGTCGATGCCGACATGGCGCCGTTCGTGGGCGCGACCGGCAACCCGACGACGCTCGCCGAGACCGTCTTCAGCACCGTCCCCGGGTCGCCCGTCTATGCGAGCAAGGCCAGCCAGTACACACGTGACGGCAGCGGCCACGGCATCCCGAGCGTCGACCTCCAGGGCCACAACGCCCTCCAGGGTCACTTCCGGTTCGCCGCGTAGCCCCGATCACGCGCGGAGGAGCGACCGATGTTCAGCCCCGCCCACCTTCGCGTCCCGCGTCGCGACCAGGCGATCCTCGGCGGTCTCCTGGTCGCCCTCGCGGTCTCCGCATGGCTCGCCCTCTGGATCTGGGGCGCATCGCCGTACGGGCGTTACCTCCATCACGAGGGCGGCGTCGGGCCGCTGCCGCTCGAAGCCTTCCTGTTCGCGGCGGGCTGGGTGCTGATGATCATCGCGATGATGCTCCCGAGCAGCGTGCCCCTCGTGATGACGTTCGGCGCGCTGGTCCGCCGCCGGCGGCGGCCCGGCCGGCTCGTGGTGCTGCTGCTCGCGGGCTACCTCGCGGTCTGGGGCGCGTTCGGGCTCGCTGCCTGGATCCTCGACCGGGGGATCCACGCCGCCGTCGACGCGCTGCCCTGGCTCGCGGCGCATCCCCAGCTCATCCTCGGGAGCACGCTGCTCGCGGCGGGCCTTTGGCAGTTCAGCCCGCTCCGCGATCGCTGCCTCGACGAATGCCGCAGCCCGCTCGGCTTCGTGCTGAACCGCTGGCGTGGCGTCTCGGAGCGACGCGAGGCGTTCGCGATGGGGATCGCCCACGGGGCGTTCTGCGTCGGCTGCTGTTGGTCGCTGATGCTCGTGATGTTCGGCGTCGGGCTGGCCAACGTGGCTGCGATGCTCCTGCTCGGTGGGCTCACGGCCGTCGAGAAGAACCTGCCGTGGGGCCGTCGCCTGACCCACCCCCTCGGCCTGATCCTCATCCTCGTCGCGGTCTACTCGGTCGCTGCGTGACGCGAGCGTCGTATCCTCGACCGATCGTGGATGGCACCGCGGCGGAACCCAGCACCCGCGCCGAACGCCGGGACCGGGCGACCGCCGCCACCCGCGTGTCGATCCTCGATGCGGCGCGGGCCCGTCTCCTATCGGACGGCTATGCCAACCTCTCGACCCGCGCCGTGGCCGAGGCGGCGGAGGTCCCGCTCAGCCAGATCCACTACCACTTCGGCAGCAAGCAGCAGCTGATCCTTTCGCTCCTCGAGGCCGAGAACGCCCGACTCCTCGAGCGGCAGCGGGCGATGTTCGGCGGACCCGAGCCGCTCTGGCAACAGTGGGATCGCGCCTGCGATTTCCTCGACGAGGACATCGAGTCGGGGTACGTTCGCGTCCTCCAGGAGATGATCGCGGCCGGCTGGTCCGACGAGGATGTCGCCGTCCACGTCCGCGAGTACGTCGCCGGCTGGCTCGCCCTCCTGTCCGACGTCGCCGAGCGGGAGGGGCACCGCCTCGGCGGCCTCGGACCGTTCACGCCGATGGAGGCGGCGACGCTCATGGGTCTGCCCTTCTACGGCGTCGAGTCGATGGTCCTGCTCGGCTTCTCCGCGGACCAGGTGCCCGGTCGCTCGGCCCTGCGGAAGGTCGGGACGATCATCCGGGCGATCGAGGAAGGTCGGACGTGAGCCGGCTGGCCGAGCGTCGCGTGGCGCCCGAGCCTCCGCCCCCGCCCGTCCGTCGGGAGCAGTCACGAGCTCGCTACCCGGACGAGACGGGCGTGATCGTCCGGGACGGGATCCACGTGGCGTGGGAGCGCTACGGCGACGGCTCGCCGACGATCCTGCTGATGCCGACCTGGTCGATCATCCACTCCCGACACTGGAAGGGCCAGATCCCCTACCTCGCCCGGCACTTCCGAGTGGTCACGTTCGACGGCCGGGGCAATGGGCGCTCCGACCGCCCGACGACCGTCGCGGCCTACAACGGCGCCGAGTTCGCGGCCGACGCCGTCGCGGTGCTCGACGCGACAAAGACCGATCGGGCGATCGTCGCGGGCCTGTCGATGGGCGCCGGCTATGCGCTCGAGACGGCCGTCGCGTACCCGGAGCGGGTCTCGGGGCTCGTGTTCGTCGGCCCGTCGGTCGGGCTCAGCGATCCGATCCCGGGGCGCCATGCCGTCGCCTTCGACGAGACTCCACCGGCCTGGCATGGCTGGTACCTCTACAGCGCCGCGGCCTGGCGGCGCGACTGGGCAGCCTTCGCCGAGTTCTTCTTCGGGCAGGTGTTCAACGAGCCGCACTCGACCAAGCAGATCGAGGACGCGGTCGAGTGGGCACTCGACACGGACCCGGAGACGATCATCACGGCCGAGGACGCTTCCTACCTTCCTGCCCTCGAGCCGGCGATCGGAACCGGGTCGATTTCGCCCGAGCCGGCGGCCCTCGGCTACGCCGGGCGGGTTCGCTGCCCATCGCTCGTCATCCATGGCGACGCCGACGCGATCACGGACGTCAGCGGCGGTCGCCGACTCGCCGCAGCCATCGGTGCCCGGCTCGTCATCCTGCGCGGGTCCGGGCACAACCCGCTGGGTCGGGAGCCCGTCAAGGTCAACCTCGCCCTGCGGGCGTTCGTCGACCAGATCGGGCGGGACCTCCAGTGAGCTCCGGTCGAGCCCGCCTCCCGGACGAGACGGGTCGCCTCGCGGCGCCTGACGGCGTCGGCATCGCGTTCGAAGTCTTCGGAACGGGCGACCCGACGATCGTGTTCCTACCCTCGGCGCCGATCATCCACTCCCGGCAATGGAAGGGACAGGTCCCGTACCTGAGTCGGCACCACCGGATCGTGACGTACGACGGCCGCGGCAACGGCGTTTCGGACCGGCCGACCGAGCCGGACGCCTTCAGCGACGATTCCTACGTCGCCGATCTGGCGACGGTCATCGACGGGACCGCTACCGATCGAGCTGTCCTGGTCGGCCTCTGCACGGACGGCGTGTGGCGCGCCATTCGCTACGCGGTCGCGAACCCGGATCGCGTCCTCGGCATCGTCGCCTTCGCCGTGGGCGTTCCGCGCCTCACCCCGTCACATCCCCACTACGTCGCGTCTGGCGCGACCTTCGATGACGAGCTGCCCGAGTACGAGGGCTGGAGCAAGCTGAATCGCCACTACTGGCAACGGGACTATCCGGACTTCGCGCGGTTCTTCTTCGAGGAGATCACGTCGGAGCCGCACTCGACCAAGGCGATCGAGGATGCCGTCGAGTGGGCCGTCGAAGGGTCCGTGGAATCGATGATCGCCGAGGCGCAGGTCGAGTTCCCCTTCGACCGCGACGCGGTCGAGGCGATCTGCCGGTCCGTGCGCTGTCCGATGCTCCTCGTCCACGGCACCGAGGACACCTGCCAGCCGATCGCTCGCGCCCGCCGGCTCGCCGAGATCACCGGGGCGCCGCTCGTCGAGGTCGAGGGCGCCGACCACATGATCCCGGGCCGCCATCCGGTCCTCGCCAACCTGCTCATCCGGGACTTCGTCCGGTCCCTCACGGAGGTCGCGGTCCCATGAACGCGCCGTCAACCACCCGGACCTGGACCCGTTCGCTCGCCCGCAAGCGGCGCGCGCTGTACATCTCGTCGCCGATCGGGCTGGGCCACGCCCAGCGCGACGTCTCGATCGCCGCCGAGCTCCGGAAGCTCCATCCCGACCTCGAGATCGACTGGCTCGCCCAGCATCCGGTGACGGCGGTGCTCGAGGCCCACGGAGAAACCATTCACCCGATGAGCGCGGAGCTCGCGAGCGAATCGGCCCACATCACGGCGGAATCGTCCGAGCACGACCTGAACGCGTTCCAGGCGATCCGGCGGATGGACGAGATCCTCGTCGCGAACTTCATGGTCTTCCACGACGTCGTCGAGAGCGGCGAGTACGACCTCGTGATCGGCGACGAGGCGTGGGACGTCGACTACTTCCTCCACGAGAACCCCGAGCTGAAGCACACGGCGTTCGCCTGGATGACGGACTTCGTCGGCTGGCTGCCGATGCCGGCCGGTGGCGAGCGCGAGGCGTTCCTCACCGCCGACTACAACGCCGAGATGATCGAGCACGTCGAGCGCTACCCACGCATCCGCGACCGGGCGATCTTCGTGGGCGAGCCCGACGACATCGTCCCCGACGACTTCGGGCCGAGCCTGCCGTCGATCCGGGAGTGGACCGAGCGCCACTACGCGTTCAGCGGCTACGTGACGGGGTTCGACCCGTCGCCGCTCATCGAGCGTCGCGAGGAGCTGCGCCACGAGCTCGGCTTCCAGCCGGACGAGCGGGTCGTGATCGTCGCCGTCGGCGGCTCGGGTGTCGGCGAGGCGCTCCTGCGCCGGGTGATCGCGAGCTATCCCGACGCGGCGCGACGGGTCAACGGCCTGCGGATGATCGCGGTCGCGGGCCCGCGGATCGATCCGGCCGTGCTCGGTGCGCCGCCCGAGGTCGAGGTCCGGCCGTTCGTCCCCGATCTGTTCCGGCACCTCGCCGCGTGCGACCTCGCCGTCGTCCAGGGCGGCCTGACGACGACGATGGAGCTCGCAGCCGCGCGTCGCCCGTTCCTTTACTTCCCGCTCCGGAACCACTTCGAGCAGAACCGCCACGTCCGTCATCGACTTGAGCGCTACGGGGCCGGGCGACGCATGGACTACGACGCGTCGCCGCCGGAGGTCATCGCCGAGGCGATCGCGGCCGAGATCGCCCGTCCGGTCGACTACCGCCCCGTGGAATCGGACGGCGCGGCCCGCGCGGCCGCCCTGATCGCGCCCCTGATCTGACCCATCGCCGAACCCGGGCGACCCGGATCTGAACGACAACGGCCGGCGTCGCATCGACGACGCCGGCCCGATTCGAGGGGACGACCCGTCAGGCGGCCGGCCCGCCCGAGTTGACGCTGCCGACGGCCGTGCCACAGCCGACGCCCTGGATCCAGACGTTCTGCACGCCATCGATGTCGGGCGCGATGTCGGTCTGGGACACGATGATCAGCGCCCGGAAGGACTCGTCGTTCGCGTCACCAGCCCGGTAGAAGTCCGCGTGAATGACGACCGTCGACGGATTCGTCGTCGCCGACTTCAGGGCCTCGGTCGGCGCGCCGGTGCACTTGAAGGTGGTGCTGCGCGCGAGGCTGTCGGTATCCCAGCGGACGCCCTGGCCGGCCAGGCAGCCGGTCAGCGGGCCCTGCGCGACATCCTCGAGACAGCTGAAGCCGCCCGATCCGTGACCGACTCCGGTGGTCGGGTCGAAGACGCCGCCGCCCGAGAGGGACGCGACGCCCGTGCGAAAGCCGCCGATGTCGGCGGCACGGAAGCCGAAGCCGGTCTTGCCCGATACAGCGGCGACGGGCCCCGCGATGGAGGCTGCTGCGATGGTCGCCAGCGCGACGGCGACCAGCCATGTTGTTCGGTTCACTCTTCGTTTCTCCTGGCGATTGGCTTCCGCTTCGCGCCGACTGCGGGAAAGACGTCGGTCACCGGGGAAGATCCAGCCAAGGCCATACGCCGGCGGCGCTCCGGGCAGTTTTCGGGGACGAAGGATCGGAGCCCGGATCAGGCCGGGACTCAGCGCTTGGCGATCAGTCCGGCAGCTCGAGCCCGCCCAGGAGCTTCCGAAGCAGGCCCTCGAGCGTCTCGATCTCCGTCGGCTCGAGGCGCTCCAGGAGCTGGCGATCGCTGGCCGAGTTGGCGGCGACCGCGGCGTCCACGACGGCAAGGCCTTCGTCGGTGAGCTCGATGATCACGCCGCGGCGGTCGTTCGGGTCGTCCAGGCGCCGCACGAACCCGCGCCGCTCGAGACGATCGATCCGGCTGGTGACCCCCGCCGACGACAGCATCAGCCCCTTGGCGAGGCGCGTCGGGGAGAGCTGATGTGGGGGGCCGGCGATGCGCAATGCGCTCAGCGCGCCGACCTCTCCCCGGTTCAGGCCGAAGCGGCTGAAGACCTCCTCCTGTCGGCGGGCTAGGTGCGGTCCGATCCGGCTCAGCCGGGCCGTCACCTGGAGCGCTCCCACCTGGAGGTCGGGCCGGGCTTCGTCCCAGCCCACGAGCAGGCGATCGGTCGGGTCATCCGTCATTTGTCCATTGTAGCGCCGGAAAGGATCTGTACATTGGTATCTCTCTCGCGAGATACTTAGCAGATAGCGTGACACAACGCAATCGGGAGGGGTGGAATGAACGCAAACGACGAGGCCGCCGATGCCCCGCGGCCTGGCCCGGCGACCGACCCGGAACTGGATCCGACGACGGATGCGAGCCTGCTGCGCCAGATGATCGGGGGGTCGGAGGACGCGCTGGCAAGCCTCTACGACCGGCATCATCCGGTGGTGTTCGCCGCCGCCCTCCGGGTCACGCGCGATCGGTTGGTGGCCGCGGAGGTCGTGCAGGCGACGTTCCTCGCCCTGTGGAACCGAGCGGAGCTCTACGACGCGTCCCGGGGGCGATTGCCCACCTGGTTGACGACGATCGCCCGGAACCGGGCCGTCGATCATCTCCGCTCGGCCGGCCGTCGCGACCGAGCCAGCACCTTCTCGTCGTTCGGCCGCGACGACGCCGACGACCAATCCGTCGCGGAATGGCTCACGAGCTCGGGGGCGCTGATCGGCGCCGCCGGGGCGGATCCGGTCCCGGAAGCCGCCCTGACCGGCAAGGAGACCCGCGCCTCGATCGAGCGGGCCCTCGCCACGCTGGCACCGCAGGAGCGCGCCGTGATCGTGCTCGCGTACGACGCGGGTCTGTCGCAGTCGGAGATCGCCGCCCACCTGGGCTGGCCGATCGGCACCGTGAAGACCCGGACGAGGCGGGCGCTCATGAGCCTCCGGAGTCGGCTCGAGGGGCGGGCGGTCGGCGGCGAGCGGGCCGCGCCCGCGTCGTCCCCGACGGCCGTCCCACCCTGGCGTCCCACGATCACCGCGGGCAGTCCAGGTGCGACGTGCTCGCCCTGCCCGTGATCGCCATCGCCGGGCCACCGAGCGGACCCGGGACCACGGGTGAGATCGCCAACGCCCTTCAGAACCTGCCATTGACTCCATCGGCCGGCAGGCGCACCCTGCCCGTCTGGATCTGAAGAGCTCGATGCCTCCCGCATCCATGGCTCTCGCCTGGGGGGCCGTGCGCTAGTTCGTCCTCTTCTCCAGAGTCAGGCGCGTGTCGTCCGTCTCGATCGACGCGCCTGCCCTCGCGCATCGTCCTGCGCGGGTGGGATGTGGAGGGATGATCACCGTGGAATCTGCCCAGAGCCGTGTCGTGGTGCCCACCGAGCGGCCGATGACTGCCAGCCCTCACGTGATCAGCCGTCGAGCCGCGATCGGCGGCGGGCTGCTCGGACTCGGCGGCCTGTTGCTCTCACCCGCGCAGCTCCTGGCCAGGAGCTCGGCGGTCGGCGATTCCTTCCTGGTCCTGCTGAAGGGTCGCTACGGCCCCGTCGTCGATGGGCCGAACCTCGGCCTCTCATCAGTCGACGTGAACGACGGGTCGTATTCGACCGTCGGGATCTATCCCGTGAGCGGAACACCAGGCCACACCAATCCGAATCAGACGATCGGCCGCTTCTTCGTCCAGTTCGCCGGCGATCTGTGTGCCTACCACGTCCCCGGAGGCTCCTTCGCGATGCGCTTCACCGGGAGCGATGCGTCGTTCGTGGACGACGGGGCGGGCGGCCAGTTCCTCGAGGGGACGTTCGAGCTGGACGTCATCGAGGCGACCGGGATCTATCGCTCCTTCGTCGGTGGCCACAACCACATGGTTGACAAGCTGCACTTCCTCGCACCCGGGGACGGCTCGGGTGGGTTCGAGGAGTACTGCTTCTGCTTTGTCAGTCGGTCCTGACGCGCCAGCGGCGCCGTGATTTCGTCCGAGGCGTGACGATCTGAGGTCCGCCAACATCGGCCGTTCGTCCTTGGCGCCATCATCGCTCGGCGGTAGCGGAGCTGTATTCAGGCTGCGCGGCTGGCTCCGAGGCCCGACCTAGCCCCTCGGGCCGAACAACGGAGCGTACCCTGCCGGGATGAGTGCGCGGTTCGTCGGCCGTCAGAAGGAGCTCGATGCGCTCGAGACGCTGACACGGCGTTCGAATCACGATCGAGCGCCTGGCGCCGCGCTTGTGGCGGGAGAGCCAGGCAGCGGCAAGACGCGTCTTCTGGCAGAGATCATCGCCCATGCCCGGATTCCGAGAATCGTCCGCGTCGCCGGATTCGAGCCGAACCAGTCAGTCCCGCTGGCCGCGGTAGGCGAGCTTCTCCGCGAGCTGTCGACGGTTCCGGTCCACGGAGCGAGCCTGGAAGGGCTCGCGTTCGGGGGCCGCAATCGGCAAGCTCGGGAGCCGCTGCGGATCTTCGAGGCGGCGCACCGAGCGATGGCGTCGTTCGGTCCGCTGCTGGTCGCCGTCGACGACCTCCAATGGGTCGACGATCAGTCTCTCGGACTGATCCATTACCTCCTTCGTGCCGCCGAGGCGTCTCGTCAGCCGTTGACGGTGATCGCGGTCAGCCGCCCGTCGTCCCCATCGTCCGCATACCGGGCGACCGTCGAGGACCGCATCCCCGCCGAGCGCCGCGTCGTGATCGATTTGGGACCCCTGCCGCTCGCGGACGGACTGTCGCTCGCCCGGGCGATCGATCGAGGCCTCGATGAGGTCACGGCCATCGAGTTGTGGCGTCGCTCCGGAGGTTCGCCCTTCTGGTTGGAGGCGCTTGCCAGGAGCAGCGGCGACGTCGATCCGTCGCGACTCATCGCGAAGCGGCTCGAAGCCCTGGGCAGCGAAGCGGGGGCGCTGCTCGCTGCGCTGGCCATCGGGGCACGTCCCTTCCTCGTCGACGAGATCGCCGAGCTCCTCCACTGGAACGTCGATCAGGTCCGCCATGCCGCCCGAGAGCTCGTCGCCCACGGCCTTGGCGTCGAGATCAGCGGGACGGTCCGCCTCGCCCACGACCTGATCCGCGAGGCAGCGACCGAAAGCCTTCCGGCGTCCGCCCGCCATCGGCTGCACAGTCGCCTCGCGGAGTGGATCGAGACCGCGGCTGGCGACGATTTGAGGGTGTTGCGTGAGGCGCTCGACCATCGCATGGCCGCCGGTCTACCGACGGCCGCGCTGGCGGCGCGCCTGCTCGCGGCACCTGGGCGCCGCCTCCTGACCGGAGACGATCTGCGCCTTCTTGCCTCCATCAGCGACGCCCTCGACCCGGGTGCGGCCGGGCGCATCGGCCTCGATCGGGCAATCGCGGAGCTCGCTGCCACCATCGGCGAGCAGGAGTTAGCGCTCGAGCGCTGGGCGCTCGTGAGCCAGAACACCACTGATGCGATCGAGCGGCAGCACGCCGAGATCGAAGCGGCTCGTGCGGCCTACGTCCTCCGCCGCCCGAGCGAAGCGCACCAGCATCTTGATCGCGCCCGCGACGCGTCGCCGGCGCCACTGGAGGTCGCCGTCCGCCTCGACGCGTTGCTGGCCGACGTCGAGCTCTGGCTGGATCACGAGACGGTCTCCGGAAGCCGGACGGCCGCTCGGGCACTGGCCTCCGCGGACAAGCTGGCGGCCGAGGCCGGCGGCCTCGATCGGCTCTCGCCGGATGGCCGTCGAGCCTACCTCGTGGCACTCGAGGCCGCATGCGATGGGGCGATGCAGGAAGCCCGGGCCGACGACGTCATCCGATTAAGCGGAACCGTGGTGCGTGTCGCGGAAGGCCTCGACGAGGAGTCGCAGGTCGCTGCGCTCGCTCGTGCCGGCTTCACCCTTAGAACGTTCGGATTGGTCCGGGAATCGGCGGCGCAGTTCCAGCGGGCGTGGGACCTTGCGCGGCGCCTCGTGCTTCCGACGCTGATGATCGAGGCCGGGCGCGGCACGGCGCGAGGACTCCGCGATATGGGCCGTCTCGCCGAGGCCCGCGCCATTGCGGCGGAGACCTGCCAGCTCGAGGTTCGCGTCGCGAACGCACCCCGACGTTGGGGGAACGCTGCCTCGGTCCTCCATGCGATCGAGCTCTCGCTCGGCGACCCGGCGGCCGCCATTCGGGCACTCCACCGCGATGCGGAATCCGAGCCCGACCCGCATTACCTCATCGCGATTCACGAGACCATTGCCGCCTGGCACGCGCGATACGGCGGGGCACGGGCGGCGACCAATGTCGAGTCGGAGCTCGCAGCGGCTCGGGGCGCCTCAACTCTCGCCCGCTGCCCGCGGTGTGGCGCCGAACTGTCGATCCTTTCTGCCGAGCTTCTCGCCCGCATCGGCCGCGTCGAGGCTGCGCGACGCGAGCTGGCTACATGGGACGTGCAGTCGATTGGCGGCTATCTCCAACGCGATCTGTCGCGGATGCGCGCGATGGCAGCCATCGCCAGCGCCGAGGGCGACGATCTCGCCGCGGTCTCGATCCTGGACTCGTACGCCGAGGCCCTCGAGCCCCTTGGCCTGCTCGAGGATCTCCTGTGGGTGCGCCTCGATCTGGGCCGGGCCCTCGTCCGAATCGATCGCGAGCGAGCCGTCGCGGCATTCACGGCCGCGGCGGACCTGGCAGAACGGATGGGCGCGCTGAGCCAGGGTCGTCTGGCTTCGCAGGCCCTGCGACGTCTCGGCGTCCGTGCGTGGCGTCGCGGCCCAGCGAGCGACGGGGACGGGTTCGACACGCTCAGCGATCGTGAACGCGAGATCGCCCGCCTCGTATCCGGCGGCGGGAGCAACCGCGAGCTTGCCGAGGCGTTACTTGTCTCGCCCAAGACCGTTGAGCGGCACATCACGAACATCCTCGCCAAGCTCGGGTTGCGGAACCGGACCGAGCTGGCCTCCCTGGTTCGTTCGAACGCGGTACGGGGTTTCCCCGATGAATGAGGGCCCCGGCGTCACCTAGCCTCGCGCTGCGACCGACTGAGGTTGCCCTGTCAGCGAGGAGGACTCCCGCGTGGCCATCTCGATGCTCGTCGCCGGTTCGCAGTCCGTGGAGCCGATCGTGGGACCCGAGGTCGCGGAGCGTCTCGCACGCCTCGGTGTCACCCGCGTCTCGCTCCTGACGGACAGCGCTGGCGTCGGCATCGTGCTGGAGGGCTGGGCGTTCAACGCAGCCGACATCGATGAAGTGGTCCGGGCCATGTTCCCGGAAGGTGGCGCCGGCGTCCGGATCTTCCACGAGATCGAGCACGTGGCGGTGTCCGCGGCGCCGGGGGAAGGGAGAACGTGATGGAACGGACAAGCATGGACGCGAGCGGCGACCGGCTCAGCAGAGGTAACCGCGCTCTCAGGCGCTGGTTCCTCCCGGCGTTCGCGGCGACAATCCTGGTCATGACGGCGTATGGCGCGACCGCCATTGCGGCCGGTGAAGCCTCGGTGCTGCCGCCCAACTGGCATATCCACGACGGGCAGACCGCTCTCGGCTCGCAGCACAAGGGAATCGGGTTCTTTCCCAGGATCCTGGGAATCACGGCCCAGCAATACCTGCAGGACCCGGCGCGCTGCCCGAACGCCACAGACAAGGCGTTCCTGCCGAGCTTCGGCCAGAGCTCGAGCGACCTCCTCCGAGCCGGCGAGTGCGAGACGAGCACCGTGATCATCCATCTGCGGACCGTCCCTCTCGGGACGGCGGGTCCTGACGGCTGGTCCTCGCTCACGGCCGCGAGCGAGCCTGGGTTCGTGACGTACTACCTCGTAACGCCGAAGTAGCCGGCAGAGGCGATCGCGGATGCGGCCATGGTCGTCGACCGCCGACGTGACGGATGAGGCCGGGAGTGGCGATCACCGCTCCCGGCGCCCTCGAGCTGCCCGATGGGACCGCCGATGCGACCCTCGTAGGGGCTACCAGCAGGTCAGCGACCCGAGGAAAGAGGCACGGAGCGCCTCCCTTCCCGCCGCGCGCGCCTTACTTGAGGATGTGGAAGAGCGTGCGCTTCGCGTCCACTCAGCCAGCGGGCTCCTCCGTCTCGTAGTAGGTCTTGAACCCCTTCGTCACGATCATGGGTGCCACCGGCGAAAAATTCGTGCGACTGCTCAATATTTCAGCCACGTGGATGCCCAGTCGGTCGTGCCGCCGGTGGCCGAGTCGCGGCGACGTCTCGCTTGAGCGCCGCGATCACGGAGGTTGATTGACATGACGGAGCCGGACAATCTCGCCGTGGAGCTGTGGCGACGCCAGCACAAAGCCGAAGACGCGCTGGTCCACGGCGACGTGGGACCTCGTCTCGCGATGTGGTCCCGCAGGGCGCCGGTGACCCTGTTCGCAGCGCTTGGTCCCTCGAAGAGCGGCTGGGTCGAGCTCGAGCCGATGTTCCGGGCCGTGGCGTCGCGGTTGTCGCGGGGACGGGACCTGTCGTACGAGCTGATCGCTTTCGATTCGGCTGGCGACATCGCATGGACGGTTGGCGTGTCCCGCTTCACCGTCAGCATCGATGGCGGACCGCCAAGCCGACGGACGCTCCGACTTACCCACCTCTACCGCCGCGAGGCTGGGGAGTGGAAAGTCGTCCATGAGCACAGCGACTTCCAGCCGCCGGACCACGAGACGCCAACGCCGGTGATCAGCTGAGCGGGGCACCGAGGCTCCCGAGGGGACCCTCGCATACGAGTCCGGGATGGCCCGCAGCCGGCGGTAGGTTCTCTTCGATCGGTTCGAGGTCGAGGTGGCTGCGGTCTGATCGTATCGCGCTCGTTGATCGGCGCTGACATCGGTCAGCGGCAGAGCAGCTGTTTCGCACGTTTCCCGCGTGATGCGCAGCGCGCTCCCGGCGTTACAGGCCCAGGTGCAGACGCACGGCCTCGTCGATCTCGAGCATGGTCGCGTTCGGGACGACGCCTAACTGGTCACCGACGCGCTCCACGGAGATCGATCGGATCTGCTCAGCCTGTGCCTTGGAGTCGCGATCGAGCCCTGTCTGCGCGGCCGAAAGCAGAACCTGGAAGGGATAGACGCGGTCGATGTTCGATGTCACGGGAAGCACCGTGATCACGCCGCGACCGAGTCGCCCCGCCGTCGCATTGGCGGCGTCGTTGCTGACGATCACCGCGGGCCGGCGCTTGTTTGCCTCGGATCCTCGGACGGGATCGAGATCGACAGCATGGATGTCGCCGCGGCGCATCACGACTTGAGTCCGTCGCCACTCGCCGATTCCCAGACGCTGCCGTCGTCCTGAGCGGCCCATTCCGCCCACGCCGCTTCGTACGTCCCACCCAGTTCAGCCGTGCGCAACAGCCGAACCGCTCGATGGACCGCGGCCGATCGAGATTCGAGACCCTGCTCCCTGGCGTAGTCGTCAAGGAATTCGACATCCTCGCCGGGGAGGCTCACACTGACCTTCATACTGCGATACTACCAGCAGTCGGGCCAAGGTAGCAAGATGGGTGGTTTCTCACCGCGTGCGGTGACGCGATCCATTCGGCGGCTGGTAGGCTGCCTGGTCGATGCGCATTCTGATTTCGTCGTGAGGCCCTGCATGATCGGCTCGGTCTCTCCACGTCGGGATCGTCCTTCGGGTACGTCAATCGGAGGATCCGTTGGTTCATGCCGTTGTCGGCGTACTCAGTGGCGCGCGGCTTGACGGCCGCGTGGTCAATGCGAGCCACCCGGACTACGACCGTCTCCGTCGCGTCTACAACGCCGTTATCGAGCGTCGACCAGAAGCGATCGTGCAGGCCGCGACCGCGAGCGATGTCCAGAAGATCGTGAGGATCGCTGCCGATACCGGGCTGCCTCTGGCGGTTCGGTGCGGCGGCCACAGCTTCGCCGGCTTGGGCACCTGCGACGACGGAATCGTCTGCGATCTGTCGCAGCTGAACGCCGTCGTGGTCGATCCGCGGACGAAGACGGTTGATGTCGGCGGAGGCGCTCTGCTCGGCGACGTCGACGCAGCGGGTGAGCGGTACGGCCTGGTGACACCGGCCGGAGTCGTGTCGCATACAGGCGTCGGCGGCCTGACGCTTGGCGGCGGGATGGGCTATCTCAGCCGCCGTTTCGGGCTAACCATCGACAGCCTCATCGAAGTCGAGCTGATCACGGCGGACGGCCGCCGTTCGCGGGTCGACGCAGATCTCGAGCCCGAGCTGTTCTGGGCGATCAGGGGCGGCGGCGGCAACTTCGGCGTCGTGACCAGGTTCAAATTCCGCATGCACGAGCTGGGTCCGGTATCGATCAGGCGCTGGACCCATCCTTCTGCCGCCACGGCCGAGACACTGGCGCGATACCGCGATGCGGCAGCCAACGCGCCGCGGGAGCTCACCGCCGCCTTCATCGCCTCGAAGGACGAGCTGCTGGTCCGGGCCATCTCGACGGGTTCGATGGTCGGCGGGGACTCGGGAGCCGAACGCTTCGCGTTCCCGCGAGGCGTCCAGGATCCGAGGATGGACATGACGTTCGTGGAACTTCAGCGCGCGAGCGACGAGCTCCTGCCTTGGGGTCGGCGGTACTACTCCAAGGGCGGATTCCTTGCCGACATGGACGATCGCGTCATCGACGTCATCGCGAACTCGCTCGAGGAGATGCCGATCCCCGGACTGGAGGTCTACTGCCTCCAGCTAGGCGGCGCCGTTTGCGATCTCGACGAGGACGCAACGGCGTATTCCGGCAGGGCAGGCGCGTTCTATTGGATCTCCCAGGGAGTCTGGGACAGTCCGGACGACGACGAGCTCGCCATTGCATGGTGTCGCCGCACGGCCCGACGGCTCGGCGACCTCTCGATGACGACCAACTACGTCAACGAGCAGGCCGACACGGGCATCGCGCAGAGCGCCTACGGCAGGTCGAAGTACGCCCGCCTGGCACAGCTCAAGGGCCGGTATGACCCGATGAACGTGTTCCGCCTGAACCAGAACATCGAACCGATGCCGGCGTAGCGGTGCCGGGCCTTCCCTTGGATCCTTCGGGGCCGGTCAGCAAGAGCTGCTGTCTGCAAACAGCTTCTATACTGGCGCTCCGGCCGACATAGCTCAGCGGTAGAGCAGCTGTTTCGTAAACAGCAGGTCCTCGGTTCAAATCCGAGTGTCGGCTCCACTCACGCTTTCCGCACATTTGCCGACAAATCAAAGCCGACACGTGATGGTTGGTCCTACCCGGCAGCCACGAACCGGCCGGGCGTCGTAGCGATGAACCGCCGGAAGTGCCGTGACAGGTGCGCCTGGTCGTAGAAGCCGACCTCCGCCGCGACCTCCGCCAGGGGCTCACCGTCGAGGATCCGGGCGCGGGCAGCCTCGAGCCGACGGCCCAGGACGTAGGCGTGGGGCGCGATCCCGAACGTCGCCGAGAAGGACCGTGCCAGCTGCGTCGGTGAGGCGCCGAGGTCCGCCGCCGCGTCGGCGATCGTGATCGGCTCGAACAGACGGCTGTCGAGGTGGGCCCGGAGCTGCTCGGCGAGCTCGTCGGTTGGTCGTCCAGTGCCGCCGCCGTCAGCGGCGCCCAACGCTAAGCGGATGCGCTCGGCGATGAACGCGAGTCGTGTCTCAGCCTCGAGCGCGTCGTCGGCACAGGTGAGGGCATCGTGGAGAGCCGCCACCCGCGATCGAAGGCCGGCGGCGTGGAGGATCGGGTCATCGACCGCGGCGCCGATCAGCGCCTCATCAATGACGCTCGTCTCCAGGTAGAGGACGCGCTTCGCGAAGCCGCGTGCGTCGGCTGCCCGGCCGTCATGGACGATGTGGGGCGGCAGGATTGACACCATGGACGTCTCGGCGCCACCGGCACGTCGTTCGAGGTCGTACCGGATCGCCCCGTCGTCCACGATGAACAGCGTCCAAACGTCGTGCGTGTGCTTCGGGTAGGCGTGGTCGGTGAAGCGCGCATGGAAGACCTCGCGGATCCCGGCGATGCCGGGGTTCCAGGCGCGGATCTGCGGAGCGCTGACCTGTGCGACCACGGCAGGATCGTACAAGACCCGCCGGCATCTCCGACTCTAGCGTCCGAACATGGACCAGTGGCTCGCCCTCGTCGCCTTCTCGATCGTGAGCACAGGCTCGCCGGGCCCGAACAACGTCCTCCTCTGGGCGTCCGGCGCGGCATTCGGGTTCAGGTCGACGATGCCGCACATCGCCGGGACGGCGCTCGGGATCGGGGCCCTGGCGCTGATCGCGGCCGCGGGGCTCGCGGCGATCGTGAGCGCCATGCCGACGCTGGCGGTCGTGATGAAGATCGCGGCGTCGGCGTACCTGCTCTACCTCGCCTGGCAGGTCGCGGGCGCCCACGCGCTCGAGCGCGGCGAGCTCGCGCGCCCCATGAGCGTCGTCCAGGCCGCGGCGTTCCAGGCGATCAACCCGAAGGGCTGGATCTTCGCTCTTGGAGCGATCGCGGCGTTCCGGCCGGCGAACCTGCCGGTTGTCCCCGGCAGCCTACTCGCGGCCGCGACGATGACGGCGATCGTGATCCCGACGGCCGCGCTATGGGCCGCCGCGGGCGGCTGGCTGGGTCGCGTGCTCGACGGCGAGCGCAGTCGGCGGGTCGTCAGTCTCGGGCTCGCGGCGCTGCTCGCCGGGTCCGTTGTGGCGATCTGGCGTTGAGCCGTTCGACGTCAGTCATTCCCGGTCGGCACCGCTGTCGCTGACTCGACCATCACCACGACAGTGCGCCCCCGGGCATGCGGCCGGTGCACGATGCCACGCGGGATCGTCACCCCCTGACCGGGACCGAGCAAGAACGGCGCGCGCCCCTCTACCTCGAGCTCAAGCCTGCCCTCGAGGACGAGAAAGAACTCATCCTCGTGCTCATGCTTGTGCCAATCGACGAGCCGACCCTCGATGACCGCGAGACGGACGACACAGTCATTCACGGTCGTGAGCGTCTGGTTGAACCACGGGTCGTGCGCAGCGCCTTCGGCGGCCAGATCGATGTGTGTTAGCTGACCGTACTTGTCGTCGTCGCGGATGTCATAGCTCTGCATCGGATCCCCTGTCTTGCCCGTGAGACTGGTCATTCCTCGATTGCGCCACCGATTTGCCGCAAGTGTTTGCGGAACGTGTACGAAGAATCGTTGGCGCGGCGGGACAGGTACTGATCGAACGATGTCTGCGCACGCAGCGTGTCGCCCGCCGCGATCCGTGACGCTTGGTCGCGTTCGACCTCCCAGATTGCGCGGGCGGCGTCGAGCACCTCATCGAGGCGGTCCGAAGGGACGAAGGCGACACCGTCATCGTCGGCGAACACGATGTCCTCACTCGTGATGACGTGTTCGCCGAAGCGTGCGCTCGCGAGCGCTTCGGGCTCCTGCGGATCGAGTCGCAGCGGTCCGGCAGGGTGGGTTCCATAGCTGAAGAGCGGGACGCCGATCTCGCGCAGCTCGGGTGTGTCGCGGTGCACTCCCCAGACCACGAGTGCCGCGATGCCGGCCGCCTGTGCCTCGAGTACGGTCAAGTCGCCGACGCATGCCTCGTCCGTTCGGCCCGCATTGTCCACGACGAGCACATCGCCCGCCCGCGCCGCACCGAAGGCCTCGAGGAAGACGTCGACGCTGCCGTAATGGCGGGCAGGGAGCGCGCGCCCGGCGACCCTCGAACCGGCCACGACGGGCGCAATACCAGGTGGTGCCAGGCGTAGCGGCACGCCGCGTCGTAGACATCCGTCGGCGATGAGCGGTGTCGAAAGCTCCAGCTGACTCATGTCAACGATCTGATATGAACCCACCGCGTCATCCTTGCGCGGATTCGGAGGCGCTTCGGCTCGCGAGCAGCGCAGCCGCCGCAGCTTTCGCTTGACGTGCCGCGGCCGGATCCCGCCGAGACCCACCAACGGCGTATGCACCGTCGACGAGCAGCACCACCTGCGCGGCCAGGTCGATGTCTTCCGCGCCCGCCTCGACGAGGAGCTGGTGAACGAGTGCCTCCCGAGCGCGCAGATGCGCCAGCGCGGCCTCACGAACAGGATGGCCCGGGCGGTTGATCTCGAGCGATGCGTTGATGAACGCGCATCCACCCTTCGTTTTCGTGCGGAGGGCGTTCTCGATCACATCGAACAGGGCCAGGATCGCCAGCTCGCCGGTCTCCTCGGAGCGGCGCCTCGCGTTCGTCTCGAGGCTCAGCAGTGCGCGTCGGCTGCGATCGCTAAGTGCTTCGGCGACGAGCCGATCCTTGGAGCCGAAGTGCTGGTACAGGGTCCGTTTCGTTACCCCCGCCTGCGCTGCGATCGCATCCACTCCGGTGGCCGTGATGCCGCGCTCATATGTCAGCTCACTCGTCGCACTGAGAAGCGCGTCGTGTGCATTCAGCCGGTCGTTCATGGCCTCTAGTATACATACCGATCAGTAGACCGTCGTCCGGCTTTGCGCGTTGCGCGTCGGCCTGGGCCTCGTCCCCGTGGAGCTCGAGTCGAGCGCTCCGTGCCAGAGCCAGACTTGCGCGTCGTCGAGTTGGTGGTAAGGTTCGTGTCCAATCGCGTATACCGATCGGTATGTATACTTCCGACAATTGCGGACGACGCCGCTTCGAGGAGGCCCCAGTCCATCCATGAAAGCTCTCATTAGCTCTGACAGGGTTCCCGCTCCCGCCGGCCCGTATTCGCCCGGGCTACGGGTGGGTGAGTGGATCTTCCTGTCGGGCCAAGGCGGCTTCGATACAACCACGGGCAAGGTGGTCAGCGACGATCTCGCGGAGCAGACCGAGCAGACCTTCAACAACATCGAGACCGTGCTCGAGGCTGCCGGAGCATCGCTCGACGACGTCATTTCGTGCCTTGTTCACCTCGTTGACCTGGCGGACTTCCCCGCCTTCAACGCCGTCTACGTGCAGAAGTTCACGGGAGTGAAGCCGGTACGGACGACGGTGCGCGCGGACCTCGTTGCCGGCCTGCTCGTCGAGATCACCGTGATCGCTCGATCCATGTAGTGCCTGCCCAGTCTTGACATCTGAGCCGCAACAAAGGACTCGTGCATGCCTCTCGTAAAGGTGAATCTGCTCAAGGGCCGCTCGACCGAGGAGAAGGACTCGAACGCCGCCTCGATTCAGAAACCTCTCGTCAGCACCCTCGAAGTGTCCGATGCCAACCGGTATCAGCTGTTCAACGAGTACGACGCTGAGAGCTTCCTTCATACCAGCGGGTATCTCGGCCTGACCTACACCGACCAGTTGCTGATCATCGAGATCACGAT
>DATLVO010000012.1:0-7634 GCA_035577485.1 Verrucomicrobiia bacterium
AACGACGGCTCGGCCGGCTACGTGTTCGACGGCGACCCCACCGCGTCGTGGGCGCTCGTCGAGATCGACGGCGATGCGGTCCGGACGGAGATCCGCCGGAGCGAGTTCGACACGATGGCGGTCGCCAATGCGATCTCGGCACGGGGCCTGGCCGGCGACGTGTACCGGGCGGCCACCGTTCGCACCGGGAAGCTGGTCCGATGACGCAGTCCGAGAATCCCCCGCAGACGACGCCTTCGACCGCCCGCGGCTGGTCGTGGCCGGCCGCGCCACGGCGGGTCGTTGTGACCGGCATGGGGATGCTGAGTGCGCTCGGCAACGACGTCGCGTCGAGCTGGGAGGGCCTCGTCGCGGGCCGTTCCGGGATCGGGCCGATCACCGCGTTCGACCCGTCGCGGCTCCAGGCGCGGATCGCCGGCGAGGTGAAGGACTTCGACGCGTCGCACGTCCTCGACCGCAAGGACATGCGGCGAACGGACCGCTACATCCAGTTCGGGCTGGTCGCGTCGCGGGAGGCGCTGGACCAGGCCGGCCTGCCCGCCCGGTTCGAGGGCGACGAGGCCGAGCGGACCGGGGTGATCCTCGGGACAGGACTCGGCGGCGTCGGGACGCTCGTCGACGGCATCTCGATCAACGCCCTGCGCGGCCCCGACCGGATCAGCCCATTCCTGATCCCGATGGGCATCCCGAACGTGGGTGCGGGCCAGGTCGCGATCAGCTACGGGATGACCGGCCCGAACTTCACGACGGCCTCGGCCTGCGCCACGGGCGGCCACGCGATCGGGGAGGCGTGGGAGACGATCCGGCGGGGCGATGCGGACACGATGATCGCCGGCGGCTCGGAGGCGGGGATCTACGAGCCGCTCGTCGGCGGCTTCGATTCGATGCGCGCGCTGTCGCGCCGGAACGACGATCCCGAGGCCGCGTCGCGGCCGTTCGACCGGGATCGCGACGGCTTCGTCCCGGGTGAGGGCGCCGGCGTCCTGATCCTCGAGGAGCTCGGTCACGCCCGGGCCCGCGGCGCCCCGATCCTCGCCGAGATCATCGGCTACGGCGCGACCGCCGACGCGTCGCACATCACGCTGCCGGCGCCGGGCGGCATCGGCGCGGTGCGGGCCGCTCGCCGCTCGCTCGACAAGGCCGGCCTCCGCCCGGACGACATCGACCACGTGAACGCCCACGCGACCTCGACGCCCGAGGGCGACAAGTCCGAGCTCCAGGCGATCCGGACGATCTTCGGCGAGCATGCCGAGCAGATCCCGATCACCGCCAACAAGTCGATGATCGGCCACACGCTCGGCGCGGCCGGCGCGATCGAGGCGATCGTCACGATCCAGACGATCCGGGAGGGCTGCGTCCCGCCCACGATCAACCTCGACCACCCGGATCCGGCAGCCGAGGGCCTCGATCTCACGCCCGATCGGGCGGCCCGCCACGACATCGAGATCGCCCTGTCGAACTCGTTCGGGTTCGGTGGCCAGAACACCGCCCTGATCTTCCGACGGTGGACCGAATGACCGAGGACGTCGAGCGGCCCGCGGCGCAGCCGGTCGACCCGGCCGATGCGTCGCTGCTCGCCCTCGTCGACCGGCTCGGCTCGCTCCTCGACCGCTCCGACCTGTCGGAGCTCGCGGTCGAGGCGGGTGGGACCCGCCTCGTCCTCCGCAAGCCCTCGGCCATTGCTGCGAGCGTCGTCCCGCCGATCGGTGCCGTCGCCGAGCCGGCCTCCGGCGCGCTCCCAACCGACGGATCCGCTTTCGCCGTCGAGGCGCCCAGCCGGCCGAGCGTCAAGGCCCCGCTGACCGGCGTCTGGTACGGCTCGCCGGCGCCCGGCTCCGCGCCGTTCGTCGCCGCCGGCCGCGAGATCGCCGTCGGCCAGGTGGTCGGCCTGATCGAGGCGATGAAGCTCTTCAACGAGATCAAATCCGATCTCGCTGGCCGGGTGGTCCGGGTGATCCCGGACAGCGGTGCCCTCGTCAAGGCCAAGCAGCCGCTCATCGAGGTGGAACCCCTGTGAACGACGCTCCAGCGGGGCAGCCGCCCGCCCGCCGTGCCCATGTCACCGGCTGGGGCCGGTACGCCCCGTCCCAGGTCCTGACGAACGCCGATCTCGAGCGGATGGTCGACACGTCCGACGAGTGGATCCGGACGCGGACGGGAATCCGAGAGCGGCGGGTCGCCGCCGCTCATGAAACGACCGCGTCGATGGGCGCAGTGGCCGGCCTCCGGGCGATCCGGACCGCCGGGATCGAGCCGGACGACATCGACCTGATCCTGCTCGCCACGCTGACGCCGGACTACTGGATGCCCTCGACCGCGGCCCTCGTCAAGGAGGCGATCGGCAACACCCGGGCGACCGCGTTCGACGTGATGGCCGCGTGCAGCGGCTTCGTCTACGGGTTCGCGACCGCACAGGCGTACATCCAGGCCGGGCTGGCGAAGCACGTCCTCGTGATCGGCGCCGAGCTGCTCACGCGGTTCCTCGACTACACCGATCGGAGCACGTGCATCCTGTTCGGCGACGGGGCCGGGGCCGTGGTCCTCTCGGCGTCCGACGAGCCGGGCGGTGCGCTCGGGATCGAGATGACGACCGAGCCGCGCGGTGCCTACATGATCTGGCTGCCGGCGGGCGGGTCGAAGGCGCCGCCATCGGCCGGGACCATCGCGCGCGGCGAGCACTACGTGCGGATGGAGGGGCGAGAGACCTACCGGTTCGCGACGAAGACGATGGCGACAACTGCGCTCGAATCGATCCGGCGGTCCGGCCTGCAGCCGTCCGATGTCGACCTGTTCATCCCGCATCAGGCCAACATCCGGATCATCGAGGCGGTCGCGAAGGGTCTCGACCTGCCGATGGACAAGATGTTCGTGAACCTCGACAAGTACGGAAACACGTCGGCGGCGTCGGTCCCGATCGCCCTGGCCGAGGCGGTCAACGAGGGCCGCGTGAAGATCGGCGACAACGTGACGATCGTCGCGTTCGGCGCCGGGTTCACGAGCGGCGCGGTCACGATCGAATGGACGGCCGATCCCGCCCGTGGACGAGCCGGCGACGCGGCGGTCCGGCCGGAAGACGTCACCGTCCGTCTGCCGGTCGACTGGGATTCGGTCGACCCGATCCCGGAAGCGCTCGCCGAGCTGATGGGACGGCCCGGCTCGATCGATGTGGCCCTCGACGACGTCGCTCCGGGCGAGCCCGAGCGGACGCATCGGGAGGTCCACGCGTGATCGACTTGACCGGCAAGTCGGCGCTCGTCACCGGAGGGTCTCGGGGGATCGGGAGAGCGATCGCCCTGCGGCTGGCCGGCCAGGGAGCGGACGTCGCGTTCAGCTATCGGGGCAACGCGACCGCGGCGACGGCGACGGTCGGTGAGATCGAGGCGCTGGGTCGTCGCGCCCTCGCCGTTCAGGCCGACGCGTCGGATCCGGCCGCGGCCGACAGCCTGGTCAAGGGCGTCCTCGAGGCCTTCGGCAAGATCGACATCCTCGTCAACAACGCCGGGATCACGCGGGACGATCTGATCATGCGGATGAGCGTCGAGGCGTTCCGGGAGGTCCTCGAGACGAACCTGTTCGGCGCGTTCTACATGACGAAGGCCGTGACCCGGCCGATGCTCAAGGCCAAGGGTGGACGAATCGTCAACATCACCTCGGTCAGCGGCCAGGCCGGCCAGACCGGCCAGGCCAATTACTCGTCTGCGAAGGCCGGCCTGATCGGGCTGACCAAGGCGACGGCGCGCGAGCTCGCATCGCGCTCGATCACCTGCAATGCGGTCGCGCCGGGCTTCGTCCTGACCGAGCTGACCAAGGACCTCCCGGAGAACCTCCAGGCCCAGATCGTCGCGGCCACGCCGCTCGGCCGGTTCGGCACGACCGACGAGATCGCCAACGCCGTCGCCTTCCTCGCGTCCGACGACGCGGCGTTCATCACCGGACAGGTGTTGGCGGTCGACGGCGGCCTCGTGATGATGTAGCTGGCCAAGACTGCCGGCTGTCTCGCAGGGACGACGCTGGGCGCGTTGCCGCCTGCGATGCTCGCCCACGCACCTTGAAGTGCGCTCGCTCCGCTTCTCGGCGGCGCCTTTCCAGCCTCGCCCCTGCGCCACGAACGCGGTCGTGCCGATGTGGGTCGGTGCTACGCTCGGCGCGATGCTGACGAGGCTGTTCCGGATCGAGGGTCTCGGCCACCTGTCGACGCTGATCGCCGACGATTCGGCCGGCGTGGCCGCCGTCGTGGACCCGCGCCGGGACGTGGACGCGTACCTGGAGGCCGCACGCGAGCTCGACGTCCGGATCACGCACGTCGTCGAGACCCATCTCCACAACGACTACGTCTCGGGCGGCCGCGAGCTGGCCGCACTGACCGGCGCGACCCACGTCATCGGTGCCGGAGCGAATCTCGGCCATGAGCATCGCCCGCTTCGCGACGGCGCGACGTTCGACGTCGGCGCACTCCGCTTCACGACCCGGGACACGCCCGGCCACACCCCCGAGCACGTCGCCTACGCGGTCGCCGACACGAGCCGGGGAACGGATCCGGCCCTCCTGATGAGCGGCGGCTCGCTGCTGGTCGGCGCCGTCGGTCGGACGGACCTGCTCGGCGAGGAGCACGCGGTTGCCTACGCCCACGACATGCATCGCTCGCTCCACGACGTCGTCCTCGCCCACGACGATCACGTGGTCGTCCAGCCGACCCACGGTGCCGGATCGCTGTGCGCGTCCGGGATCGCCTCGACCCCGACCTCGACGATCGGCTACGAGCGCCGCCACAACGCGCTCCTCCGCGTCTCGGACGTCGACGAGTTCGCCCGCCGCCTGCTGCACCGCCAGCCCACCGTGCCGCGCTACTTCGCCCGGATGCGACCGACGAACCAGGCCGGCCCGGCCCTCCTCGGCGGCCGGGTCCCGGATGCCCGGCCGATGGGCCTGGACGAGGTCCGGGCCGCGCTGGCCGGAGGCGCCCAGATCCTCGATCTTCGGTCACCGGCCGCCCACGCGGTCGCCCACGCTCCCGGATCGCTTTCGATCCCGCTGGCGCCGTCGTTCGGGACGTGGCTCGGTTGGGTCGTCGAGCCCGATCGCCCGCTCGTCCTGATCCTCGACCACGCCTCGGACTGGGACGACGCTGCGCGTCAGGCCCTCCGGATCGGCGCCGAGGGCAGCCTCGTCGGGCATCTGCGCGGCGGCTTCGGCGCCTGGGCGGATGGCGGCGGCGCACTCGAATCGAACGGCCGCCTGACCGTCGACCAGCTGGCCAGCCGCCTTGCCAGCGGCGGCGAGCACCGTCGCGGCGCAACCGCCTACGACACCCCCTTCGTCATCGACGTCCGGCAGGCCGACGAGTACGCCGCCGGACACGTCCCCGGGAGCGTCCACCTGATGGCCGGCTCATTGCCGGATCGCCTGGCCGAGCTGCCCCGCGACCGGCCGATCGTGACGATCTGCGCGTCGGGCATGCGCGCCAGCATCGCCGCCTCGCTGATCCGCTCGGCCGGCTTCGACGACGTCTCGTGGGTCGCCAGCGGCGTGCCCGCCTGGCGTGCCGCCGGCCATCCCGTCGTCCGCGGTGAGAAGCCGACGGAGGAGCGCCGCGCCGCCTCGCGCCGGACCGCTGCAGGGGGAGCCGCAGCGGCGCGATCTATCGCCGGGACCCGTCGCCCGGGCTGAGCCTTCGGCGCCGACACGATCGGGGGGCCCTCCCGGTCCGGGGAGCCCGTACATTCGCACCGCGATCGAGGTACCACCGGACGGCAGCGGGGCGCGCAGGTGCGTGCGACCGTTCGGCCATGAGCGCGCATCCGCCCAGGTCCCCCCGCGGCCCGAAACCAGCGCGCGCAGCGAAAGCGGCTCGGGCCGGGACCGGGCGCAAGGGCGCGGTCGATGCGACGACGTCGCGTCAGCTCGCGGTTCGGACCGCCGTCGTCGCCGACCCGGAGCTGTTCGGCCGGCAGCTCGAGGTGCTCCAGGCGGCGTCCGCGAGGCTCAGCCGAGCCGAGGGGTCCCATGCCGTCGGCCGGGCGATCGTCGAGGAGACGGGCCGGATCATCGAGTACCACAACGCCCGGGTGTACGTGATCGAGCCGCCGGACCTGCTCGTGCCGATCGCCTTCGAGGGCCGGGTCGGGGCGTACGAGGCGGTCGACTTCGATCTGCTGCGGACCCGCTTCGGCGTGGGCTTCACGGGCTGGGTCGGCCAGCACGGCGAGCCGATCCTCGTCCCGGACGCCAACGCCGACCCGCGGGGCGCCACGATCCCGGGCACCGACGACGTCGACGAATCGATGCTCGTCGTCCCGATGCGCTACGACGACGTCGTGATCGGCGTGATCACCCTCTCGAAGCTGGGGCTGGATCAGTTCGGCGAGCACGACCTGCGACTGCTCTCGATCCTCGCCGACCAGGCGGCGACCGCCCTCGAGTCGGCTCGGAACCTCGCCCGCAGCCGGGACCTCGCCGGGGAGCTGCGGCTCCTGCTCGACGTGAGCAGCGAGCTCGCTGCGAGCCTCGACTCGCGGCAGGTCGCGAACGTCCTGGCCGGTCACCTGGCCACGGTCATGGGCGTCGACGAGTGCGCGATCTCACGGTGGGACCGCGACGGTGAGCGCGTCGCGAGCCTCGGCTACTACCCGGCGGTGCCGGCCGACGAGCTGGAGCCGTTCTTCGACGTCAGGCTCTATCCCCGAACCCTGCAGGCGCTCGTGGACCAGGTGACGATCACGATCGACATCGAGGATCCCGAGGCCGATCCGGCCGAGGTCCGCCTCCTCGCCGCCGCAGGCCACCAATCCCTCGTGATGCTCCCGCTCATCGCCAAGGGCCAGTCGATCGGCCTGGTCGAGCTGATGTCGGGCGCGGCGATCGACATGAACGCGGAGCGGTTGAGCCTCGTCCGGACGATCGCCAACGAGGCCTCGATCGCCCTCGAGAACGCCCGGCTGTACGAGGAGGCCCGGGATCTCGCCGACCGCGATCCCCTGACCGGCTTCTTCAACCACCGCTACTTCCACGAACGGTTCGGCCAGGAGGCGGTCCGGTCCCGCCGCGGCCACCGTCCGCTGAGCCTGCTGATGCTCGATCTCGACGACTTCAAGCTCGTCAACGACACCTTCGGTCACGTCCTCGGCGACGAGGTCCTGCGGTTCACCGCCGACCTGATCCGGCGGACCCTGCGCGGCTCCGACGTTCCGGCCCGCTATGGCGGCGACGAGTTCGCGATCCTGCTGCCCGACGCAAGTCCCGACGAGGCGGCCCTCACGGCGGAGCGACTCACGACGGCCTTCGCCGAGACCGCGTTCAGCACGGCTTCCGGGCTGGCGGTTCCGATCGGGATCTCGGTCGGGGCGGCGACGTTCCCGGTGGACGGCCGGACCGCGGCCGAGCTGATCGCGGTCGCCGACGCCGGTCTATACCGGATGAAGCGCGTCGTTCGCCGGACGGAGCCGCGCACCGCCTGAGGGTCCGCGGATGGGCCGGTAGTACGGAAGTACTGGTCGGGGTCTCCGGGAAGTACCAATTCGGCGGCTTGCCGACAAGGCCACCGGACCGTCATGCTCGACACCGAACGTGACCCAACCCACCGATCGTCGCCCGTCCGGGGGAGTGGAGGATCCCGGGATCCGCCGCTCGTGGCTGGT
>DATLVO010000013.1:0-4847 GCA_035577485.1 Verrucomicrobiia bacterium
GCGACGGCCCTCGGCGTGCCCGTCGCGGTCGAGAACGACGTCCGGACCGCGGCCGCCGGCCTCCATCGGCGGGCGCCCTTCGGCCCGATCGACGACCTCGCGTACCTGAGCATCGGGACGGGGATCTCGGCCGGGATCGTCCTCGGCGGCCGGCTCCATCGCGGCGTGCGCGGCGTGGCCGGCGAGATCGGCCATGTCGTCCTCGAGCCGGGTGGCCCCACGTGCGCCTGCGGCCTCGAGGGCTGCTTCGAGGCCCTCGCCGCCGGGTCCGCGATCGCCAGAGCCGGGCGGGAAGCCATCGCATCGGGCCAGTCGACCTCCCTGTCGTCCCTCGCCGACCCGACCGCAGAGGACGTCTTCGCCGCGGCGGCGGCCGGCGACGCGGCGGCCCTCGCGATCGTCGACACGGCGACGACCTGGATCGCCCGCATGGTCCACGCCCTCGTGCTCGCCTACGACGTTCGTCTCGTCGCCATCGGCGGCGGGGTGAGCAAGGCCGGCGGTCCGCTCCTGGACCGGATCTGGGCCGCTCTCGATGCCATCTGTGTCGGCTCGCCATTTGCCCGCGAGCTGCTGTCCGAGACCGAGGTCCGGCTGTTGTCGCCGGACCTCGAGATCGGCCCGTGGGGCGCGATCGCCCTGATCGACGACGGCCCGCCCGCCGCCGATCCGGGTCGTCGACCAGGTGAGGAGGTGGTCGCACGCGAAGCCGTCCGTTGAGGGGGCCGGCCGCGTCCGCGGTCACCCCGGGCTCGTATGGAATCGAACCGAGGAGGAGAGCAACGTGAAGTTCAAGCGAATCCTGACGATCGGTCTGGCATCGGCCCTGGTGGTCGGGGCCTGCTCCGCCGCCAGCCCGTCACCGAGCACCAGCACCGCCCCGAGCGCGCCGGCCGCGTCGGCGTCGACCGCGGCTTCGGAGGCACCGTCGGCGTCGGTCGCCGCGACCCCGCTGCCGGTCGATCCGGCCGAGGCCGTCATCAAGAACGTCGAAGCGAACGCCACGATCAAGTTCTGGACGTTCTACCTGTCGCCGACCTTCGACGGCTACATCAAGGACACGATCGCCCGCTTCGAGGCGACCTATCCCGGCGTCAAGGTCGACTGGGAAGACCATCAGGCCACCTTCCAGGACGACTTGAACAACGCCTTCGCCGCCGGCAACGCGCCGGACGTCATCAACCTTTCGGTGAGCGAGGGCTGGGTCTCGGACTACGCGTCCCGCGGCGTCCTGCTCAACCTCGACGACAACGTCCCCCAGGCAGTCAAGGACATCTACTTCCCGGGCCTGTGGAAGGAACAACTCGTCGACGGCAAGAACTACCAGTTCCCCTGGTACCAGGGCCTGAACGTCGAGCTGATCAACAAGCGGCTCTTCGAGAAGGCGGGGCTCGACCCGACGGCCTTCCCGAAGACGATCGATGGAATCCCGGATCTCTGCAAGACCCTCAAGGAGAAGGCCGCAACCGTCTGCGACATCCGCCTGACGGTCAACGACCTGATCGCACAGATGGTCTACGAGGGCGGCGTCAAGCCGATCAGCGCTGACGGCAAGACGTTCACGTTCAACTCACCGGAAGCGGTCGCGTGGCTGCAGACGTACGTCCAGATGGTCGCCGACGGCACCGTCGACAACACCACCCTGACCACGACCGACGACCGGACGGGCCTCCTGCTCTTCTCGGCCGGCCAGGCGCCGTTCTACGCGACGGGTCCGAACCTGATCCGCGACGTCAAGTCGAACAACGCCACGCTCTATGGCGATCTCGCCGTGGCGATGGCCCCCCTCGGCAAGTCGGGTGTCACGGGCAAGGGCCTGATGAGCATCTCGGTCAAGAAGGACACGCAGTTCCCGAACGCGTCGATCGCGCTCGCCCAGTTCTTCACCAACCCCCGCAGCATGGTCCAGTTCGCGCAGCAGGTCTCGATCTACCCGTCCTCGCCGAAGGCGTTCGAGGATCCGTTCTTCTCGTCGGCTCCGGCCGCGATCGAGGACAGCGCCCGACCGCTCGCCAAGGACATCATCGCGACGTACGCGGACATCGTGCCCACGATCCCGAAGAAGGGTGACGTCAACCAGATCGTCCTGAAGGCCATCGAGTCCGCCCTGTTCAACAAGGTTCCTGCACAGCAGGCGCTCGACAAGGCCGTCGCCGACGCCAACGCGCTGATCAAGTAGCGCCGGCGCCGATCCATCCACCATCCCCCAACACCCCGGACCGCCCGATGCCCCCCGATCGGGCGGTCCGGACACCACTCCCCAGTGACCATTCGACGATGAAGGTGTCCGTTCGATGACCGCGCGATTTCGCGCCACGCCGTACCTGTTCCTGCTGCCGGCCGTCGCCCTGATCGCCGTCTTCGTCGTCTACCCGATCCTGGCGGTCGTCTACTACTCGTTCACCGACTACGACATCATCACGCCGCCGGTCTGGGTCGGCCTGGACAACTTCCTCAAGGTGTTCCAGGACGAGACCTTCTGGCTGGCGCTGACCCACTCGGTCATCTACCTGATCGCGACGCCGATCCTCATCGTCCTCTCGATCGCGCTCGCGATCGTCGTCAATCGCCGGCTCCCCGGCATCCACCTCTATCGGGCGCTCTACTTCGTCCCGGCCGTCAGCGGCTCGATCGCGATCGGGCTGTCCTGGCGTTGGCTCTTCGACCGCAACGGGCTGATCAACGGCGTCCTCCAGTCGCTCGGCGTGATCCACGACCCGATCCAGTGGCTCGCCACGCCGAGCCTGATCCTGCCGATCGCCATGCTCCTCACGATCTGGGCGGGCGTCGGCTTCTACTCGGTGATCTTCCTGGCCGGGCTCCAGAACATCCCCGAGGAGCTCTACGACGCGGCCCGGATCGACGGCTGCAACGACGTCCAGAAGCACTGGCACATCAGCCTGCCGGGCCTCCGGCCGCAGATCGTGTTCGTCGCCGTGATCTCCTCGCTGGCCGCCCTCAAGGTCTTCGACGAGATCTACGTGCTGACGGCGCGGACCGGCGGCATCCTCGACAGCGGGGTCACGATGGTCTTCTACCTGTGGCGCCAGGCCTTCCAGCTCCACCATGCGGGCTACGCCAGCGCGATCGCGATCGTCCTGCTCGCGATCACCCTCGTGTTCTCGATCGTGAACGTCCGCCTGCTCGAGCGGCAGGAGCCGGAGCGATGAGCGCGATCGGCGTGGCCGAGCCGGTCGCGGCGGAGCCGAGCGCCCTCGTCGACGCCCGCTCGGCCAAGCGCCGCCGCCGGCGCCGGCAGCGCCTGGGCAACGTGGGCTGGTACGCGATCCTGACGTTCCTCGCGTCGATCACGGTGTTCCCGTTCCTGTGGATGCTGCTGACCTCGCTCAAGGGCCCGCTGGACCCGATCGCCTCGGTCCCGCCCCAGCTCATCCCGGGCCATCCGACGCTGGACAACTACGGGCGCGTGCTCGCGAGCCTGCCGATCGTCCAGTTCTTCGTGAACAGCATCACGGTCTCGATCTTCGTGACCGCCCTGAACGTCCTCGTCTCGGCGTTGGCCGCGTACCCCCTGGCAAAGATGCGGTTCCGCGGCCGGGACCTGATCTTCTACCTGCTGCTCGCGACGCTCATCGTCCCGGCCCAGCTCACCTACATCCCGAGCTTCATCCTGGCCGTCAACGTCTTCCACTACTACGACTCGCTGCCGGCCGTGATCGTCCCGGGCCTCGCGAGCGCCTTCAACATCTTCCTGATGCGCCAGGCGTTCCGCGGCGTCCCGAACGACCTGATCGACGCGGCTCGCGTCGATGGGGCGGGGGAGTGGCGGGTCTGGTGGCAGATCCTGCTGCCGATCGTCCGGCCGTCGATGGCCGCGGTCGCGATCTTCACGTTCGTCACGTCGTGGAACGACTTCCTGTGGCCCTCGCTGATGCTCCACTCGCGCGACGGCATGACGCTGCCCGTCGGGCTCGCGGCGCTGCAGGGCTTCTTCTCGTCCGACTTCCGCTCGATCGCGGCCGGCGTGACGATGACGGTCGTCCCGATCCTGATCTTCTTCATCTTCGTCCAGCGGTACTTCGTCCGCGGGCTGGCCGGCGCGGTCAAGGGCTGAGTTGGCGAGCGGCGACGCCGCAACGCGGGATCGGATCCTCCTCTCGTTCGACGGGTTCGAGCTCTCGGCGGCCGCGGCCGAAGACCTCGCCCGACGCGCCGCCGGCGTCACGCTCTACCGCCACCTCAACGTCCGCTCCGCGGCCCAGGTGCGGGCCCTGACGGACACGCTTCAGGCCGCCGCCGCCCGCCTCGGGCTGCCACCGCTCCTCATCGGGGCCGACCACGAGACCGGCCAGCTCCACGCCTTGGGCGACGACGCGACGCCGTTTGCCGGGGCGATGGCCGTGGGCGCGACCGGCGACGCATCGCTGGCGGAGCAGGTCGGCCGGGCAATCGGAACGGAGCTGCGGGCGATGGGCGTGAACCTCGTCTACGCCCCCGTCTGCGATCTGGCGACGAACCCGCGGAACGCGGTCGTCGGGATCCGCTCGTTCGGCGACGAGCCGGCCGCGGTCGGGCGGCTGGTCGCGGCCAGCGTTCGCGGGCTCCAGTCGACCGGCGTCGCGGCGACCGCCAAGCACTTCCCGGGCCACGGCGATCCGAGCGGCGACTCCCACCTCGGGCTGCCCGAGATCGAACGGTCGGCCGACGAGCTGCGCGAGCGCGAGCTCGTTCCGTTCGAGGCCGCGATCGACGCCGGCGCGCGCGTCGTGATGGCCGGCCACCTCGCGGTGCCCTCGCTGACCGGCCGGCCGGACCTGGCCGCGACGCTCGCGCCGGAGGTCCTGAAGACGCTCCTCCGCGGGGACCTGGGGTTCGGCGGGCTCACG
>DATLVO010000014.1:0-8030 GCA_035577485.1 Verrucomicrobiia bacterium
GTCCGTGTACCCCAGCTCCTCGAGGAGCTGCCGGAGGCGGGCCATCGGGACCGGGTTCTTGCCTCCGACGTTGATCCCACGCAGAAGGACGAGGTAGCTCGTCACTCCCCGTCAGCCCGCCCGAATGTCGCCCGGCCGGCCGGCCGATACGTCTGGAGCATCACCCCGGATTGGGTTGAGCGCGACTCGACGAGCTCCAGGTTGTGCGTCTGGCCCTTCTCGGGAAACAGACGCAGGCCGTCGCCCACGATGACCGGGTAAATCCGCAGGTTCAACTCGTCGACGAGGTCGCGGTCGAGCAACCAGCGAAGCAGCTCGCCGCTGCCATGGACCTGGAGCTCGCGCCCAGGCTGCGCCTTCAGCTCGCGGATGGCGGCTTCCACGTCGCCCGAGATGACGTGGGTGGGCTGCCACCGCGGGTCCTTGAGGGTCGTCGAGGGCACGTACTTCGGCAGGACGTTGATCCCGTGCGAGACCGGGTCGCCCCCGTCATGGAGCGGCCAGTAGGGCTCCCAGATCTCCCAGGTCTTCCGCCCGAGGAGGAACGCATCCGCGCGCCCGAACCACTCGAGCAGGAAGGGCCACCCCTCCGGGTCGGCGTACGCCGCGGTCCACCCGCCGCGGTCGAACCCGCCGCGCCGGTCCTCGTCAGGGCCTCCGGGGCCCTGATACACGCCGTCCAGGGTCAGCATCATCGATGCCGTCAGCTTCATGTCGTCGCTCCGTTCGGGTGATCATCAAGGATGAGACTCCCGCTGGAACGGAAAGTCATCTGTGGGCCCCGAAAGGCAGACGTCAACGACCGTCCGCCGGCAGGATCCGGAACGGGCGCCCTCCGGGACCCGTGATCGCCCGGAAGTGATGCTCGTCGAGCGTCAGGAGGTCGACTGTGTGGTGCCGCTCGGCCAGGACGACGAGTGAGGCATCGGCGAGCCCCAGGCGCAGGTCGCGGTACTGGGCGACGATCTGGGCCGCCCGGGCGACGTCGTCCGCTGCCATCGGCTCCAGGCGATACGCGCCGTCCGCGACCTGGTCCAGGAGCGCAACCGCCGCTGCTTGCGAGACCTTCGTCGCCAACAGGTAGTCCAGCTCCGCGAGCACGAAGGGCGACAACAGGAACGGTCCCGCGGATGCCCGGATGATCGCCGCCGCCTCGGCATGGTGCCGCTGGCTTCCGTCGATTGCGGCAAGCAGACCGCTGGTGTCGAGAACGATCACTCGCCGAACCCGGCGAGCTCCTCATCGGCCCGCTCTGCCAGTTCGGGCTGACCGCTCTCGAACAAGGGCAGGCGAGGCTCCGCGGCCTGAAGCCGGCTCGTGACGATGTCCACGCCTTCCCGAATCAGATCGGCTTCGCTCCGGCCTTCCGCCTTGGCGGAACGCTCGAGAGCTCGCTTCTGGCGCTCGGTCAGATAGACCGTCGTCCGCTCCATGCCATACACGATACCATATGTTCGTTTGACCGCGGCCCTGAGAGTCACCGCTCCAAGTAGCGATTCCGTATGGCTCGAACAGCGGGGGAGGGGAGTACGCCCGTCCCGAGAACCTCCTCGATCGTGGTCGACCTGAACGTCGTCGCGTTCGCGAGCAGGGCGCCGTAGCGCGCAGAGCGGTCGGCCATTTCGACGTTGTCGGCCGGATGGACGGTCACGTTCCGGCCCCATGTCCACGCGCCGCCGGGGTGCTGGAGCATCGACAGCAGGAGCAGGTGCTCGAGCCACGGCGACCACAGGTCGCTGCGGCCCTTCACGCGATCGAATGCCTCGGGCCGGAACGCGGCCGATCGCTCGTGCACCTCGCGGTAGCGCCAGAGGTTCTCGGGTTTCGGCGTCTCCGCCTTCAGGCGTTCGTGGTAGGTCACGTCGATCGCCACGATGCCGTGGGAGCCGTCGTCCCGCGCGAGCACGAAGGCCGAGTCGAACTGGCGGAGGCTGTTGAGCCACTGCGTTTCGAGACGCCCAGGCGAGTGCAGAAATCGGACCTCCACAACGCGGCCCGGCGCGTCGGCGAACCAGGCGTGGACGAGGCGGTCGGCCCGCGAGGGATCGGCGGCAAGGCTGCCGAACAGGTTGAATGCGAGCGCCTCGGACGAGAGCAGGTCGGCCCAGAGTCGTTGGTGATCGATGCTCTGCTCGCGCTCGACGATCGCAGCCCTCGCCTTGACCGCGTCGAGGGCGGCGGTCGTCACAAAGTTCGCCCCGGTCTCGCGGCCGTATTCGAGCGGGATCCGGCTCCCGACCGGCCTCGGATCGACGCCCGGACGCGGGGCGTACGGCTGGGACCCGATCGGGTGACCCTTGCGCTCGCGCCACCGCGCCTGGTGGAGCCGGGTCCGCTGCCGGAACGCCGTCATCGCCGGGCTGCGGGGAACGAGGTCACTGGCGTCCCAGCAGAGCGCGGCTTCAAGCTCTGCCCGTGTCGGCGGCTCGATCACGCTCGAAGGATACGAGCACCGGCCGCGCGTGGCCGGGGTCAGCGCTTCCCGAAGCCGGGGATGGCCGCGGCCTGTTGCATCCACGACGCGACCTGGCGTTCGTCGAGGTCGTCAAGTGATTCGAGGTCGACGCCGCGCGAGTCCTTGCCCATTCCGATCGGCGTGACCGGCGGTACGGGCGTGAGTGACGTGCCGCGCCCGAACGTCAGCTTGACGTGGCCGGCGAAGCCGCCGCACGAGAAGCACCAGCCGTCCCCGACGCCATACCAAGCCATGCCCCACTTCACGCTTCGCTGCAGGCCGGGCAGCGTCTCGGCTGCCAGGGTGTCGACGCGCTCAGCGATGGATCGTTGTGGCTGCCGCAGGCTGCCGATGTAGGCGAAGACCGGCTTGTCGCCAACTGCCGCCTTCGCGGGGTTTGCCCGGCCCGTCATGGCGACCGGCAGCGTCGGTTGGACCGTTGGCGTTGTTCCGTTGTCAGACGACGTCATCGTTGATTCCCCATGGCGACGATCTGCACGACCTGGTCGACCAGCCTGTGGGGATGGTCGTCGAATGATGGACGGCAGATTGGATCGAGAATCATCGGTCGCGGCCGCCGATCTCTCCTCAGCTGCCCGGCGGCGGAGCCAAAGCTGCCAGTTCCCCAGGCGCAGGCCGAACTCCAACCCGGACCAGGAGATCGTCGATCAACGACGGATTGTCAACTCCGGCGCTTCGGACGAGTGCGGCACGTTGATCGGCGCAACCCACGCGGCGACCTCGGTTCGTCGCGAGACCCCGAGCTTCGCCAGGATGTGCTCGACGTGCGCGCTCACCGTCTTTGGTGACACGAACAGGGAGTCGCCGATCTGGGCGTTGGTCAAGCCTTCGGCGATCTTCTTGGCCACCTCGAACTCGCGGATCGTGAGCGGGTGCCAGGGCTCGACCTCGGCGCCGCGGCCCTTGGCGACGCGCTCGAGCTCTTCGGCGCGAACCAGCAGGGGTCGGCTCCCGATCGACTCCGCACGATTGCGGACCTCCCGCACGAGCGCCATGGCTTCGACGTACCGATTGGACCGAAGATCCGCGTTCGCGAGATCCAGCCTGGCCCAGAGCCCCTCCCACAGGCGTCCGCGCGCGTCCCAGCCCGCGACCGCCTTCTCCAGGGATTCGCGCGCCATGCCGGTCGCGCCCTCGGCGAGCTTGACCAGTCCCGTGGCGTGATCGATGGCCGGTGTCGCGACGTCGCGCGCCGGGCCGATGGCACGCAGCAGCTGATCGAGGAATCGCACTGCCTCCTCGGGCTTCCCGGCCGCCTGGAATGCGCGCACTCCCGTCACGGCAAACGGTGCTAGCAGGGACCACTCGCCGCGCTCGCGACCGAGCCGGAGCGCCTCATCCGCACGTTGCGCGGCCGTCGCGGCATCACCGGAGGCCAGCGCGGCCTCGGCCATGCCCCACGACGCGGGCAGCATCATCTCGAGCCAGTCGGCTCGCCGTCCGAACTCCATGGCCGGTCGGAGATGCTCCTCGGCGGACGCTCGATCGCCGCGCCCGGCGGCCGTGTACCCGAGGGCCCAATTGGCGATGGCCTTGGTCCGGGCCGACCCCTCGTCGCTGAGGGACTGTCTGCCGAGCCGGATCGCATCGTCCCAACGACCGTCCCCCCAGGCGAGCAAGGCTGTCGTCGACGCCATCATGTGGCCGCAGTGCGATTGCTCGACTTGATCGGCGTAGCGCATGCCGTCGTCGATGCGCTCCCGGGCCTGTCCGAACTCGAGCGAGCGGATCGCGAACAACGCCGCGTCGCGGTAGCAGTTCACGGCGGACACCTCGGCGCCCATCGCCCGGGATTCGTCGCCGATCGATCGAATCGCGGCGAGACCATCGGCGGTATTCCCCTCGATGACGTCGAGCCGGGCCAGGTAGGCGAGCGCCTCGTGCGTGTAGGCGACCAATCCGGCCGCGACAGCCGCTCGATGCATCTCCTCGAACAGCCCGCGTGCTTCGACGAGGTTGAGGGAGTCCAGCTCGACCCACCCGAGCAGGAGCAATGCCAGCACCTGGTACTCGGCCCGATCAGGCGCCTCGGTCAACGCATCGGCCTCGTTCGAGAGCTGGCGCGCGAGGTGCCGCCGCTCCGGGATCGATTCGCCGTCACGCCGGGCGAGGACGCAGAGGTTCACGAGCGCCTCGACGGCACGGGTTCGGTCGCCCGCGCGCAGTGCGTACTCGCGCGCGCGCAGCGCGTGCTCCCGTCCGAGCTCGACTCGATCGAGGTTTGTCGCGGCGTCCGAGTAGCCCATCTCGATCCGGGCCTTCTCGCGACCGGAGAGCCCGGGCGGCATGTTGGCGAGCGCCCGCTTGTACAGGTCCAGCGCCTCTCGATGCGAGGAGACCCGCATGGCCGCATCGGCACCCGCGAGCGCGGCCCGGAAGGCGTCATCGCGCATGCCGGCCCGCTCGAAATGCAGCGACGCATGGATCTCCGAGGCGCCGATGAGCTCGGCGTTGAACTCGCCGGCACGACCGTGGAAGCGCCGCAGGTCGCGCGGCGGGACGCTCGTGTAGATGGCATCGCGCAGGAGCGGATGCCGGAAGTCGAAGTAGCCCTGGTCGATGTATTGGAACGGGAACAGGATTCCCGATTCGACGAGCTCGCGGAGCGGCTCGTCGAGGTCCGCGAGCGGCCGGTCCATGATGCCGGCGAGGGTGGCGGGGACGAAGCAGCGCCCGACGACCGAGCCCGCGCGCGCCACGGCAAGCGCCTCGGGGCTGAGCCGCGCGGCATGGGCGAGCACCGCGTCCTCGATCGTGTCGGGGACGGAGGCACTGAGGATGGCACTCCCGTCCACCTCCGACCCACCGACCGCCGCGAGCAGCTCCTCGACGTGCAGCGGGATTCCGTTCGTGCGTCGGTGGATCGCGTCGGCCACGTCCCGTGCCGCCGGCAGCCCGGTGCCCAACAGGAGCGTCGCCACGAGGGCCGTCTCGTCCCGACTGAGCCGACCGAGGCGGATCTCATCCGCCAGCCGCTGGGTGACGAGCCGGGCGCGCCATTCGCGATGGATCGAGCCGCGTGGCAGCTCGTCGGGCCGGTACGTCCCGACGATCAGGAGCGGCCGGCCGGCGGCGCCGCGAGCGAGCTCGCCGAGGACCTCGAGCGTCATCTCGTCGGCCCAATGCAGGTCCTCGAAGGCGAGGAACGTTGGGCGATCCACGTTGTCGAGGATCAGCTCGGCCATGTCACGGACGATCAGGCGGCGCGGACGCGCCGGCCCGACCGCCCGGGTCGGATCGATGGCGAGGAGTTGCTCGCCCAGTGAGCCGAAGTCGGCTGCCGGCATGGCCCGACCGATGTCGTGGATTCCCGCGAGGAGCACGAGGACGTCCGGCGCCCCGATATCGCCCGTCGCCGAGCGGAAGCCGGCGCCCCGCGCCTTCAGCCGGATCGACCCGAGCAGACGTGTCTTGCCGATGCCGGGCTCGCCCGCGAGCAGGACGAACCGACCGTGACCGGCCGCCGCATCGGCGATCCATTGGTCGGCACTCCCGAGATGTTCGTCGCGGCCCACCAGCAGCGGGCTCTGGATCGTTCGCACCGCGCTCATGGACGCGAATTCTAGAGCCGGCTTCGAGGCCGACATCGGTCGGACGACCGATGAGGCCGGTCGCCACCTCCAAGAGGTTCGCGTCGAAGCCGATTGATGGCATCGGTGAACAATTCGGCGCGTCGACGCGATGTCGGTCGACCCGCAGAGACCACATCCGTCGATCGACCGATGACCGGGCGGTCGATCGACACCTACGGTTCCGACGGTGGCGATCCGCCCGGACGCCCAAGCCACGAAAGGGAACCGTTCAATGCTGGCACCGACGCAGACCCGCCACCACCGGCGCTTTCGACTGGCCGCCAACGACAACGAGACGATCGTCGCTGACGGGATCGACGTGCAGGGGCACTCGTTGACCCGGAACGACAACGAGATCGTCGTCGAAGCACCCGGGATGCGTTTGCGGAACGCACCCGACGCCGGCGACGACGAGCTTGACACCGAGGCCCATCGCCTCGCCACCAACGACAACGAGACGATCGTCCGCACCCGGCGGCTCGATCCGCAGGATGGCGACGACGAGCTGGGCAAGCCGGGTCTCCGTCGGATCCGGGCGCGCTGATCAAGGCGTTCACGCCTCACGCAGCGTGAATACAGAAGCGGAGCTCGTGAACGCGATCGTGGACATGGCGGCCGCCGGCGATGTCGAGAGTCTCGCGGCGGCCGCGATGGATGCCGCGGATGGCGGAAGGATCGCCGAAGCGGAACGCCTGGCCCGTCAAGCGCTCGCCTTGGCCGAGGCACCGGCCGCGAGCCGCAACCGGGACGAGCTTCTGGCTCGATCCCTTCGCGCTGTCGGGACGGTGCATCGCGCTCGCGGCCGATATCCCGACGCCGAGCGGGCATTCACGCGAGCGCTCGGTCACGCAACGTGCGGTTTCGGAGCTGAGGGCCTGGAGGTCGCCGAGCTCCTCAACGATCTCGGCATGACGTTCAAATACGTGGGTCGCTTCGCTGATGCCGAGGCGGCCTACGACCATGCGCGACAGATCCTCGACGAGCTGCCGGACGTCGACGAGGAGGACGTCGCCGCGCTGTTCCACAACCTGGGCGGCCTGGCCCACGCCCGTGGTGACTTCGCGACCGCCGAACCCCTCGCGCGCCGAGCAGTGGAGATCCGCACGCAGACGTTTGGCCCGACGGATCCGGCCGCGCTTCTCGATCGCAGTGCGCATGCCGCGATCCTCTTCGGGCTTGGGCGGCTCGACGAGGCCGAGACCTCCCTCCGCGGTCTCCTGGGCGATCTCGAGGCGGCATTCGGCGCCGATCATCCGGAGGTCGCGGTCGCGCTGAACAACCTGGCCGCGACCCTCCAGGCGCGCGGCGCCTGGGCGGAGGCCGAATCCCTGTACCGGCGGGTGATCGCGGTCAAGAAAGCACGGTTCGGCGCGAGCTCGCCGGCGCTGGCCGTGCCGCTGAACAACCTCGGGACGGCACTCCTGGCTCAGGGCAGGGCGGACGAGGCGACCGCGCTGCATGAACGCGCCCTCGGCCTGCTCGAACAGGCGGTCGAGGCGGACCATCCGAATCTGGAAGCCATCCGTCGAAACCTGGCCCGGTCGCGACGTGCGGCACAGCCGCCGCAACCTTCCGGCCTGCGTGGTAGGTGAGGGGAGCGCGCGGCCTCAGGCGGGCAACACCGTCCTCGTCGCCACTCGAGACGGTCCACAACCGCGGCGCCGGCGTGGATATGCTTCGGGCCTTCGACCTGCGCGATCGAGATTGGGAGGGGATTCGATGAAGCGTTCCGGTTTGATGGCCTTATGTGGCGCCGCCGTGTTGCTGGGTGCCCTTGCGACGCCGGCCATGGCGGACACCGCCACCCAGCCGGCCAACGTCTACGCGATCGGCGGCGGGTTCTCGTTCGTCGAACGTGGCCAGACCTTGAGCGGGTTCGCCTCGTTCCAGGACGATCGGCTGCACGGCGTCCAGAACGTCTCGTTCTATTTCGCCGGATCGGGCGCAGACAGGCTGTGCGATGCGGGCACTCCGGATGATCC
>DATLVO010000015.1:0-2757 GCA_035577485.1 Verrucomicrobiia bacterium
CGATCCGTGCGGAGATCCCGGTCATCTACGTCGCGTTCGACGTGCTCGGCCTCGGCGCGGGCGACGGGCCGGCGGTCGAGGCGCTCCTCCGCGAGCCGCTCGAGGATCGTCGACGCCGGCTCGAGACCCTGAAGCTGCCGCTCGCCGACGACGGCGGCACGTTCGCCCTCAGCCACCTCGTCAGCGTCACGTCGACCGAGGGCCTCGAGGCCGCCTTCACGAGTGCCCGCGAGCGCCGCAACGAAGGGCTGATGGTCAAGGATCCCCGTTCGATCTACTCGCCCGGCCGCCGCGGCCTCGGCTGGTTGAAGATGAAGAAAGCCCTCGCGACGATCGACTGCGTCGTCGTCGGGGTCGAGGTCGGCCACGGCAAGCGCCACGGCGTGCTGTCCGACTACACGTTCGCCGTCCGCGACACCGAAGCCGACCGCCTCGTCACGATCGGCAAGGCATACAGCGGCCTGACCGACGCGGAGATCGCGGAGATGACCGCGTGGTTCGAGGCGCACACGATCCAGCGGTTCGGCCGGTACCGGCAGGTCGAGCCGACCGTCGTCGTCGAGGTCGCGTTCGACGTGATCGTCCGCTCGACCCGCCACCAGTCGGGCTTCTCGCTGCGCTTCCCGCGGATCGCCCGGCTGCGGACCGACAAGTCGGCCCACGAGGTCGACACGATCGAGACCGTTCGCGCGCTCTACGAGGGCCTGCAGCAGGGCGCCGAGCAGCTGGTGACCGCCGGCGCCAGGAAGTAGTCCCGGGCCCACGGGACATCGTCACGGCCGGGTTGCCGACGTCGCTCGGCCGGGTATCCTGCCCCCATGTTCGAGTCGATGCTGATCGGCGGGGAGCCCGTCAAGACTCCCATGGTCCTCTTCACCGACGCATTCGTGATCAAGGGCACGATCCGCACGCGGCAGGGTCGGATCACCGACATCCTCAACGGCGCCGAGGACGACTTCATCGTGCTCGAGGACGCGATGGTCGATGAGTTCGGGACCCGGAGCCAGGCGGTCCGGACCGAGTTCGCCCAGGTCAACCTGCACGCCGTCCTCTTCGCCGTCGCCGAGACCACGATCGAGCCGCGACCCGACCTCCGAACCCCGAAGGTCTCCGAGCAGGCCCTGATCTCGATCCCGCCATTCCGCATCATCGGCCGGATCCACGTGATGCCGGAGCGCGACCTGCACGATGCGCTGCGCGACCTGACCGGGCGCTTCCTGCCGGTCACCGACGCGACCTTCTGGTCCGACACGGTCGGCGAGGCGCGAACCACCGCGCCGATGGTCGCGGTCAACCATCGTCGCGCCCAGATCCTGGCCCCGCATCGCGAGGTCGACCCGTGGGCCGGCATCGACCGGTCCGGCGAGACCCCGGCCAAGGAGCCGCCGCGCGACCCCACCTGGGGATAGGGGTCAACGCCGCGATGGCGTGCCCAGGCGCGACAGCTACCGATCGACCGGAAGGTCGAGGCGGTTCCCCCACTCGGACCAGCCGCCGTCGTAGACCGCAACGTCCTCGTGTCCGAGGAGCGTGAGCGCGAACGCCAGCTTCGCCGCGGCGATCCCCGAGCCGTCGTAGCAGACCATCCGGCGGCCGCGCGCCACGTTGGCCTTGAACAGGATGTCGCGGAGCTCGTCGCCGACGCGGAAGTGCTGGCTGCCCGGACGCGTCATCGCCCCGACCGGGACGTTGGCCGCCCCGGGGATGTGGCCCAGCCGCTTCGTGTTGCCCTCGAACCCCCGGTATTCGGCCGGCGCTCGGGCGTCGAGCAGCAGGACGTCGGGTGACGAGAGGAGCGCCCGGACGTCAGCGGTGGTGAGGCGCATCCTCGGCTGGGCCCGTGGCGTGAAGCGACCCGGCGGCGGTGGGGCGGTCGCGCTGGAGACCGCCCGGCCCTCCTCGACCCACGCAGGAAAGCCGCCGTCGAGGATCCGTGCCGACTCGAGCCCGTAGACGCGGAGGCCCCACCACGTTCGCGCCGCGAAGAGCCCGACCGTATCGTCGTAGATCACGACCGTCGCCCCGTCGCTGACGCCCGCCGTCGCGAGCGTCCGGGCGACCTGGTCGGGGCCGGCAAGGAGGAGCGTCTCGCCGTTGTCGGAGGCGTCGGTCAGGTCGGTCCGCCAGTCGATGTGGACGGCCCCCGGGATGTGGCCGCTCGACCAGACGGTATGGCCGCTGCCGTCGGGCCGCCAGCGGACGTCGAGGATCCGCACCTCGGGCCGTCCGAGCTGGTCGGCCAGCCAGTCCGTGGAGGCGAGCAGCTCCGGCCGGGCGAGCCCACCGGGCGACCGCGTTCGCGGGAGACGACGACCGGGAGGCGACGACATCGTCGATATCATACGGGCGTGGTCGTGCCCTTCCTGCCCGATGCCGAGAAGCTGGCGGCCGTCCGGGAGGCACTGCCGGCGCTCGGGGCCGGGATCTATCTGAACACGGGCGCGGTCGGACCGCTCCCGGCCGAGACCGCCGCCGCGATGGCCGAGATCACCGAGTACGAGCTGCGGCTCGGGCGATCGCACCAGGACTACTTCGAGGCGTTCCTCGAGCGGCTGGCCGAGGCCCGCGGGGCCGTCGCGGCGGTGATCGGGGCCGACGTCGACTCTGTCGCGATCAGCCATTCGACCTCGCAGGCGATGAACCTCGCCGTGTCGTCGGTCGACCTGCACACGGGCGATCGGGTCGTCACGACGAACGCCGAGCACGCCGGCGGTCTCGGGCCGGTCGTGATGGCCGGACGGCGCTCCGGCGCCGACG
>DATLVO010000016.1:0-4421 GCA_035577485.1 Verrucomicrobiia bacterium
GCGTCCGGTAGTTGATGGTCTCGGGCTTCGTGACCTCACCCTTCGACCACTCCCGGATCTGGTCCGGGCTGGCGAGCGAGATGCGGATCGCGTTGAAATTGTTGACCTCGAGCATGGTTCTCCTCCGCGCCGCCGCCTGGCCCGGCGGCGCGATGCGGCCTCAGGACGAGGGAGGCCGATCCGGCCGGGCCATCACCCGGTCGGTGCGAAACGTGGACGGCCCGGTCAGTCCTCAAACCCGGCGAGGTTGATCCCGCCGAGATCCGGGAGCATGTAGCCGGAGACGTCGTCTTCGGCGAGCTGGATCTCCTCGTCGTTCTGATCGAGGATCTCCGCGTTGAGCCCGAGGCTGCGCAGCTCCTTGATCAGGACCTTGAAGGATTCCGGGACGCGTGGCGGCTGGATCTCCTCCCCCTTGACGATGGCCTCATAGGTCTGGACCCGTCCGAGGACGTCGTCCGACTTCACGGTGAGTAGTTCCTGGAGGATGTTGGCGGCCCCGTAGGCCTCCAACGCCCAGACTTCCATCTCGCCGAACCGCTGGCCGCCGAACTGGGCCTTGCCACCGAGCGGCTGCTGGGTGATCAGGCTGTACGGGCCGGTCGAGCGGGCGTGGATCTTGTCCTCGACGAGGTGGTGGAGCTTGAGCATGTAGATGTAGCCGACGGTGATCGGCCGGTCGAAGAGCTCGCCGGTCCGGCCGTCGCGGAGCTCGATCTTGCCGTCCTCGGGCAGCGCCTTCTCGACGCCGTAGACCTGGTGACGGGCCTCGCGAAGCTCCGTCTTGATCTGCTCCTCGGTTGCGCCGTCGAAGACCGCCGTGGCGGCCTTCTGGCCCTTGGCGTGGAGCGCCCACCCGAGATGCGTCTCGAGGATCTGGCCGATGTTCATCCGGCTCGGGACGCCGAGCGGATTGAGGATGATGTCGACCGGGGTCCCGTCCGGCAGGAACGGCATGTCCTCCGCCGGCAGGATCTTGGCGATGACGCCCTTGTTGCCGTGACGGCCGGCCATCTTGTCGCCGACGCTGATCTTCCGCTTCTGGGCGACCGAGACCCGGACCAGGCGGTTGACGCCCGGCTGGAGGTCGTCGTTCAGCTCGCGTCGGAACTCGCGGATCTCGACGACCTTGCCCCGCTCGCCGTGCGGCAGGCGGAGGCTCGAGTCCTTCACCTCGCGGGCCTTCTCGCCGAAGATCGCCCGGAGGAGCCGCTCCTCGGCGGTCAGCTCGGTCTCGCCCTTGGGCGTGATCTTGCCGACGAGGATGTCGCCGGGGCGGACCTCGGCGCCGATGTAGACGATGCCCTCCTCGTCGAGGTCCTTGAGGGACTCCTCGCCGACGTTCGGGATATCGCGGGTGATCTCCTCGGGCCCGAGCTTCGTGTCGCGCGACTCGATCTCGTGCTTCTCGATGTGGATGCTCGTGAACAGGTCGTCCTTGACGAGGCGGTCGCTGATGACGATCGCGTCCTCGTAGTTGCCGCCTTCCCAGCTCATGAACGCGACGAGCACGTTCCGGCCGAGGGCGAGCTCGCCCTCCTGGGTCGACGAGCTATCGGCGATCGGCTGGCCGTCGGCCACCCGGGCCCCGACGTCGACGATCGGGCGCTGGTTGATGCAGGTGCCCTGGTTGCTGCGGACGAACTTCTGGAGCTTGTACTCGTCGAGCTCACCGGCGTCGGTCTCGATCCGGATCCGCTCGGCGGTGACGCTCGTCACGACGCCGGCCCGGGCGGCCATCAGGACCTGGCCCGAGTCACGCGCGGCGCGCTCCTCCATGCCCGTCCCGACGATCGGCGACTCCGGCTCGAGGAGCGGGACCGCCTGGCGCTGCATGTTCGAGCCCATCAGGGCGCGGTTGGCGTCGTCGTGCTCGAGGAACGGGATCAGCGCGGTCGCCACGGAGACGACCTGCTTGGGGCTGACGTCCATGTACTCGATCTGGCCGGGCCGCGCCTCGGGGAACGTGTCGCGGTAGCGGGACGGGACCCGCTCGGCCGTGAAGTGGCCCTCGTCGTCGAGCGGCGCGTTCGCCTGGGCGACGACGTGCTCCTCCTCCTCGTCGGCCGGGAGGTACTCGATCTCCGAGGTCACGATCGGTCGGATCGGGAAGGCGTTCGCCTTCTGCTTCTTCAGCTCGGCGATCGCGTCGCTCGAGAACGGCTGGCCGGCCTTGAGGACCGTTGTCCCGCTCTTCGTGACGAGATCGCCGCCGGCCTCGAACGTCGCGAGCTTGGGATCGTCCCAGGCGACGGTCCGCTTGACCTTGCGGTAGGGCGTCTCGATGAAGCCGTAGCTGTTGATCCGGCCGTAGGTCGCGAGCGACCCGATCAGGCCGATGTTCGGGCCTTCCGGCGTCTCGATCGGGCAGATCCGGCCGTAGTGGCTGTGGTGCACGTCGCGGACGTCGAACCCGGCCCGCTCCCGCGACAGGCCGCCCGGCCCGAGGGCGCTGAGGCGGCGCTTCGAGGTGAGCTCGGCGAGCGGGTTCGTCTGGTCCATGAACTGGCTCAGCTGGCTGCCGCCGAAGAACTCCTTCATCGCGGCCACGACCGGCCGGATGTTGATCAGGGCGTTCGGGGTCGCCTTGTCGATCTCCTGGATCGTCATCCGCTCCCGGACCACGCGCTCCATGCGGAGGAGGCCGATCCGGAAGGCGTTCTGGATCAGCTCGCCGTTGGCCCGGATGCGGCGGTTACCGAGATGGTCGATGTCGTCCTTGGGATGCTGGCCGCGATTCGACTCGATCAGGTGGCCGACGATCGCCGCGATGTCCTCGCGGGTGATCGTCCGCTGCTCGCGCGGCAGCTCGATGCCCATCCGGCCGGCGACGCCGTCCAGCTTCTTGTTGAACTTGTAGCGACCGACCCGACCGAGGTCGTACCGGCGGAAGTTGAAGAACAGGCTCTCGACGAGCTGGCGGGCGTTGTCGCCGGTCGGCGGATCGCCCGGGCGAAGCTTCTTGTAGACCTCGATCAGGGCTTCCTGCTGGGTCTTCGTGAGGTCCTTGTCGAGGGTGTTCGCGACGAAGGGATGCTCGGGGTCGCTGTCGACGCCGCTGAACAGGGCGGCGATCGAGTCGTTCTCCTCGTAGCCGACGGCCCGGAGCAGGGTCGTCGCGGCGATCTTCCGCTTGCGGTCGACCTTGACCCAGAGCTGGTCCTTGTTGTTCGTCTCGAACTCGAGCCACGCGCCGCGGTTCGGGATGACCTTCGCGCTGAACAGCATCCGGCCCGAGGCCGGGTCCTCGAGCTCGCTGTAATACACGCCGGGCGACCGGACGAGCTGGCTGACGACGACGCGCTCGGCGCCGTTGATCACGAAGGTGCCCTGGTCCGTCATCCACGGGTAGTCACCCATGTAGACGCGCTGGCGCTGGATCTCGCCGGTCTCCTTGATCAGGAGCTCGACATTCACGTAGAGCGGGCGGGAGAACGTCAGGTCCTTCGTCCGGCACTCCTCCTCGGAGTACTTCGGGTCGCCGAACTCGTAGTCCAGGAACTGGAGCTCCATCACCTTGGCCGTGAAGTCCTTGATCGGACTGATCTCGTCGAAGAGCTCCCGGAGGCCCTTCTCGATGAACCACTGGAACGAATCCAGCTGGAGCTCGATCAGGTTGGGGATCGGGAGGACTTCCGGGATGCGGGCGTAACGCGTTCGCGTCAGCGCCGCCGCCGTCCGGTTCGACGACTCAGCAGACAGCATGAAGCACCACTCCTTGACGGAGGTTGAGAGAAAGGGAAAGGGCCGCGCTCACAGAAGGAGTAGGATACCGCGCTTTCGTCAGATGTCAAACGGGCCTCGCCCTTTCGGACGAGGCCCATCGGCGGTCGCCACTCGGGCGGGCCGGGCGTGCGTTGCCGGGTCCGGGGGCTCGCTCACGCACCTTGAAGTGCGCTCGCTCGCCTCCTCCCCGGCGCCTTCGTCCGGCCTCGCCAGAGCGGCGAGGTGGCAGTTCTGGAGTACCCCGTGATGACTCAGGAGTGGCCCCGAAACTGACTCCAGGAGTGCCCGAGTTACTTGATTTCGACCTTGCCGCCGACCTCTTCGATCGCGGCCTTGATCTTGTCGGCCTCGTCGCGGGCAACGCCTTCCTTGATTGCCTTCGGGGACGCGTCGACCAGGTCCTTGGCCTCCTTGAGGCCGAGGCCGGTGAGCTCGCGGACGACCTTGATGACCGGGATCTTGTTCGGACCGATCTCGGTCAGGGTGGCCGTGAACTCGGTCTGCTCCTCGGCCGCGGCCTCGGCCGCCGGCGCGCCAGCGGCCGGGGCCGCGGCGACCGCGACCGGGGCCGCGGCGGTGACGCCATAGCGCTCCTCGAAGCGCTTGATGAACTCGGACAGCTCGAGCACGGTCATCTTGTCGATCGCCTCGAGCAGATCGTCCTGGGACAGGGCAGTAGCCATGGGTATCTCCTT
>DATLVO010000017.1:0-4656 GCA_035577485.1 Verrucomicrobiia bacterium
CATCTCGCGCACCCTCGGGACTAGTCTCGCTGTCACCGGGGCCGATGATCACCTGGCCACCTGCCGCGGCCAAGCCGAGCTTCTCGCGGAGGAACTCGACGGTTGCGTTCGCGCGAGCTTGATCGCGCAGCGCGCCGCGGAGAGCGATCTCATACGCGGCGCGCTCAGTGTCATCGACCACGGCGGGCTCCTATGCACTCTGCCAAGTGCTGCGGAGTTTAACGCCGTGCGCGCCTACTGTCTACGGGAATAGGCGATTTCGCCTACAAACGGACTGTGAGTCGCCTACGGGCTCACTGCGACTTCTGCCAGCGCGCCGCAGCGGCCTTCCGCGCGATCTCCGCACGCCGCTCGGGACTTAGCTTCGCGGCCCGGATCGTTCCGCCTTTCGCTCCGCCAAGCTTCCCCCGCGCGACTCTCTCCGGGTCCTTCGCAGGCTGGTCGCTCAACGTTTCGGGGTTCTCACCCTCAGAGATCGCAGCTACGATGTCCGCAATGGCCTTCGCCCGCTGGTTCGGGTCCCGCGGTAGCCGCTTCTTGATCGCTGTCATATCAGCGACCCCGCCGCCGCCCAAGCCAGACGGCCCCGATGATGACCAAGGCGACGAGGACGTACGCACCGAGCGTCGGTCCAATTGCGATATCCATAGCGTCCAGTGTCGGCGCTTACCTAAGCATCGTCAACGCAGGGCACGGTCAAACTGAATCACTACCCGTCCACGGGTAACTGCAGCCCGAATAGCGCCGCTCATCATCGCGAATTGGCGATCAGAGCTGGATCAAGCTCGCCCAGGTGTCAGATGGCGCGCGGCGGGCGTTCGGCCATGCGCCGGGTCATCAGCCGACCGGCCCGAACCCGCCGGCCGCGACGATCACGAGCGTCACGATGTAGACGTGGGCGAGCGCTCCCCACAGGATCGACCCCGTCCGCCAGGTCAGCCAGCCGTACACGGCGCCGCCGGCGAAGGTCGACAGCAGCTCGGCCTCGGGCTTCGTCAGGTGGGTGAACGTGAAGGGGAACAGCGCGACGACGAGCGCAACCGGGCCAAAGAGCCGAGCCAGCGCGAGCATCAGGAAGCCGCGGAAGAGGAACTCGGTCGAGACGAGGTCGAGGACGTTCGTTGCGAGCAGTGAGGGCAACGGCTCGGCCGACGGTGCGTAGTACGCCCGGAAGTCCGGCGCGCCAGACACCACGAGGACGATGGGCGTCATCACGATGCAGCCGACGATTGCCAGTCCCGACCCCCAGCGCCAGTCGCCGAGCCGGAGCCCGTATCGGGCCGGGCGGTCGCGGAACCAGGCCAAGACGATCAGCAGCGGCACGACGAAGAACAGCAGCGCCCGGCTGAGCGCCTGCAGCCGCTGGATCCCGGGGTCGCGGTCGTACCGGACGAGCTCGTCCGGGATCAGCGTTCGCTGGAAGTCGAAGATGACGAGGAGGGTCACGGCGACCACGACGACCGTCGAGCGTACCGGAAGGTCGAGGCCGGCCAACCGGAAGGTTCGGAGGTCGCGCTCGTCTGGCGGATAGGACGGCATCGTGAACATCCGCCCGAGGAATCGACGCAGCACGGCCGGAGCCTATCAGCGGCGAGGCAGGCCGTCGGGGCTCCTGAGTCGCCAGCCGACTCGGATCGTGGGCGTGCACGCTCGGCTGTGTCCCAACTCCGCTTTGGCCACGCACGCTCATCGCTGGATTGAGTCGAATGGCGACTCAACGGCAGGGGGTCACGGCCCCGGGTCAGCCTCCGGCGAGCGCGCCGAGTTGCTCGGTCAGACGGAGGTTCTCGCGGTAGTCGATCGGGACCTCGACGAGGGCGGGGCCGTCGATGTCGAGCGCCCGGCGGAGCGTCGGCAGCAGGTCGCCGGCCGACGAGGGCCGGAACCCGGCGATCCCGAACGAGCGGGCGTAGTCGACGAAATCGGGGTTGCCGAACTCGACCCCGAAGGGTCGGCCGAACTCGTTGCGCTGCTTCCAGTCGATCAGCCCGTAACCGTCGTCGCGCCAGACGACGACCGTGATGTTCGCCCCGATCCGCTTCGCGGTCTCGAGCTCCTGGCTGTTCATCAGGAAGCCGCCGTCGCCGCACAGGGCGACGACCTTCCGATCGGGGTGGACGAGCTTCGCCGCGATCGCGCCCGGAACGGAGATGCCCATCGCCGCGAAGCCGTTCGAGATGATCACCGTGTTCGGCTCGTAGGCTTGGTACAGCCTGGCGACCCAGACCTTGTGAGCGCCGACGTCGGACACGACGATGTCGTCCGGCCCGAGGGCCTCGCGGAGGTCGGCGATGGCTCGTTGCGGCCGGATCGGAAGGCGGTCGTCGCCGGATCCCGCGGCTCCGGCGAGCTCCTCGAGCAGGGCCGTCCGGAGGTCCGCGTGGACGAGGGTGTCGCGCGCTTCGTGCCGCTCCCCGGCGTCGCGGCCACTGATGCCGCGGGGCTGGACCGCGGTGAGGAGCCGGCGGAGCGTCCCCTCGATGTCGCCCACGAGCTCGACCTCCGGTCGGTACTGGGCGTCGACCTCGGCCGGCTGGGTGTCGATGTGGACGATCCGCTTCCGGCCATCGGGGTTCCAGCGCGCCGGTGCGTACTCGACGAGGTCGTAGCCGACGCAGACGACGAGGTCGGCCCGATCGAAGCCGGACAGGACGTGATCGCGGGCCTGGAGCCCGACGGCCATGAGCGACAGGTGGGATCGGTCGTCGATCGCCCCCTTGCCCATGAAGGTCACCGCGACCGGAACGTGGAGCCCGCGGGCGAGCGCGCGCAACTCGCCCGACGCCTGCCGGCGGAGCACCCCGTTGCCGGCGAGGACGATCGGCCGGTGGGACGTCGCGATCAGGTCGGCCGCGTGGGCGATCGCCTCGTCCGTCGGTTCCGGGAAGTAGGTCCGCCCGGGAAGCAGCGGTGCCGCGTCCGCCGCGACGGGCGTCGCCGCGACGTTCTCCGGCAGCTCGATGTGGGTGGGCCCGGGCTTCTCGAGCACGGCCACCCGGAACGCCTTCCGGACGATCTCCGGGATCGCCTCGACGCGCTCGACGCGGACGTTCCACTTTGTCACCGGCTCGAACATCCGGACGATGTCGACGACCTGATGGGCTTCCTTGTGGAGCTTGTCGGAGCTTGCCTGCCCGGTGATCGCGACCATCGGAGCCCGATCGAGGTGGGCGTCGGCGATGCCGGTCAGGAGGTTCGTCGCGCCGGGCCCGAGGGTCGCCATGGCCACGGCTGCTCGCCCGGTCAGGCGGCCGTAGACGTCGGCCATGAAGGCCGCGCCCTGCTCGTGGCGGGTCGTGATGTGGCGCGGCCCGGCTCCCGACTCGGCGAGCTTCCCGAGGGCGTCGAGGACGTCCATCGTCTCCTCGCCCGGCACCGAGAAGACGTATTCGCAGCCCTCGGCGACGAGGCACTCGACGAGGAGTTGGGCCGCGGTCCGGCTGGTCACGCGGGCGAGCGTATCAGGATGGATCGGCGGTCCCGATGTGTTGCGCTCGAACCCACAAGGAACGACGGACAACCCGGTCAGGGGTCCCTTGTGGGCCTCACCGCAACATTTGTGGCCGGATGGCCCGCATTCCGGCCTGATCCGTGGGCTCCGTCGTCGGTTGTGGGGCTCACCGCGACAAGAGACTCGCTTCACTGCCCTCTAGGAGCCGTTACGCCTCGACGAGCGGGACCCGGACGACGTGCTCGGCGAGGAACCAGACCTGCATCTCGTGCCGGCGGAGGACGTCGCTCATCAGGAGATCGTTCGTTCCCGAGTCGCCGGACTTCTCGGTCTTGTCGATCGCCTCGCGAACCTTCTCCAGGATGATCTCGTGAGCGTCGAGCAGCCGGTCGATCGTGACCGGGACCTCCTCGGAGCCGTCGGGCGGCCGCGGGATCGTCGTCAGCTCGGCGGCGTGCCGGGGATCGCCGACGCTGATCCCGCCGAGCATCTGGACTCGCTCCGCGATCTCGTCGACGAGCTCGAGCTGCTCCGCGGCGTGCTTGTCGAAGAGAAGGTGGAGCTGATAGAAGGTCGGGCCGGCGACGTTCCAGTGCGCTTTCTTGTACAGGGCGTACAGGATCGTCGTGTCGGCCAGGACCTCGTTCAACAGGCGACAGCTCTCGGATCGGGCGGTCGAGGCCAGGGCGATCGGCAGGAGGCGCAGCTTGCCGAACGGCTGGAGTTCCGGCCCACGCTGGCCGAGACGGGGCTGGGGCGACGGCCGCTTGGCCCGACTGCTCGAGCCGTCGGTCGATCCGTTGCGGGCGTTCGAGTGGCTTCGTGTGGTGGCGGCCATCGCGTCCTCCTTTACGGCGGGCGCGCTCATCCGGCGGTCCGCCACCCCGGCCGTCCATCGTTACCCGCCGGACGACCCCGCGGCAGCCCGATGGGTCGGAAACCCGTTGCAGGCGCATCGCGGAACGGCGGATCCGGCGCCGAGGGGCTCAGGCGCGGGGCGGCGTCCCCGCGAGCACGATGTCGAACACGGTCACTCGGAACGCGTCGTATCGGTTCGAGATCTCGGGCCAGATCGGCCGCTCGAGCGACGCCCGATCGTGGTCGCCGGACCACGAGGAGACGAACGCGATCTCAACCATGTCCTTGAGGACCCGCCGGCCGATGTAGCTCTCGGCGACCGCTGGGGGCAGCTCGACGAGACGACG
>DATLVO010000018.1:0-2923 GCA_035577485.1 Verrucomicrobiia bacterium
GCCGATGTTCCCGGCGAACCCGCCGACCGCCCGGACGAACGTGTCCGCCGCGGCGAGCGAGGTGCGAGGCATCGCCGGCGTGATGTCGACACCGACCCGACCGACGACGACAGCCTCGATCACGATGCGCCGCGGTGGGTCACGCGCGGTGCTTGATCACGGCATCGCGGAACGTGGCGCCGACGCGTCGGGCCTCGTCGGCGCCGTCGCGCATCCGGAGGCCGAACGGTGCGAGGTTGGGATCCCGCACGCCGATCCCGATGCTCAGGGACCGTTCGAGGAGGGCGTCGGTCCGGGGCAGCATCCCCGCCCGGTAGTCGCCGTGCGCATGGCTCGGGTCGCCACAATCGAACGGGCAGCCCTTGCCGTTCGCGGTCCGCTTCTCGAGCAGGTGGTTCATGCGGCTGTACGTGTGCCAGCCGGACTCGGACAGGGTCTTCGAGCCCACCTCGTCGGCGACGTTCCGGGCGACCTCGGCGGTCGGGAGGACGACGACCAGGTGGGTCGCGAGATCGCCCGCGGCGTCGGTGAGCGTCCGGTAGTCGATGGCCGGGACCTCTTCGAGGATGTCCTTGACGATCGCCTTGTTCGCCCGGAGATGGGAGGTGATCAGATCGAGCTTGCGGACCTGGCCCAGGAGGACCGCGCCGGAGAGCTCGGTCATCCGGAAGTTCATGCCGAGGAACGGTCGCGGGGCGTATTTCGATTCGAGCCGGTCCGGGGCATGGCCCTGGTCGTGCATCGCGAAGCAGCGCTCGTACAGGCCCTCGTCGTCGGTCACGATCATCCCGCCGTCGCCACAGGTGATCGTCTTGAACTCGTTGAAGCTGAACGTCCCGGCGGCTCCGAAGCTGCCGACTCCGCGGCCTTCGTACGTGGCCCCGAACGCTTGCGCGCAGTCCTCGACGAGCGGGATGCCGTGCCGGTCGGCGATGGCCTTCAGCTCGTTGATCCGGGCCGGACCGCCGAGCATGTGGACGACGAGGATCGCCGCCGTGCGTGGCGTGATCTTCGCCTCGACGTCGACGGGATCCAGATCGAAGGTCTGGTCGATCTCGGCGAGGACCGGCGTCGCCCCGGTGTAGACGATCGCGGAGATCGAGGCGACGTACGTGAAGCCGGGGACGATCACCTCGTCGCCCGCGCCGACGCCGAGGCTCATCAGGGTGATCCAGAGGGCCGCGGACCCGCCGCCGTGGAGGCCGAGCCCGTACCGGACGCCCGTGAGGCCGGCGATCGTCTGCTCGATCGTGTGCACCTTCGCGCCGAACGAGGGGTCATCGGATGGTCCGTAGCGGCTCAGGTAGCCGCTCTGCATGACCTGCATCACCTCGGCCGTCTCTTCGGCGCCGATGAGCTCGATCCCGGGTCCGGGCATGGGCCTCTCCCTGACTACTGGATGTCGATCCGCTGCTCGCGGCGCTTGCGGTCGTACGCGGCACGGGCGTCGCGCACCGACGCCTGCTCGCTGGCACCCGCGACGGGTACGTCCCACCACGACTCGAAGCCGGGCATCCGCTTCTCCGGGTCGGTCGGGACCACGATCACCGTGATCCGATCGGCCGTCCTCGCGGTCGCGAGCGCCTCCCGAAGCTCGTGGCGCGTGTTCGCCTGGAGCGCGAGGGCGCCCATTGACTCGGCGTGGGCGCGGAAGTCGATCGGGACGTACGGACCGGTCAGCCGGTTGCGGGACGGATCACGGAACCGGAGCTCGTTGCCGAAGTCCGGCACCCCGACGAGACGCTGGAGCGCGAGGATGCACTGGAAGCCGTGGTTGTCCAGGACGACGATCGTGAGCTTCAGGCCCTCGGCCACGGCGGTGACGATCTCCGAGTTCAACATCAGGTACGAGCCGTCGCCGACCATGACGACGACCTCGCGCTCGGGATCCGCCAGCCGCACGCCGAGACCGGCGACAATCTCGTAGCCCATGCACGAGAAGCCGTATTCGACGTGGTAGGCCTTGGGGTCCTCGGCCCGCCAGAGGCGCAGGAGGTCGCCCGGCAGGCTGCCGGCCGCGCAGATGACGCTCGCGTGACCGCCGACCGCGTCATTGACGATCCCGATGACCTCCGCCTGGCCAAGATCACCGGGTGAGTTCTCCTCGGCGCGCAACCCCGTGACGATGTCGTCCCACTCGCGCTTCAGATCCGCGATTCGCTGCCGGTATGCGGCGTCCGTACCCCCGTAGCCCGAGGCCCTCAGCTGGCCGTCGAGCGCGCGGATCGCCTCCCGGGCGTCGGCGACGATCGGGACCGCGCGAAGCTTGTGGGCGTCGGTCGGCCGGACGTTGATCCCGATGAACGTCGCGTCCGGGTTCTGGAATGTCGTCCGGGAGGCGGTGACGAAGTCACCCATCCGCGTCCCGACGCCGATCACGACGTCGGCCTCGCGGGCGAGCCGGTTCGCGGCGAGGCCACCGTTCGTGCCCGCCGGACCGGCATTCATCGGATGGTCCCAGCGCAGGGCACCCTTGCCGGCCTGCGTCTCGACGACGGGAATGCCGAACCGGGTCGCGAACGCCGACAGGTCCTCGCTGGCCTCGGAGTAGATCGCCCCGCCGCCGACCACGATGAGCGGCGCCTTCGACGCACCGATCCGGCGGACCGCCTCCGCGAGGTCCGCCGATTCGGGAAGCGGTCGACGAACGCGCCAGACCCGACGGTCGAAGAAGCGCTCCGGCCAATCGAACGCCTCGGACTGGACGTCCTCGGGAAGCGAGATCGTGACCGCCCCGGTGTCGGCCGGGTCGGTCAGGACGCGGAACGCCTCCGGCAGGGAGCCGAGCAGCTGCTCCGGGCGCGAGATCCGGTCGAAGTACCGGGAGACCGGCCGGAACGCGTCGTTGGCGCTCGTGTCCCGTTCCGTCGGGTGCTCGATCTGCTGGAGCACCGGATCCGGGGTCCGGTTCGCGAAGTAGTCG
>DATLVO010000019.1:0-9710 GCA_035577485.1 Verrucomicrobiia bacterium
GCCGAGGCGGACGATCGCGCGCGTCTCGCCGAGGATCGGGACGAGATCCGCGATGCTCCCGATCGTCGCCAGGTCCGCCAGGTCGAGGGCGGCCTCGGGCCCGCCCGGCACGCCGTCGAGCAGCAGCTGGGCCAGCTTGAATGCCACGCCGCTGCCGGCGAGCCGCCGCTCGGGGTAGCGACTGTCGCCGCGCTGCGGGTTGACGATCGCCAACGCTGCAGGGAGCTCGGCCGGCAGGCGGTGGTGGTCGGTCACCAGCACGTCGATCCCGGCCGCGCGGGCCTCGGCGATCTCGGCGACGCTCGTCGAGCCGCAGTCGACCGTGACGATCACCCGAGCCGAGCCTTCGACGGCAGCAGCGATTGCCTGGCGCGACAGGCCGTGACCCTCCTCGAGGCGGCTCGGGACGTAGGGGATCGTGTCGACGCCTAGGAGGCGCAGCGCGCGGACAAGGATCGCCAGGCCGGTCAGGCCGTCCGCGTCGAAGTCACCGAAGACCATCACCCGCTCGCCCGCCGCGCGGGCCCGCTCGATCCGTGCGCGGAACACCTCCGCGTCCGGCAGCAGCGCCGGGTCGTGCAGGCCGGCAAGGGGGTCCGCGAAGAATCGGTCGACGTCGATCCCGACCGCCAGGCCCCGCGCGGCGAGCAGTCCGATCGCCCGTCCGCCGAGGCCGTGCCGTGCCCCGGCCGCGGCGAGCTCGTCGGATGCCGTGACGGGGACCGGGAAGCGCCAGGCGAAGCGCGGCTCGATCACCGGGTCAGCATGACACGAGGTGCTTCACGGCGACTTCACCGCGATTCGCGCGCTTCATCGCCGGGGTCAGGACGCGACGCGACGTGGACGGGGAGCGCGCGAGGACCCGGTCCGGCCGAGCCGCCGGTCCTCCCAGTTGTGCCAGACGACGAGCAGCGGCGAGGCGTTGAAGATCGACGAGTACGTGCCCGAGATGATCCCGATGAGCAGCGCGAGGACGAAGTTCCGGATCGCTGACCCGCCGAAGAGGTAGAGCGAGAGCAGGGTCAGGACGACGGTGAAGCTCGTCATGATCGACCGGGCGAACGTCTGCAGGATCGAGTGGTTCACGATCTCGGCGAACGGCTCGCCGGCATGGCGCGCCCGGTTCTCGCGGATCCGGTCGAAGACGACGATCGTGTCGTGGACGCTGAAGCCGATGACGGTCAGCATCGCCGTGACGAACAGGGCGTCGATCTCGACATGGAAGAGCGTCCCGAGGATCGCGAAGATCCCGACGACGACGATCACGTCGTGGACCAGGGCGACGAGGGCGGTGACGCCGAACTTCACGTCCTGGAACCGGTAGGTGATCCAGAGCAGGATCCCGATCGCCCCGACGACGATCAGGATCAGGGCCTGGTTGATCAGATCGGCCGACACGACGGGTCCGATCGTCGTCAGCGACGCCTGCTCCGCGATCGGCCCGAGCGCGTTCTGCAGGGCGACGACCATCTCGCCCATCTTGCCGTCACGCGGCAGCTGCGTGTTGCCGGTGGCGACCGGCGGGGACGCGGAGGCGCTGGCGCTGGGCGCCGCCGAGCCGCTCGGAGCGGGGCTCGCGGTCGCGCTCGGGCTCGCCGATGGAGACGGGCTGGGCGACGGCGAGGCCGATGGTCCGGCCGACCCGGATGCCGCCGCGCTGGTCGAGGGCTGAGCGCTGGCCGACGGAGACGCGCTTGCCGACGCAGCGGCACTGGCGGAGGCGCTCGCGCTGGCCGTCGGAGCGAGCGTCGCCACCGGCGTCGGGGACGGCGCCGAGACCGTCAGCCCGATCGGCTCGGTCTTGATGTCCATGAAGTGGTTGCCCTGCTTCACGACGACGGCCTGGAGGCCGTTGGCGTGGAAGACGTTGGCGACCTGGTCGGCGGTCACGTCGTCGTTCTGGAATCGGATCTGCCAGGTCGTCCCGCCCGTGTAGTCGATCGTGAACTGCAGGCCCTCCTTGCCGCCCGTCAGCGGGGTCAGGAGGATGAAGATCAGACCGGGGATGGTGACGAGGCCGGAGAGGAGGAAGAACCAGCGCCGCTTGCCGATGATGTCAAACACGCGAGCGGGCCTCTCCCCTGAGCCGCGGCCGGCCGGCCCCGCCGGCGACGAACTCCTGCTGGCTGACGCCGAACAGGCCCGCCTTTCGCGACCAGCCCTGGGCGACGATCCAGCGAAGGATCGAGCGCGTCACGACGATCGCGCTGAACATCGAGACCAGCACGCCGATGATCAGGACGAGCGCGAAGCCGCGGATCGTCGACGACCCGAAGAGGTACAGGATCGTGGCGGTGATCAGGCTCGACACGTTCGAGTCGAGGATCGAGTTCCACGCCCGTCCGAAGCCCGCCTCGACCGCCGCCGGCAGCGACTTGCCGACCCGCATCTCCTCCTTCATCCGCTCGAAGATCAGGATGTTGGCGTCGACCGCCATGCCGATCGAGAGGACGAACCCGGCGACGCCGGCGAGGGTCAACGTCACGGGGATGATCCGGAAGAGCGCCAGCACCACGAGCGTGTAATAGACGAGCGCGAAGCTCGCGACCACGCCGGGCAGCCGGTAGTAGATGAGCATGAAGAGGATCACCAGCAGGATCCCGATCGCCCCGGCCAGCAGGCTCTGGTTGAAGAACTGCTCACCGAGCGTGGCGCTGATCGTGTTGTTCGACAGCTCCGTGATCGGGAACGGCAGCGAGCCGAACTGGAGGACGGTCGTCAGGTCGGTCGCCTCCTTCAACGGGAAGCCGCCGATGCCCGGCTGCGAGATCTCGACGTTGCCGCCGGGGATCGCGTTCTGGATGACCGGCGCGGAGATCACCGACCCGTCGAGCACGATCGCGAAGTACTCGCCGATGTGAGCCGCGGTGTAGTCGCCGAAGAGCTTCGCCCCGGTGTCCTTGAGCTTGAACGTCACGACCCGCCGGCCGTTCTGGTCCGACCCGATCGCCGCGCTGTCGAGCTGGTCGCCGGAGAACAGCGGCGGGAACTGCTTCTCGTCGATCTGGTCGCCCTTCTGCTTCGTCACCTGACCGAGGGGCACGAAGTCGAGGCGGCCGGTCTGCTTGACGAGACGCCGGATCGCGTCGGGATCGGAGACCCCCGGCAGCTCGACCACGATCCGGTCCGTGCCCTGGGTCGTCACGACGGGCTCGGAGACACCGCTCGCGTTGACCCGGTTCTCGATGATCTTGCGGATGACCTCGAGGTCCTCGGGGCGGGGCGCCTTGTTGCCGACCGGCAGCGCCTGGTATTCGACCCGCAGCCCGCCGCGCAGGTCGAGACCGAGCTTCGTCTCGATGGGTCGGCTGCCGCTGTCGGACGAGTCGGGCAGCGTCAGCCCGGGGACGAAATCGAAGATGAGGGCGAGCAGGCCGATGACGAGGATCAGGATGGGGCCGGATTTGCGCATCGACGGCGGATGATACAGGGAAAGGTGAGGCGACCGCCGCTGAACGGCTGCCTCGTTCGCCGCGCCGGCTCAGGCGTTGCCGGGGTCGGTCAGCACGGTCGAGTCCGGTCCGGGCGTCTCGGCCGGTTCGTCTTTGCCGGCGGCGGGTCGCTGGGTCCGGAACCGGTTCGCGACGAACGAGGACGCGAGGAGCACGCCTCCGAGCCCGATCAGCGACAGCACGCGATACGCGACGTCGAGCGAGGCGAGGTCGAACAGGAAGACCTTCGCTGCGGCGACGGATAGGAGCCCGAGGCCGAACATCCGGGCGAGGCCGATGCCGCGGATCAGGCCGACGGCGAACGTCACCGCCCCGACCACGACCCAGACGATGCTGAGCGCGACCTGCGCCTGCGTCGCGACCTCCCATGGGTCCCGTGCGCCGCCTGCGCCGGCCTGGAAGGCATCCACGATCACGACCGAGACCAGATAGACGGCCAGGCCGCCGGCCGACATGACGGCGGTGATGGCGGCGGTGCGCGGGCCGCTGCCGTTGCGCCGGCCGGACGCCGCGGTGGGCGGCCACCGGGTCACGAGCCTTCCGGCGACGAAGAGGGCGGCCACCAGCGCCGCGAGGGCCACGATCCCGAAGGTCTGGCCGTCGACGAGACGTCGGGCGCCGCCGATGAACGGGTCGACCGCGAGGCGGCTCGGCGGAACCACGGCGCCGACGGCGACGAACGCCGCCGAACCGAAGAGCCCGGCCGCACCGATGGCGGCCATGAGCCATGCCCGCGCGTCCCGGCGGACGAAGGACGCTGCGGCGAGGGCCGCGAGGGCCAGGGCGGCCCAGGCCACGATCAACAGGTCGGCCCACAACTCGAAGACCGCGGCATAGCCGACGACGGCGATCGCCCCGAGGCAGCCGCCGACGAACGCGACACCCGCGGTCCAGCGCCGGTCGCGGAGAGGCGCGATCGAGAATGAGCGCCATGCGATGACGGCGACCGCGAGCAGGGCAGCCGCGATCAGGATCGTGACGATCCCCTGCGGCGAGGCGAACGCCCAGCCCTCGGGCCGGAAGCGGCCGAGCGTCTCGTACGGATACTCGATGAACACGAAGTCGGCGAGCGCGACGGAAGCGATGGCCGCCCCCGAGACGGCGGCGAGGCGGTCCCGGAAGTGAATCGCGACCCATGCCACGGCGAGAGCGAGGGCGGTCTCGCCGATCGGTCGGGCGACCCCGCCGAGCTCGATGGCCATGCCGATCGCGAACGTTCCGAGCGCGACGCCGGCGACCAGCACACCGAACGGATGGCGGGCGGGCCGGCGGCGCAGGAGCTCGAGCGCCAGGACGGTGTGACCCGAGACCAGGATCAGGATGCCGATCGACCGGAGGAGCGGGTCGTCCGGTAGGGCGAGATGCATGGCGCTCAGAGCCGCGAGCGCGTTGAGGACCAGCAGGGTGGCCGACGCGCGATGGACGGTCCGGCGGTCCGTCGCGAGGGCTGCGCCTGAGGCCGCAAGGAGGTTCACGAGCCAGAACGCCAGGATCCCGATGAAGACGACCGTGAGCGACGGCTCGCCGCGGAACCACTCTCCGGCCTGGGGCGAGGTGGCGAGGAACGCGATCAGCGCCAGCCACGGCCATGCCCGGCGCGAGCTGATCGCCGCCGTGCCGACGAGCGCGGCGCCGAGGAAGGCCACGGTGACGAGGTTCGGGGTGGCGCCGAGGATCGGTGGAGCGAGGGTCGTGGCGACGAGACCGAACGCGGCCACGGCCTGGGAGCCGGCACGGAGCGCGATCGCGGCCGCGATCACCGCGAGAACGAAGAACCCGATCAGTGCGACCTCGATCGGGATGAAGCCATAGAGCCGGCTCGCCGCGAACAGCGCGAGAGAACCGGTTCCCACGCCGACCCCGACCAGCACCGTGGCCGGCGTCTGGTCGCCCCGCTCGAAGAGCCACGTGCCCGCGCCAAGCGCCACGGCGCCGGCGACGAACCCGATGAGCACCCGAGCCTCGGGCCCGATCCAGCCGCGGCTGAACGCGAGGCTGAGGAAGAACATCGCGCCGAGGACGAGGGCGATGCCGCCGACCCAGGCAAGGAGCCGACTCGAGAGCTGCTCTTCGAGGTCGGCGAAGGATCGCGTTCGGGCCGGCGCGGGCGCCGTTGCCGAGGGCGTCGCCGCAGGCAGGTTCGGGGCCGCGGGCGCCGCGGACAGCTGTACTGCCGCCGGTGGTGTCACGGGGGCGGGCGCAAGCCGCTGCGCCGCGGCAACGGGCGCGGCGGTCCCGGCCGCCGTCAGATCGGCCAGACGGTCCTCGAGCTTCTGGATGCGGCGTTCGAGGCGGGTGATGCGATCGGGCTCGGATTGCGACATGGGAGCACCCTGGGCTGGCGGATTTCGATCCTAGGACGCGCCCGTCTCCCGACCGTTACGGTGGCCGCCTCAGAGCAGCACGATCGAGCTCGACGGCGGCGGCCGGCCGTTCGCCAGTGCCGCGAGCGCATCGCGCCCTGAACACGGGAAGTCCTCGGCCAGATCCGCACGGGCAAGTCGCAGCACGTGCCGGTTGTGTCGAGTGTCGGCGACGAGAAGGACGACGATGTCGGCACGATCGTCGCGCTTCTTCAGCGCGAGTCGCCGCGACAGGGCCTGGACGTCGCGCAGTCGCGTCTCCGCCTCGACGGGTACCCGCCACCCTGGGCCCTCGATCACGGCGTCCCACGCCCGACGGTCACCGGGGATTCTGAGCGGAACCTCGATCCGCCAGCGGAGCACGGACTTGAGGAGTGCGCGCAGCCTGGCGAGCAGGCCGAGCTGCGCCGCATCCCGAATGGGCTCCCCTGCCGGGAACACCCGGAGGGGGAGGTCCAGGCCAAGAACCGCCGCGATCACCGCCAGCGTGTGGAACGGGACGCGACGTGCCTGGCCGAGTTCGATCCGGCTGACCTCAGAGGCAGAGATGCCGACGGCCTCTCCGATGCGACCCTGCGTCAGGCCAGCTCGGAATCGGGCCTCCCGGAACTCGTCGCCGATTGCAACAAGCGAGCGATGGGCCTGATGCCGGGCTCGATCGAGCGTGCGCTCCCTTGCGGCCATGTCCCAGCATCCCATTCAGCCCTTCACCCGCGATCACCCAGAGCCGCCCGTTCCCGCGTGGCGGGCGTATCCGACCAGTCCAGGCTCCTTCCTGCAAGCTCCTCCCGCCGGCCGGGCAGGAGCGGCCGAATCGGCCGCGCTTTCGATCTCGGGGCCGTTCAACTCGTCCGATATGCCCGTGGGGCGGGAAGGCGAGCACGACCGACAGCCCGGGCAACTCAGGCCTCGAGGGTCGCCTTGATGCGGGCGGCCAGCGCGGCACCGATCCCGGGCACGGCGGCGATCTGTTCGACCGGTGCCTCGCGGACCCGCTTCGCGGATCCGAACACGCGCAGCAGCGCCCGACGCCGCTTCGGTCCCACCCCGGGCAGCTCGTCGAACGCCGAACGCGTCTGGCGCTTCGAGCGCAGGTCGCGGTGGTACGTGATCGCGAAGCGGTGCGCTTCGTCGCGGAGACGCTGGACGAGATACAGGGCGGACGATGTCGGCGGCAGGACGACCGGCGAGGCAACCCCCGGCAGGAACAGCTCTTCGCGCTCCTTGGCCAGCCCGGCGAGGGGCATGTCGTGGAGCCCGAGCTCGTCGAGGACCTCCTTCGCCGCGCTGACCTGGCCCTTCCCGCCGTCGATGAGGACGAGGTCCGGCATCGCCCACCGCAGCGCCTCCTCGCTCCCCTCGTCGCCCGACCGCGCCCGCCGGAAGCGGCGCCGGAGCACCTCCTGGTGCGACGCGAAGTCGTTCGGGCCCTGGACGGTCCGGATCTTGAACCGGCGGTACTCCCCCGACCGCGGCTTGCCCTCTTCGAAGACGACCATGCTCCCGACCGTGTCCGAGCCCTGGATGTTCGAGATGTCGTAGCACTCGATCCGGAGCGGAGGCCCGGGCAGGCCCAGCGAATCCGCCAGCTCCTCGAGCGCCGCGAGGGTCTTGCCCTCGTCCGCGAGCCAGCGAGCCTGCTCCCGGGCGAGCGTCTCGCCGGCGTTCCGCGTCGCGAGCGCCATCAGCTCGCGCTTCTCGCCCCGCTGCGGGACGGCGAGGCGGGACGGACCCCCGCGACGCGACGCCAGGAAGACCTCGAGGTCGGCGGCGTCGGGCAGCTCCATCGGGACGAGCACGGACGGCGGGATCGATGTCGCCCGTGCGTAGTACTGCAACAGGAACGAGGACAGGACCTCGTCGTCGGGCGCCTCGTGCGCTGCGTCGAGCAGGAACACGTCGCGGCCGACCATCTTCCCGCCGCGGATGGCGAACAGCTGGATCGCCGCCTGGTTGTCCTGCCGGGCGAGGCCGACGAGATCGAGCTCGGTTCGCTTGAAGGCGGCCATCTTCTGGCTCTCCATCGTCCGCTCGATCGCCCGGATCTTGTCGCGGAGGGCGGCCGCACGCTCGTAGTCGGTCCGCTCGGAAGCGCTCCGCATGTCGGTCGTCAGCGCCTGGACGACCGATTCCTGGCGGCCCTCGAGGAACAGCTCGATCTGGTCGATCTGGGCGCCGTACTCGGCCTTCGAGACCGCCTCGATGCACGGGCCCTGGCAGCGCTTGATGTGGTACAGGAGGCAGGGCCGGGCGAGCGCCCGCTCGCCGTCCTTGATGTCGATCGTGCATGTCCGGAAGGGGAACAGCCGCCGGACGAGGTTCATCGACTCGTCGACGGAAGAGGCCGACGCATACGGCCCGAAGTATCGGCTGCCATCCTCGACGAGCTTCCGGGTCCGCTCGACGCGCGGAAAGTCGTCGGCCATCGTGATCTTGATGTACGGGTAGCTCTTGTCGTCCTTCAGCCGGACGTTGAAGCGCGGCCGGTACCGCTTGATCAGGTTCGCTTCGAGCAGGAGCGCCTCGCTGACCGAGTCGGTGATCGTGTACTCGACCTCGGTCACCCGATCGATGACCGACCGGATCCGGTGGACCTCGCCGACCGGTGTCGCCTTCTGCCAATAACTGCGGACGCGGTTCCGCAGGCTCTGCGCCTTGCCGACGTACACGACCTCGCCGCGGCCGTCCCGCATCAGGTAGACGCCGGGGCGGTCGGGCAGCTTCTTGAGGGTCGCCTGGAGATCGGGGGTCACGCCCCGATGCTATTGCACCGAGCGTGGACGCGCCGCCGGCACGGCTCGTCCCGCCGGATCGAGTTGGCCTACTTCGACTTCGAGCTCTTGTCCTTGCCCGTGCCCTGGCTCGCCGGGCCAGAGGAGGTCGTGACGCCCCGAACATCGAGCCGGAAGGAGCCGGCGACGTGGCCGTCGAGCGACACAGAGACGCGGTAACAGCCAGGTCCGGCGAGCGCGCCGGTGTCGAGGTGGCCGTTCCAGCGGCTGCCGTCCCAGGAGAGCGGCATCGACATCGTCCAGCTGGTCGCACAGCTCGACACCGTCAGCACGCCGTCGCCCGCGGTCTGCTCGACGCCGTTGGCGAACATCTCGACCTTGACGGGAAGCGTGCGGCTGCCGTTGACGGAGAGGCTGTCCGCCCCCTGGCCGATCGGCTCACCCCAGACGGCCGTCCAGGTGGCGGACGAGACCAACGAGACCGTGACCTTGAACGACATGGTCGACTGGTTACCGGAGGCGTCCCGTGCAGTGCATCCGACCGTCGTCGTCCCGATCGGGAACTTCGATCCGCTTGCCGGCAGGCAGACGACGGACGGCGATGGGTCGACCGCCTCGACCAGCGAAATGAAGCCGTAGTCGACGACGACTCCGGTCGGGTCATTGGTCGTCACCGCGATGTCCGCGATGTTCGCCATCACGGGCGCCGTGGTGTCAGCGACGGTTACGTGGAACGAGCCGCTGTCCTGGAGGCCGCCGCTGTCGGTGACCGTGCACGCGACAGTCGTCGTTCCGAGCGGGAACGTCGACCCGGACGTCGGGCTGCAGACGGGCGTCAGTGATGATCCGTCCTCGCTGTCGCTGGCCGTGACCGTGAAGCCGACGGTCGCGCCCGCCGCGCTCGTCGCCTCGACCGTCTTGTCGCCTGGTACCGACAACACGGGTGCCGTGTTGAGGTGCACATCGGCCTCGAAGGAGGCAGAGACGTGGTTGCCACTCGCATCGGTCGCCGTGCAGGTAACCGTCGTCGCTCCGACCGGGATCGTGGTCCCGCTCGCGGGCAGACAGTCGACCGTCGGCGACGGGTCGGCCACGTCGGTGGCCGTCGGAGGTGCGTAGGTCAACGTTGCGCCCGAGGCGTCGTTCGTCGTGAGTGCGACGTT
>DATLVO010000020.1:0-12311 GCA_035577485.1 Verrucomicrobiia bacterium
CAGCGCGAGCAGTCGGGCGACGGTGTCCTCGCGGAGCGGCAGCTCGGCGTGGGCGAAGCCGCGGACCATCGCCAGGCCGGCGATCCATCCGGCCGGATGGGCGGCGATGACCGCCCCGATCCCGTCGGGTAGGGCGTCCCAGGCCGATGGCGCTGCCGCCGTGCCGACGATCGCCGCCAGCACGGTGAGGGCCAGCGCGGTGAACGGCCACCGACGCCCGAGGCGACGCCCCACGAGGCGGGCGGCGACGATCCCGGACATGACGAACGCCGCGATCACGGGCATGCCGAGGACCGGCTCGCGAAGCGCGAGTGCCTGGGTGATCCCGCCGACGACCGAGATCCACGCGGCCTCGGCGACGATGACGAGGCCGAGGGGCACCAGGCTCGCGACCGAGTCGCGCGCTCGACGCCCGCGCCGGCCCGTCCCGGGAGGCGCGGCGGTCACGACCCCCGGATCACCCGCGGTCATGACGCGGCCGTCCCGCCACCGACGAGGCCTTGCGCGGTCCGCCACGGCCCGTCGAGGCGGACCGTCCGGGCGGCGAACCCCGCGGCCCGCGCCGCGCCCGCATCGCTGCCCCCGGCCGGGCCGCAGGCGATGACGAGGACCGGGCAGCCGGCTGCCTCGAGCCGGCGGAGGTGGGCGAGGTATGTCGACGGGTTGCGCCCCGTCAGGACGGCGACCGTCGTTCCCGCTCGGATCGAGCGAAGCACGAGCCCGAGCAGCCGCTCGAACGGCGCGGAGGGCTCGGCCGACAGGCGGGCGAGGAGATCGAGTATGCGTTCGGCCTGACCCGGTGACTCGGAGACGGGTAGGAAGGCGAACCGGCTCTCCGCATGGTGGTACCCGGCGGCCGCCAAGCCGATCGAGGCGTGCTCCAGGGCGAGCGATCGGGTCAGCGAGGCGGCCACCACGAACAGCGACTCCACCTCCTCGGCGTCCGTGGCGGGATCGCGGGTCGGCCCGGCGGACTCGACGTCGAGGGCGATGAGGACCTCGCGATCGCGCGAGGGCTCGAACCGCTTGACGACGGGCCGTCCGAGCCGCGCGCTCGATCGCGCGTGGATGCGGCGGACGGGATCGCCCGGGGCGTACTCGCGGATCCCGGCGAACCGCGACGTGTCCTCGGTCAGCCCGAACGTCGCGCGTTCCACTCCGCCGGGACGGTCGCGCCGGGGGATCGACCGGGCGGGGACGATCCTCGGCCGGACGAGGAAGCGGGCCGTGTCGTCGCGTCGCTCCTCGGCCGCCTCGCGCGCCGTCAGATCGCCGACGGACAGGTCGACCGGCCCGAGCTGGTAGACGCCGCGTCCGTCGGCGCCCACGTGGTAGTGGCGGACCACGCGTTCGAACGGCGCCAGCGTCCACGCGTTGCGCAGGACGAACGCGCCACGCCGTCCCACGGCAACGGCCCGTTCGCGAACGACCACTCCCGCCGATGCCGCGTCTTCAGCGCGGAGCCAGGCGAGGGGCAGGCGCTTCCGGTTCCAGACCTCGATCGCGACGGGGATCTCCTCGCCCCAACCGATCCGGTCGCGATCGAGGCGCCGGACGTACGTGACGTCCTTCAGGCCGAACCGTGCCCAGACCTGGCCGACGAGCTCGACGACGAGAACGACGATCGAGAGGATGACGACTACCGGCACTGCGAGGAAGACGCCGAGAAGCAGGAGGAGGATCGCGCCGAAGGCAACGATCGTCATCGGGTGCTCCGGGTCCCGTCAGGCGTCGGGTGGCGGGAGCACGGGCACGGTCGCCAGGATCTCGGTCAGGGCCGCGCCGGCCGACGCACCACGCAGGCTCCGGTCGAGGTCGACGACGAGCCGATGACCGAGGACCGCCGCGGCCACGGCCTTGACGTCGTCGGGCAGGACGAAGGCGCGGCCGTCGAGGAGCGCCCAGGCCTGCGCGGACCGGTACAGCGCGAGGCTCGCCCGGGGGCTCGCCCCGAGCTGGAGGTCGGGATGGGTCCGGGTCGCCCGGACCACGGCGACGGCGTAGGCCTCGACCTCCTCGGCGACCCGGATCCGGCGGACGTCGTCACGAAGGGCGACGAGACGCGGCCCGTCGAGAACCGGTGCGATCGCGTCGAGCGGCTCCGCCGCGTGCTGGTGGCGGCGGGCGATTGCGCGCTCGCCGGGCTCGTCGGGATAGCCGATCCGGGCCCGCAGGAGGAACCGGTCGAGCTGTGCCTGCGGCAAGGCGAACGTGCCCTCGAACTCGATCGGGTTCTCGGTCGCGAGCACGATGAAGGGATCCGGCAGCGGCCTGGTCGTGCCCTCGATCGAGACCTGGCCCTCCTGCATCGCCTCGAGCAGCGCGGACTGGGTCCGCGGCGTCGCCCGGTTGATCTCGTCGACGAGGAGCACATTCGTGAAGACGGGACCGGGCGCGAACCGCAGGGTGCCGCCCTCGTAGAGGCTCGACCCGGTGACGTCGGTCGGGAGCAGGTCGGGCGTTCCCTGGATCCGGTTGCCGTCGAGGGCCAGGGCCCTTGCGACCGCCCGGGCGAGCAGCGTCTTGCCGGTGCCGGGAACGTCCTCGATCAGGACGTGACCGCCGGCCAGCAGGGCCGTGAGGATCAGCCGGAGCGGCTCCTCGGCACCGACGACCGCCTTCTCGACCTCGCCGAGGAGGTCCTCCCAGAGCCGCCGGCCCACCGCCACGCGGTCGGCGCTGACGGCCTCATCTGGCGCGCCCGCCGGCGCCGTGGAAGTCGCCGGATCAGCCATCCGATGCGAGCCGGCGGAGGACCGCCGGCAGGATGCCGCCCTGGCGGTAGTAGTCGACGTCGATCGCCCCGTCGAGCCGCGCGATCGCCTCGAACCGGCGCTCCCGGCCACCGTCGGCCGGATCGGCCGTTGCCACGACGGTCAGCCGCTTCCGCGGGGAGAGGCCGTCGCCGAGCCCGGCGATGGTGTAGCGCTCGCGGCCGCTCAACCCCAGCGATACGGCGGTGTCACCCGGCAGAAGCTGGAGCGGCAGGACGCCCATCCCGACGAGGTTCGAGCGATGGATCCGCTCGTAGCTCTCGGCCAGCACGGCCCGGACGCCGAGGAGCATCGGCCCCTTGGCGGCCCAGTCGCGCGACGATCCGGAGCCGTACTCGCGGCCGGCGATCACCAGCAGCGGCGTGCCCTCGGCGCGGTACCGCATCGCGGTGTCGTAGATGAAGCCCTCGTCGCCGTCCGGCAGGTGGACCGTGTACGGGCCTTCCTTGCCGGGCACGAGAGCGTTCCGGAGCCGGATGTTCGCGAACGTGCCCCGGACCATCACCTCGTGGTGACCGCGCCGCGCGCCGTAGGAGTTGAAGTCGAGCGGCGCCACTCCGTGCTCCTGGAGCCACGTCCCGGCCGGCGACCAGGGCGCGATCGAGCCGGCGGGGGAGATGTGGTCGGTCGTGACCGAGTCACCGAGCACCGCGAGGACGCGGGCCTCCTCGATGTCGGCAATGGGCGTTGCCGCGCGGGTCAGCCCGTCGAAGAACGGCGGCTTCGCGATGTACGTGGATGCGGGCGACCAGTCGTAGCGATCGCCGTCGGGGATCGGCAGGGCCCGCCAGCGATCGTCGCCCTCGAAGACCACGGCGTACGTCCGCCGGAAGAGCTCCGGGTCGATCGAGGTCGCGATGACGGACCGGATCTCGTCGATCGAGGGCCAGACGTCGGCCAGCATCACCGGTCGGCCGTCCGAGCCGCGCCCGAGGGGCTCGAGCGTCAGGTCGATGTCGACGCGGCCGGCCAGGGCGAACGCGACGACGAGTGGCGGCGAGGCGAGATAGCTCGCCCGCGCCAGGGGATGGATGCGGCCCTCGAAGTTGCGGTTGCCCGACAGGACCGCGGCGACGACGAGCTCGTTGTCCTCGATCGCCCGGGCGATCGGCTCGTCGAGGGGCCCGGAGTTGCCGATGCACGTCGTGCAGCCGTAGCCCGCGAGCGCGAACCCGAGCTGCTCGAGGGGCGCCATCAGCCCCGCCGACTCGAGGTAGCCCGTGACGGCCTTCGAGCCGGGGGCGAGTGACGTCTTCACCGTCGGCCCGACCGAGAGGCCGTGGGCGATCGCGTTCCGGGCGAGCAGCCCGGCGCCGATCATGACGGTCGGGTTCGAGGTGTTCGTGCACGAGGTGATCGCGGCGATCGCCACGGAGCCGCTCTGGATGGTGGCCCGCTGGCCGTCGACCTCGATCGTCACCGGCCGGTAATGGTGGTCGTCAGGCGGCGCCGTCCGGGGCGGCTGATCGGCGGCCGCTGCAGGCAGTTCCGGCGCGGCTGGGTCGGGGCCGCCGTTGCCGACCGCGAAGGACGGCGGATCGCTCGCCGGGAACGACGCGGCCGAGGCGTCCTCGACCTGGCCACCCTCGGGCTGGCGGGCCTCGACGCCGGCCTCGTCGAGCGCGACGAGGCCCTGCGGGAAGTTCGTCCGGAAGTTGTCGCGGAGCGCCGTCAGCGGGACCCGGTCCTGCGGCCGCCGCGGTCCGGCGACCGACGGGTCGACCGTCGCGAGATCGAGCTCGAGCGTCTCGTCGAAGTCGGGACCCGGGCCGGGCTCGCGCCAGAGGCCCTGCTCCTTCGCATAGCGCTCGACGAGGTCGACCCGCTCGGACGGCCGGCCAGTGAGCCGGAGGTACGAGAGCGTCTCCTCGTCGATCGGGAAGATCGTCGCGGTCGCCCCGAACTCGGGACTCATGTTGCTGATCGTCGCCCGGTCTGCGAGGGCGAGCCCGACGAGCCCGTCGCCGGCGAACTCGACGAAGGCTCCGACGACGCCATGGGACCGGAGCATCTGGGTCACGACCAGGACGAGGTCGGTGGCCGTCGAGCCCTTCGGCAGCTCGCCGTGGAGGCGCACGCCGACGATCCTGGGCATCGGCTGGTAGAGCGGCTGGCCGAGGAGGACGGCCTCGGCCTCGATCCCGCCGACGCCGTAGCCCAGGACGCCGAGGGCGTTGATCATCGTCGTGTGGGAGTCGGTCCCCACGAGGGTGTCCGGATAGGCGATCCGGTGAGAGCCGTCGCCGGCTGGCGCGTCGTTCACGACGCTCGCGAGGAACTCGAGGTTGACCTGGTGGACGATCCCGGTCCCCGGCGGCACGACCCGCAGGTCGCGGAACGCGGTCTGGGCCCAGCGCAGCAGCTGGTAGCGCTCGCCGTTGCGTTCGTATTCGCGGCCGACGTTGAAGGCGAACGCGCCGGCCGTCCCGAACATGTCGACCTGGACCGAATGGTCGATGACGAGGTCGGCGGGGACGAGCGGATTGACCCGGGCGGGGTCGCCGCCGAGGTCGGCCATCGCGTCGCGCATCACCGCCAGGTCGACGACAGCCGGCACCCCGGTGAAGTCCTGGAGCAGCACCCGCGACGGCATGAACGGGACCTCCGCCTCGGCGGCGACGCCGGGTCGCCAGGAGGCGAGCGTCTCGACGTCGGCGGGCTGGACGATCCCGCCACCGGCGTGGCGGAGGACGTTCTCGAGGAGGATCTTCAGCGTGACGGGCGCACGCTCGATCTCGATCCGGTCGCCGATCGCGGTGAGCCGGAACAGGTCCGGGAGCCCGGAGCCGAGGCTCGCTCGGGCACCGAATGGATCGGCGTATGCCACGCATCCTCCGTCGCTGGGGGTCGGTACACTCGTCGCGTGGAAGAGTACCGCGACTGGCCGTCGCGACCGCCGCGCGGGGCGGGCGGGGAGGCTCGCCGGTGAAGGCCTGGGGGCCGCCGGAGCCGCCGGAGGACGCCGGCAACGAGCAGGATGCCGAGGTGCGTGCTCGACGCGCGCGCGAACGCGAGGACCGGATCCGGGCGCTCGAGACGGCCGGGATCGACCTCGACCCGGCGTCCATCGCGAAGCGGCGCGGCCGGGCCCATCTGGAGCCCGGCGCGGGCGATCCGGGCGACCACGATCACGACGGCAATCACGAGCACGAGCACGAGCACGAGCCCGGCCTCGCGGCCCACGGCCATCCCCATCCCCACGCCCACAGCACGGAGGGAGAGCCGCCCGTCATCGGGATCGTCGGCGCCGGGGCCGTCGGTACGGCGCTCGGCGTCGCCCTGGAGCGAGCGGGATGGCCGATCCACGCGGTCGCGAGCCGGGACCAGGGTCGCCGCGACCGGTTCCGGAGCCTCGTCCCGGGGGTCCGGCCGTTCGCGGATGCGACGCCGCTCGTCGAGGAGGTCGAGCTGATCATCCTCGCGGTACCCGACGACGCCATCCCCGGGATCGCGGGTGCGCTCCACATGTACAGCGGCCAGGCGATGGTCCACACGAGCGGCCTGCTCGGCGCCGATGCGCTGGCGGGGGCGATGGCCGCCGGGACCCAGGTCGGCTCGTTCCATCCACTCGTCGCTTTCGCCGATCTCGAGCGTGCGGTGGCGGCGCTGCATGGCGCCACGATCGCGATCGAGGGCGACCCCCAGCTCCTCGACCTGCTTGCGCGGATGGCGGAGGCGGTCGGCGGCACGCCCGTCCGGCTCGCCCCGGGGGCGAAGGCGGCCTACCACGCCGCCGCCGTCCTCGCCGCCGGCGGATTCGTCGCGCTCCTCGACGCGATCGTCGAGCTGGGCCGGGTGGCCGGCCTCGACGAGGCCGGCAGCCTCGCGGTCTACGGACCCCTGATCGAGCAGACGCTCGGCAACGCCCGGGCGCTCGGCGTGGCCGCCGCCCTGACCGGCCCGATGACCCGCGGCGACCGCGGGACGGTCGCCCGCCATGTCGCGACGCTCCTCGACCACGCTCCGGCTGTCGTCCCCCTCTATCGGGCCGCCGCCGAGCGGGAGATCGAGCTCGCGCTGGGCCGGGGCGCGCTGACACCGGAAGCCGCCGAAGAGCTCCGCTCAGCCCTTGTCGAGCCGCTTGCAACGGCGACTTGACGCGGTACCATTGCCGCCCATGGAGCGAAGCATCGCCGCGAGGTATGCGGCCCGCCAGACCGCGCGATTCGTGAGTCCCTCGGCTCGGGCGCGGGAGCGGCGCCTCGGACTTCGCGGGGCCGGCTCGTTCCGGCCGGCGACGACGCGGATGACCGTCCTCCGCCGGCCCGGCGGCAGCGTCCTCGCCCACCTTCGCGGCGACTGGCGCGCGATCCGCGCCGCCCGCCCCCGCCGGCCGGTCGCAGGCGTCCCGCGGCCCAGCGTCAGCTTCCATTGGACCGGCTCTCACATCGCCGGTCCGACGCGCCGGTCGAGCGCCGCCCCGGCGCCGTGGCGCGCCTGAGGTCGAGCACCGCCACTTCGGCCGGCGGCGTCGTCGTGCGGTTCGACGATGGCATCCCGTCTCTCGTCGTCGGTGCCCGCCGGCGCGACCGCGACACCTTGACCTGGACCCTGCCGAAGGGCACGCCCAACGTCGGCGAAACGCGGGAGCAGACGGCCGTCCGTGAGGTCTCTGAGGAGACCGGGCTCGAGGTCCGGATCACCGACGTCCTCGACTCGATCGAGTACTGGTTTGTCCAGCGGGGGACCCGCATCCACAAGACCGTCCACTACTTCCTGATGGAGCCCATCGGCGGCGACCTCGCCCAACACGACCACGAGTTCGACCAGGTCCGCTGGGTCCGCTTCGACCAGGCGCCGGATCTCCTCACGTTCGAGACGGAGCGGGCCCTCGTCGCCCGGGCGGCCGAGGTCGTCGACCCGGCGACGGTCGACCAGATGGCAGCCGGCGGCCGCGGCAGCGCTCCGAAGGCCGTGGCGTCCGCGGGTCCATCCGCCGCCCCGGCTGCCCGCGCCCCGTTCGGCGGGGCCTAGGCCCGGCCATGACCAGCTCGACCGACTCCGTGGCGACGGCCGAGGACCGGCTCCACCGGACGCCGCTGGAGGACCGCCACCGCGCGCTCGGGGCGAAGCTGATCGACTTCGCCGGCTGGCTGATGCCGGTCCAGTACAGCGGCATCCTCGAGGAGCATCGGGCCGTCCGCGAGCGAGCCGGGCTCTTCGACCTGTCCCACATGGGCGAGCTCTTCGTCGAGGGCTCGGACGCCGGCCCCGCGCTCGCGGCGGCCCTCGTGACGGACCCGCCATCGCTCGCGGTCGGCCGCGCCCACTACTCGATGATCTGCGCGCCCGACGGCGGGATCATCGACGACCTGATCGTCTACCGCCTCGGGACGGAGCGGTTCCTCGTCGTGGCGAACGCCAGCAACGCCCAGGTCGTCAGCGACGCGCTGGCCGAGCGCCTGTCCGGCTTCAAGGCCGTCCTCGACGACCGGTCGTTGGCGACCGCCCTGGTCGCGGTCCAGGGCCCGCGCTCGCTCGACATCCTCCGGCCCCTGACCGACGTCGACCTCGACGCGCTCCGTTACTACGCGATCGCAGAGGGCGCCGTCGCCGGGATCCCCGCCCTCGTCGCGCGGACCGGCTACACCGGCGAGGACGGCTTCGAGGTCTTCGTCGACACCGGACGAGCCGCCGACCTGTGGGACGCCATGATGGCCTCGGGCCGCGACCACGGTCTCGCGCCGATCGGCCTGGGCGCCCGCGACACCCTCCGGCTCGAGGCCGGGATGCCGCTCTACGGCAACGAGCTCGATCGGACGACCAACCCCTACGAGGCCAACCTCGGGCGCGTCGTCAAGCTCGAGAAACCGGGCGACTTCGTCGGCCGGACCGCCCTCGAGCGCGTCGCCAGGGACGGCGTGGCTCGGCGCCTCGTGGGGCTCGTGATGCGCGGCCGGGGGATCGCCCGCCACGGCTATCCCGTCCACGCGGGCGACCGGCCGAGTGGGGTCGTCACGAGCGGGACCCACTCGCCGACCCTCGGCGAGGCGATCGCGATGGCCTACGTCGCAACGTCCGACGCCGCGACGGGTACGATGCTCGATGTCGAGATCCGCGGTCAGCGGGTCCCCGCCGAGGTCGTCGCCCTCCCGTTCTACCGTCGGGCGAGCTGACCGGGGTCGCGGGGCCGCCCTCGTCACGCGAACGCCCGGCCCCGTGGCCGGCGATCGACGGTTCGCCCCCGATCGGCGACCGGCTCCCCCCGAGCGGTCGCCGCCCGACATCGATCACGCGCCCGTCGCCGGCCGGCCGCCGGCGATCGGCCGCCGCAACGAGGAGAGAAGTCCGGATGGTCCCCACCGACCTGCGCTACACGAAGGACCACGAGTGGGTCCGGGTGGAGGGCAAGGAGGCTACCGTCGGCATCACGGAGTACGCCGCGAGCCAGCTCGGCGACATCGTCTTCGTGGAGCTGCCCGACGTCGGTCGCAGCCTCGCCCAGTTCGCCGCCTTCGGCGTCGTCGAATCGGTCAAGGCCGTCAGCGACCTGTTCGCGCCCGTCAGCGGCGCCGTCGCGGCGATCAACGACGCGCTGGCGGGCTCGCCCGAGAGCGTCAACACTGACCCGTACGGCGCCGGCTGGATGGTCCGGCTCGAGCTCGGGGATCCGGCCGAGATCGACGAGCTCCTCGACGCTACCGCCTACGACGCGCTGATCGCGGCCGGCTGACCGCCCGATGCCGTACGGACCGCACACGGCGGGCGATCGCGAGCGGATGCTCGCGGCGCTCGGGATCGCGAGCGTCGACGACCTCTTCGCCGACATCCCCGAGGCCCTCCGGGCCAGCCATCTCGACCTCCCCGAGCCCGAACCGGAGCTCGAGCTCGCCGCCCGCCTCCAGCGGCTCGCCGGACGGAACCGGACCGACCTCGCGTCGTTCCTCGGGGCGGGCGTCTATCGCCACTGGACCCCCGCCGCCGTCGACCAGATCCTCCTCCGCGGCGAGTGGTACACGGCCTACACCCCGTACCAGCCCGAGATCAGCCAGGGCACGCTCCAGAGCATCTACGAGTACGAGTCGCTGATCGCCGAGCTCGTCGACCTCGACGTCGTGTCCGCCTCGCATTACGACGGCGCCGCCGCGACCGCGGAGGCCGGGCTCATGACCTGCCGCGCGACGCGTCGGTCGCGGGTGCTGGTCTCGAAGGCCGTCCATCCCCACTACCGGGCGACGCTCGCCGCGTATTTCGGCGGCGGGCTCGAGCTCGACGACATCCCGCTCGTGGCCGACGGGGAGGCGGCCGGGACGACCGACCTCGCCGCCCTCGAGCGCCTCCTCGCCGAAGATGGTCGGCCCGTGGCCGGGGTGATCGCCGGCCAGCCGAACTTCCTCGGCCTCCTCGAGCCGATGGAGGAGATCGGTCGGCTCGCCCATGCCGCGGGGGCGCTCTTCGTCAGCGTGATCGAGCCGGTGTCGCTGGCGGTCCTGGCACCGCCCGGCGCCTACGGAGCGGACATCGCCGCCGGCGAGGGCCAGCCCCTCGGGATCGCCCCGCAGTACGGCGGGCCGTACCTGGGACTTCTCGCCTCGACCGATGCCCTCGTGCGCCAGATCCCCGGCCGGCTGGTCGGGATGACGACGGACGTGAACGGCAAGCGGGCGTTCGTGATGACGCTTCGCGCGCGCGAGCAGGACATTCGTCGTGACAAGGCCGCCAGCAACATCTGCACGAACCAGGCGCTCCTGGCCCTGGCCGCGAGCGTCTACCTGGCGACGATCGGGCCGCACGGGCTGCGCGACGTCGCCGCCCAGGGCGCGGCTCGGGCCGCCCGCCTGGAGACGGCCCTCGCCGCGGCCGGCGCGCCGCGCATCCACCCTGGTCCGTACCTCAACGAGTTCGCCGTCCGGGTCCCGGACGCGCGGGCCGTCCACCGCCGGCTCATCGAGCAGGGTGTGCTCGCGGGACTCGCCCTCGCCGACGTCCTGCCCGACGAGCCGAGCCTCGCCGACGCCCTCCTCGTCTGCGCGACCGAGGTCACGACGGACGACGACATCGCCCTGTTTGCCTCGGCCTTGTCGGCGGAGATCGCCGCCCCGCTGAGCGGAGCGTCCCGATGAGCGTCGTCGGCGAGAAGCTCCAGCCGACGCTCTTCGAGCGATCCCGGCCCGGTCGCGGCGAGGGCAAGATCCCGCATCCGCCCAAGGACGCCCTCGATCGGATCCCGGCCGCGGCCCGGCGGACGACCCCGGCCGCCCTGCCCGAGCTCAACGAGCCGGAGGTCGTCCGTCATTACGTCAACCTGTCGCACCTGAACTACGCGATCGACACCGGGTTCTACCCGCTCGGTTCGTGCACGATGAAGTTCAACCCGAAGCTGAACGAATGGGCCGCCCGACTGCCCGGCTTCGCGAACCTCCATCCGCTCGCTCCCGACGAGATCGCCCAGGGCAGCCTCCAGCTGCTGTGGGAGCTTGAGCAGGCCCTCGTCGAGATCAGCGGGATGCGGGCCGTGACCCTCCAGCCCGCGGCCGGCGCCCAGGGCGAGCTGTGCGGGATCCTGATGATCCGGGCCTACCACCGCAGCCGCGACGACACGGGCCGCGACGAGGTCCTCGTGCCCGACAGCTCGCACGGGACGAACCCGGCAACCGCGTCGATGGCCGGCTTCAAGACGATCACGATCCCGTCGGCCGCCGACGGCGGCGTCGATCTCGAGAAGTTCCGCGCCGCGCTCGGGCCGAGGACGGCAGCCGTCATGATCACGAACCCGTCGACCCTCGGCCTGTTCGAGAAGCGGATCGGCGAGCTCCTCGATGAAGTCCACGCGGCCGGCGCGCTCGCGTACATGGACGGGGCGAACCTGAACGCGATCCTCGGCCGGTTCAAGCCGGGCGAGGCGGGCTTCGACGTGATGCACTTCAACGTCCACAAGACGTTCTCGACGCCCCACGGCGGCGGCGGCCCGGGGGCCGGGCCCGTCGGGGTGGGGGAGCGGCTCCTGCCGTTCCTGCCCGCGCCGCGCGTCCTCCCGTCCGACGACGGGCGCTTCCGCCTCGAGCGACTGGACGAGCGGCCGACCTCGATCGGCCGGCTCCGGAGCTTCGTCGGGAACACGGGCGTCCTCGTGCGCGCGTACGCCTACATCCGGGCGCACGGTGGCACGGGTCTCCGCCAGGTCAGCGACGACGCGGTCCTCGCGGCCAACTACCTGAAGAAGCGCGTCGGCGAGGCGTACGACATCCCGTTCGACCGTCCCTGCAAGCACGAGTTCGTCGCCTCCGCATCCGGGATCAAGCACCGGACCGGGGTCCGGACGCTGGACATCGCCAAGCGCCTGATCGACCACGGCTACCACCCGCCGACGATCTATTTCCCGCTGACCGTCGACGAGGGCATGCTCATCGAGCCGACCGAGACCGAGTCGGTCGAGACGCTCGACGCGTTCGCCGACGCGCTCATCGCGATCGCGCGCGAGGCCGAGACCGATCCGGATCTCGTGAAGAGCGCGCCCCACACCGCCCCGGTCGGGCGCCTCGACGAGGCCACCGCGGCCCGCCAGCCGAATCTCCGCTGGCGGCCGATGGCCGGCGC
>DATLVO010000021.1:0-2362 GCA_035577485.1 Verrucomicrobiia bacterium
GCCGAGGGCAAGACGAACAAGGAGATCGCGGCGGAGATCTTCCTGTCCGACAAGACGGTGAAGAACTACGTCAGCTCGATCCTCGCCAAGCTCAACCTCGAACGACGGGCGCAGGCGGCTGCATTCGTAGCCCACCACCGCCTCGACCGAGGAACGTAGCGAGGACTTGAGGCTGTCGCACCTGGGCGCCGATGGCGGCGTTGCCGGCTGCGGTCCTCGCTCACGGGCCTTGAAGCCCGCTCGCTCCGGTCCTCCCCGGCGCCTTGCCCTCGACGCCCGGGCGCGACGATCGCAGACGCGGGGGTCAGGCGGCGATCAGCGTCACTCATCGCTTCACCGACACATGAGCGTGACCGCGCGGTAAAGGCGACGGCTGGACGCGCCATCCTGGGTCGATCGCGCTGGGATCGTGCGCAGGCGATGAATGGGATTGATCAGGCGTGGTCAGCGGTGGGTGGCGAGCGGGCCGCCCCGTGCGGCCGGCGGCCAGGTCGACCACGGGCCCGTCTGCTCGCCCAGCAGGATCGTCGCGAACTGGCGGCGGACGAACGGCAGCCGGGCGGCCGGCCCGAAGGCGATATCGCGGGCCCAGCCCATCGGCACGAGGTCGGACTGGAAGACGGGCGTCATCAGCCTCGAGAGCCACGTGTACCAGCGGATATGCGCCCACCGATCCCGGGCGTGGGCGCGGAGCGCAGTCGGAATGTCGGCGCCGGCGCGGAGCGCCCGGGCGAGCGACCAGGCGTCGGCGAGGGCGAGGCTCGTCCCCATCCCGAGCTGCGGGCTCATCGCGTGAGCGGCGTCGCCGATGAGGACGAGACCGTGCCCGCCGCGACCGATCCACGGCTCGGGGACAACGACATCGCGATAGCGCGCGGCGAGGACCTGGGTCGTCGCGACCCGCTCGACGAGGGCTCCGAGGTGGCCGGCGTACGGCCGGATCCGCTCGAGGAAGGCCGCCGACCCGGACGCGACGACGGCGTCGATCGATCGGATCGGGTGCGACCAGAAGATCGACGTCTGGCCGGTGCCGGTCGGCAGGATCCCCAGGGTGTTCCGGGTGTCGCGGTAGCGCTGCCAGAGGACGTCGCCCGCGAGGCCCTCCGAGTCCGGCACGACCGCCCAGACGGCACCGTACGGATAACCGACGTCCTTCGTCGCGAGGCGGAGACGGCGGCGAATCCGCGAGCGGGCGCCGTCGGCGGCGACGACGAGGTCGAACGGGCCGTGCGTCTCCCCGTCCGCGGCTTGCAGGCGCCAGCCGTCGCGCTCGTGGTCGAGGCGGACGACGTCGATGCCGGTCTGGACCGGGATGCCGCCCGCCGCGCTCGCCGTCCACAGCAGGCTCGAGAGATCGGCCCGGTGGACCCCGAGCCCGACAGCGGACCGGCCCGTGTCCCGATAGCCGAACGACAGGACCGGCCGCCCATCTCGCGTTCGCCCGTCGATCCGGCGAACCGGTGTGGAGGTGCGCGCCAGCGCGTCGGCCAGCCCGAGCTCCGCCAGGATCGCCTGGCCGAGCGGCTGGAGGAGAATCCCGGCGCCGACCGGACGGGGGTCGACGACCCGCTCGACGACCTCGACCGAGTGACCGTCACGGGCCAGGAGCAGGGCGGTCGCGAGGCCTGCCGTCCCGGCGCCGACGACGCCGACCCTCATCGGCCGGACGCCCGTCCCAAGAACGTGCTAGTCATCGCTAGCAAGAATAGCCCGTCACAGACGGCGACGGAAGGCCTCAGGTGCGGGCGACGCCCCTGCGGCGCAGCTCGGCCGAGATCGCCGGCACGACCGCATGCAGATCGCCGATCACCGCGTAGTCCGCGACGCTCATGATCGGGGCGTCCGGATCGGTGTTGATCGCCAGGATCACCTTGGCCGCCTTGCAGCCCACGATGTGCTGGATCGCCCCGCTGATGCCGCACGCGATGTAGATGTCCGGGGCGATCCGCAGGCCCGTCTGGCCGATCTGGTCGGCATGCGGACGCCAGCCGGCGCTCGTCACGACCCGCGATCCGCCGACGGCGCCACCGAGCAGGCCGGCGAGCTCCTCGAGGTTGCCGAAGCCCTCGCCGCTGCCGACCCCGCGCCCACCGCCGACGACGACCTTGGCGTCGGCCAGTGAGATTCCGCCTCGCTGTGACGCTTCGCGGCTCGTGACGTGGACCAGGAGATCCGCATCCGCGAGCACCGGCGCGATCGTCTCGATCGGCGCGCCGGCGCCCAGCGCCGCCGGATCCGCAGGCGCGACCGTGTTCGGCGCGACCGTCAGGAGCTTGACCCGAGCATCGAGCCAGGCGTCCTCGAGGAGGCTCCCGGCCCATCGCTGGCGGGTGACGCGGTAGCGAGCGCCGGCCGGCTCCAC
>DATLVO010000022.1:0-6649 GCA_035577485.1 Verrucomicrobiia bacterium
GGATCCCGAGATCGGCCCGTTGCTGGCCCCGGACGGATCGTGGACGTCGGCGGCCGAACGGGCCCTGTTCGCCCGGCATACCCGGAGCGCCGTCCCGACGTGATCGTGACGGTCACGCCGAATCCGAGCATCGACCGGACGCTCGAGGTCCCGGCTGTTCGTCGGGGCGAGGTGATCCGCGCTCGGTCGGCGTCCTCGGAGGCGGGTGGCAAGGGGATCAACGTCGCTCGCGCGCTGGCGGTCATGGGCGTACCGACGATGGCCATTGCCCCGGCCTCGCCGGCGACGCGGGCTCGCCTCAAGGATCTGCTCGCCGGGAGCACGCCGCTGCGGACCGTCCCGATCGATGGCGAGATCCGGGTCAACCTCAGCCTCGTCGAGCCGGACGGCACGGTCACCAAGGTCAACGAGCCGGGTCCAACCCTCGCCGCGACCGAGTCCGCGACGTTCCTCGACGCCGTCGTCGAGGTCGTCCTCGACGCCCTCGGCCGCGGGGCCGGCGCGGTCGATGGATCGGCCGCCGGAGCGTCGACGCCGGGCCACGAAGACTGGGTCGTCGGCTGCGGGTCGCTGCCGCCGGGCGTCTCCGACACGTTCTACGCCGGTCTCGCCGAGCGCCTGTCGAGAAGCGGCGCCCGGGTCGCCGTCGACGCTGATCGGAGCGCGCTCCGCGCGGTCATCGGCAGGCCCATCGCCCTGCTCAAGCCGAACCGCGCCGAGCTCGAGGAAGTCGTCGGGCGCGGCCTCCCAACGCTGGGTCAAGTCGTCGATGCCGCCGCCGAGCTGGTCGCCGGCGGGGCCGAGCAGGTCCTCGTGAGCCTCGGGCCGGATGGCGCCCTCATCGTCGACCGCGCGACCGCCTGCCACGCCGAGGCCGTGATCGACGACGTCGCGAACACCGTCGGCGCGGGCGACGCGCTCCTGGCCGGTTTCCTCGCGGCCGGTGGAGGCACCTCGGCACTGCCCGCGGCCGTCGCATGGTCCGTCGCGGCATGCCGCGCGTCCGGCACGCGGATGCCGGCCGTGACCGCCCGTGACGTGGCCGCGGTCATCGTCCGCCCGACGATCGACCGGACGCGGAGGCTCGCGTCGTGATCGGGCAGCAGCCCACCCGGATCTCGGCCGTCGCGGCGGCGCCCGGCGTCGTCCGCGGCCGCTGGACCGAGCTGCGACGAACCGCACTGCCGGCGCCGCGACGGATCGATGCGTCGGACATCCCCGCCGAGGTCGAGCGACTTCGCGCCGCGGCGAACGAGGCCGCGCTCGAGCTGATGGCGCTGAGCGACGAGGTCGCCGGGCAGGGCCACGAGGCCGAGTCGGCGATCTTCGCGGCCCACGCCGCGATCGCGTGGGACCCGGCCGTCCTCGACGAGGCGATCGGGACGATCGAGTCCACGCGCACGGACGGAGGCTCGGCGATCCTCGAGGCGGGGCACGCGGCCGCGGCCCGCCTGGCGGCCGTGGCTGACCCGCTGATCCGGGCCAGAGCCGCGGACATCCTCGATGTCACCGACCGGATCGCCAGACGCCTTGCCGGCCTGCCAGCCGAGGAGGAGCTCCTGCCGGAGCCTGCGATCGTCGTCGCGGACGACCTCGCGCCGTCGCTCACCGCAACCCTGCCTCGAGAGCGCGTTCTCGGCATTGCCCTCGAGTCCGGCTCGGCGACGGCCCACGCGGCCATCTTGGCCCGGGCGTACGGCATCCCGGCCGTCGTGGGTGCGAGCGGCCTCCTCAGCACGCTCCGCGCCGCCGACGCCGGCATCGAGCTCGCGATCGACGGTGCGACCGGCGAGGTGATCGTTGGCCCCGACGATGTCGACCGCCAGCGGTTCGACGGGCGGCAGGCGGAGATCGAGGCCGCCCGAAGCCGCGACCTCGACGAGGCGTCGCTCGACGCCGTGACCTCCGATGGGGCGGCGGTGACGCTGCTCGCCAACATCGGTGGCCCGGACGAGGCGCCGGCCGCGGTCGCGCTCGGCGCGCACGGAGTCGGGCTCTTCCGGACGGAGTTCCTGTTCCTCGAACGTGCGGTGCCGCCGACCGAGAACGAGCAGACCGACGCCTACCGGCGCGTCGTGGAGGCGTTCGGTGGCGATCCGGTGACGATCCGCCTCCTTGATGTCGGCGGCGACAAGCCGATCCCCTACCTCTCGCTCCCCGCCGAGGACAACCCGTTCCTGGGCGTCCGAGCCCTGCGTCTCGCGGACCGCCGTCCGGACCTGTTCGTCACGCAGCTCCGCGCGTGCTACCGGGCCGCCGCAGCCGGGCCCGTCAAGGTCATGGCACCGATGATCGCCGACGCGTCGGACGTCGCGATCCTCGAGGACCTGGCCCAGCGGGCGCGCGCCGGCCTCGAGACCGACGGTGTCCCGATCGGGGCCGTCACCCTCGGGGTGATGCTCGAGATCCCGTCGGCGGTCCTGACCGGCCGCCAATGGTTCGGGCGGGTCGGGTTCGCCAGCCTCGGGACGAACGATCTGCTGCAGTACGCGCTGGCGGTCGATCGCGGGAACCCGGCCCTCGAGCGCTACCGCGACGCGCTGCATCCGGCGCTCCTGCGCCTCGTCCGGCTCGCCGCCGAGGCAGCCGCCGCGACGGGGATCGAGCTATCCGTCTGTGGCGAGATGGCCGGCGATCCGGCGGCGGCCCTTGCGCTCGTGGGGCTCGGGATCCGCTCGCTGAGCATGAGCGCACCGAGCCTGGCCGCCGTGCGCCGCGCGATCCGGGGTGCCTCACTGGACACGCTGCAGTCGACTTCGGTCGCCGCCCTGGACGACGACGGCGCGGCGGCCGTTCGCGCGCGGTTCAACGCCCTGTTGCCGGCCTGAACGAGTCTGCCTCGGGCTTGCCCGTTCACCCTGGTTGGCGTGCGAACCCGTTGACACTCCCCCCGTCCGACTGCTAGGATTCGTTAGCACTCGACTCACCAGAGTGCTAACTCCCGGTTCGGTCGATCGCATCCGGTCGACCACCCAACGAGGCCCGACGTGGCGCGACGACTCCGCACCACCGGCACGCTGGATCCGCGCTCGCAGTCGATCCTTCGCGCCGTCATCGACGAATACGTGGCGACCGCTATCCCGGTGGCATCCCAGGCCCTCGTCGAGCGCTACCGGCTCGGCGTGTCGAGCGCGACCGTCCGGAACATCCTGGCCGACCTCGAGAACGCCGGGCTGCTGACGCATCCCCACACGAGCGCCGGGCGGATCCCCACGGACGCCGGGTACCGCTATTTCGTCGAGACGATCTCCGACACGAGCCAGCTCGCTCCCGTCGAGCAGCTGATGATCCGCCACCAGTTCGGCCAGGTGCAGCACGCCTCCGAGCAGTGGTTCCGGCTCGCGGCGACGACCCTCGCCACGGCGAACCGCATCGCCGGGCTGGCGACGCCGGCCAAGCCCCGGGCGGCTCACGTCCGGCGGGTCGACCTCGTCTCGATCAGCGAACGCCTGGCGAGCCTGATCATCGTCTTCCGCGAGGGCGCGGTCCGCCAGGTCCTCGTCACGCTCTCCGAGCCGATCGCCCAGGAGGAGCTGACCCGTGCCGCGGTCATGCTCGACGGGCTGATGAGCGGCCGGACCGCCGCCGACGCCGAGCGGGCGCTCGCCCGCATCGACGGCGACGGCCCGATCGGGACCCTGGTCCGGAGGGTCGGGGAGCGGGTGATCGCCGCGATCCGCGAGTACGATGCGATGGTCATCGAGGAGGTCTTCAGCGACGGCCTCCTCCATGTCATGGAAGCCCCGGAGTTCGAGCGGAGCGAGAAGCTCCGGCGGGTGTTTGCCGCCCTCGAGAACCGGGCCTATCTCGGACAGCTCCTTGACCGCGTCGCCGGGGTCGGCACGGTCCAGGTCTTCATCGGGGCGGAGAACGCCCCCGCCGAGATGCGCGACGTCTCGCTCGTCCTCGCCCCGTACGGCGAGCCGGGTCGGGCGGTCGGCGTCGTCGGCGTCCTCGGTCCCACCCGGATGGGCTATGCCCAGGCGATCGGGACCGTGCGCTTCGTCTCGACCCTCATGAACGAACTGGTGCAGCACATCGATGCCTGAACAACGTGATCGCCGCACGAACGGCGGCATCCCGCGGTCGGAGTCGGGAGGAGCACGCATGACCCATCGAACCCGAGCCCAGGAGCGGGCCGACGAGATCGATGTCTCGCCGACCAAGCTCCTCGCCGACATCGAGCAGCTCCAGGGCGAGCTCGACGCGAGCCGGTCGAAGGCCGACGAGTTCCTCGCCGGGCTCCAGCGGGAGCGCGCCGAGTTTACGAACTACCGGCGCCGGACGAGCGAGGAGCGCGAGGCGATGCTCGGCCTCGCCGGGGAGGACCTGATCCGGAAGGTCATCGCGATCGCCGACGACTTCGACCTCGCGATCGACAACCGGCCGCCCGAGCTCGCCGGCCATGCCTGGGTCGACGGCGTGACCGCGATCGACCGCAAGCTCCGCGCCCTGCTCGACAGCGAGGGCGTCCGGCCGGTCGAGGCCGAGCCGGGCCGGGCCTTCGACCCCCGCGAGCACGAGGCGATCGCCACCGTCCCCGGCACCGGGCGGGCCGAGGGCGAGATCGTCGACGTCGTCCGCCGCGGGTACAAGCTCCGCGACCGCGTCCTGCGGCCGGCCCTCGTGGCCGTGGCCGCCGCACCCGAAGGCGGGGGTCACGACCCGACCGCCCGAGCGCCTGGTGCGCCACCGACCGACGGGGCCCGCGGTCCCGGAGCCGACCGGGCTCAGCGCCCGACGAACTGATCCACCCATCCACCCCCGACCAACACCCGATCTTCAGGAGAGACATTCGCAGATGAGCAAGATCATCGGTATCGATCTGGGCACGACGAACAGCGTCGTGGCCGTCATGGAGGGCGGCGAGCCGACCGTCATCGCCTCGGCCGAGGGCGGCCGGACGGTCCCATCGGTCGTCGCGTTCACGAAGACCGGCGAGCGCCTCGTCGGCCAGCTGGCCAAGCGCCAGGCCGTGACGAACCCCCACAACACGATCTACTCGATCAAGCGGTTCATGGGCCGTCGCTGGGACGACCCCGAGACGAAGCGGGCCAAGGAGCTCGTCAGCTACACCGTCGAGAAGGATCCGAAGAGCGACGGCGTGGTCGTGAAGGTCCTCGACAAGGCCTACACCCCGCCCGAGATCAGCGCGATGATCCTCCAGAAGCTCAAGACGGACGCCGAGGCGTACCTGGGCGAGAAGATCACCGAGGCTGTGATCACGGTCCCGGCGTACTTCGACGACACCCAGCGCCAGGCGACGAAGGACGCGGGCCGGATCGCCGGCCTCGAGGTCCGGCGGATCATCAACGAGCCGACGGCGTCGGCGCTCGCGTACGGCCTCGACAAGAAGCACGACGAGAAGATCGCGGTCTACGACCTCGGCGGCGGCACGTTCGACATCTCGATCCTCGAGCTGGGCGAAGGCGTCTTCGAGGTCAAGGCCACGAACGGGGACACCCACCTCGGCGGCGACGATTTCGACCAGCGGGTCATCGAGTGGCTGCTGGCCGAGTTCAAGAAGGACCAGGGGATCGACCTCTCGAAGGACCCCCAGGCCCTCCAGCGGCTCAAGGAGGCGGCCGAGAAGGCGAAGATCGAGCTGAGCTCGACGTCCTCGACCGAGATCAACCTGCCGTACATCACCGCCGACGCGTCCGGGCCGAAGCACCTCGTCGTGACCCTGACCCGGGCCAAGCTCGAGGACCTCGTTCGCGACCTGATCGAGAAGACGCGGAAGCCGGTCGAGGCGGCCCTCAAGGACAGCGGCCTGAAGGCCGCTGACATCGACGAGGTGATCCTCGTCGGCGGCCAGACGCGGATGCCCGCCGTCGTCGAGGCGGTCAAGGCGATGTTCAACGGCAAGGAGCCCCACAAGGGCGTCAACCCGGACGAGGTCGTCGGTATCGGCGCCGCGATCCAGGCCGGCGTCCTCGCCGGCGACGTCAAGGACGTCCTGCTCCTCGACGTCACCCCGCTGTCGCTCGGCATCGAGACGCTCGGCGGCGTGATGACGAAGCTGATCGATCGGAACACGACGATCCCGACGTCGAAGTCGCAGGTCTTCTCGACCGCGTCGGACAACCAGGGCCAGGTCGAGATCCACGTCCTCCAGGGCGAGCGGGAGTTCGCCGCGGACAACAAGACGCTCGGCCGGTTCATCCTCGACGGGATCCCACCGGCGCCGCGCGGCGTGCCCCAGATCGAGGTGACGTTCGACATCGACGCGAACGGCATCCTCGACGTGAAGGCCAAGGACCGGGCGACCTCCAAGGAGCAGCAGGTCCGGATCACCGCGTCGTCGATGCTGTCGAAGGACGACGTCGACAAGATGGTCCGGGAGGCGTCCGAGCACGCCGACGAGGACCGCAAGCGCCGCGAGGAGGTCGAGGTCCGCAACCAGGCGGAGCAGCTGACCTACCAGGCGGAGCGGACGATCAAGGACCTCGGCGACAAGGTGTCGTCCGAGGACAAGGCGACCGTCGAGAACCAGGTGACGTCCCTGCGCGAGGCCCTGAAGGGCTCCGACATCGAGGCGATCACCGCGGGTGCCGCCGCGTTGGCGGAGACGCTCCAGCGGGTGTCCACGGCGGCCTACCAGGCGTCGTCAGAGGCGGGCTCGAACGGCTCGACGGACGGCGACGGG
>DATLVO010000023.1:0-2371 GCA_035577485.1 Verrucomicrobiia bacterium
ACTAGACCCAATTTCACCGATGTCCACCGATTGACACCACGCGCGATGGGCCTTTCCGTTGCCGGGCGGCACCAAGGTCCTGGTACGAAGGTCCTGGGTCCGTTTCAGGGCCATTCCCCGCCATACGACCGGCCATCGGGCGTCGGTCCGCTGATTTCGCGGCTGGTTCGACCGCCGCCTGAGGCGCCACCGGCGAGCGGCTACGATGTGGGCTCCACCGAACGAGGCTGCGCCTGACCTTGACCACGCCGACGCGGTCGTCGTCGAACGCGACGACCGACCGAGCCGACCGAGCCGACCGAGCCGACCGAGCCGTGCCGATCCGGACCCAGGTCCGCGACGCGGTCGAACGAGCCTGGCAGCGGGCGATCGACGGCGGCACGCTGCCGCCGCTCGGCGCCGACGTCCAGCGACCGTCGATCGATGTCGAGCGACCGGCGAGCGCCGACCACGGCGACCTGGCCTCGAACCTGGCGATGAAGCTGGCCCGCCCGTACCGCCGGGGGCCGCTCGACGTCGCTCGCGCGATCGCCTCCGAGATCGCCGCCGAATCGGCCGACGGCACGTCCCCGATCGCCTCGGTCGACGTCGCGCCGCCGGGCTTCCTCAACCTCCGGCTCACCGACGCCGTCCTCGAAGCGACGCTGGGGTCGATCCTCGGCGATCCGGCCGCATGGGGCCGCGTCCCGCCGGTTCGCCCGCGGGCCGTCAACGTCGAGTTCGTCTCGGCCAACCCGACCGGCCCGCTGACGATCGGCAACGCCCGCGGGGCGTTCATCGGCGACCTCCTGAGCCGGGTCCTCGAGGCCGGCGGGCAGACCGTGACGCGCGAGTATTACTTCAACGATCGCGGTGGCCAGATCCCGAACCTGGGCGCTTCGGTCGTCGCCATCCGACGTGGCGAGCCGATCCCGGACGACGGTTACCACGGGGACTACGTCGCGCGGCTGGCCGCCGACGTCCCGGCCGATCTGTGGTCGGAAGCCACCGCGCCGGGCGCCGACACCGGCGAGATCGTCGGTCACTGGGCGGCGCTTCGCGTCCGGGCAGGGATCGAGGCGAGCCTCGAACGGCTCGGCGTCCACTTTGACGTCTGGACGACCGAGGCCTCCCTCCACGAGGGCGGCTGGGTGGAGCGGGCGATCGAGCGACTCCGGGCCGCCGGCCACGTGTACGAGCTGGACGGCGCGCTCTGGTTCCGCTCGACGACGTTCGGGGACGACAAGGACCGGGTGATCATCCGGGCCGATGGTCGGCCGACCTACTTCGCGGCGGACATCGGCTACGTGACCGAGAAGTTCAGCCGCGGCTTCGACCACCTGATCTACGTCTGGGGCGCCGATCACCACGGAACGGTGGCGCGAGTCCGGAACGCCGCGCAGGCGATGGGCTACGACGCGGACGCGGTCCAGATGCTCCTCTACTCGTGGGTCCGCTTCATCCGCGACGGCGTCGAGATCTCGATGAGCAAGCGGGCCGGCGAGTTCATCACCCTCGACGAGCTACTCGAAGAGGTCGGCGTGGACGCCGCCCGCTGGTTTTTCGCGTCACGAGCGGCGACGACCGGCATCGACTTCGACATCGAGCTCGCGAAGAAGCAGTCCGCCGACAACCCGGTCTACTACGTCCAGTACGCCCATGCCCGGATCGCGTCGATCCTGCGCAAGGCCGCGGAGACCGGGCTCGCTCCCGCGAGCGGGGTCGAGGGCCTCCTCGGGGGCGCGCCCGAGGCGGCCCTGGCCCGGGCGATCGTCCGCTTCCCGGAGGTCGTGGAGGACGCGGCGCGCTCGGAGGAGACCCACGGCGTCACCGCCTACGCGACGGAGCTCGCGACGCAGTTCCACGCGTTCTACCGCGACGCCCGTGTCGTCGACCCGTCCGAGCCGGCCCGATCTGCCGGTCGCCTTGCCCTCGTCTCGGCCGCCCGGATCACGCTCGAGAACGCCCTCGGCCTCCTGGGGATTACCGCGCCCCAGTCGATGTAGGCGGCGTTCAGCCGGCGAGGCCGAGGACCGTCTCGAGGCGCTGCAGGACCGCGGCGTCGGAGCCGATCACGACCCAGCGTTCCTTGTCGCCGGCGCCCGGCAGGAGCGCGGCCGGGTCGGCCAGCTTCCCGACGAGCGGGGTCGCCGCGCTCTCGAACTCCTCGGCGTCCTTCGCGGTGTCCCATGCCGTCCGGAGGACGACGCCCCACGAGCCGCTCGGGCCGTCGACGACCGCCACCCGATCGCCGCCCCAGCCCGCCGCGGCGTCCGTGGCGATCGCCGCGGGGACGCCCGTGTTCTGCTTCAGCCAGACCTGCATCTGGAACTCGCCGAACGCGTCCTCGAGACCGACCTTCCAGCCGCTGCCGAGCCGGGCCGCGAGATCC
>DATLVO010000024.1:0-3517 GCA_035577485.1 Verrucomicrobiia bacterium
TGATCTTCGCGATCCTCGGCGCCCTCGATGTCGGACTGGCCTGGTGGGTCCTCGGCCGGCTGCCGGTCCGGACCTGGGTGCGGACCGCTGCGACCGTGTTCTTCGCCTTCGGGACCGTCTTCTGGTATGCGGCCCAGATCGGGACCACCTGGTACCAGGCCCACGTCCTCGCGGTCGGGCTGGCGCTCGCCGCCATCGGCGTCGCGCTCGGCCGGGACCCGGCGTCGGCGCAGGACGAGGACGACCTCCCCGACGACGATCACCGGGGCCGCTCCTCAGCCCGCTCGCTGCGCTCGCTCCGCTTGCTCGTGCCGGACCCGTCCCAGTTCCTCGCCGGCTTCCTGTTCGGGCTCGCCTGCACCTCGCGGCTCACGATCGCCCTCGGAGCCCCGTTCTTCGTGCTCGTCGGAGCGGGCGGGACGTGGCAGCGGCGGGCCTGGTCGGCCGGCCTGGGGGCGGCGATCCCGATCGGCATCCTGATCGCGTACAACGTCGTGACCACCGGCCACGTCCTCCACCCGGGGTACGAGTACCTGTACCGTCTGGAGGCCGGCTTCTACCTGCCGCTCCACTACAACCTGGACTGGGGGATCGAAGATCCGCGCTATCTGCCGCAGAATTTCGCGATCATGTTCCTGAACACCCCCGTCCTCGACCCGACCGTCGTGCCGTCGGCGCTCGGGCTCGGCGGCCCGCTGTGCACCACGCCGGACGCGACTCGCGGCCTGTTCAACGTCGACTGCCCGCTCGTCCTGCCGCGGGACACGGGGATGAGCGTCCTGCTCACGAGCCCGGGCTACCTGCTCGTCCTGCCGGCCCTCCGCTGGGGCTACGGTCACAGCCGCCTCGTGACCGGGGCGGCCCTCGCGGTCGTCGTCATCGCGTTCGTCAACCTGATGCACTTCAGCCAGGGCTGGGTGCAGTTCGGCTACCGGTTCAGCAACGACTTCGTGCCGTGGGCCGTGCTCCTCGTGGCGATCGGCCTGGAGCGGATCGCCGGCCGGGCCGATCGGCGTCCGTGGGCGGGTATCCGCTCGTTGATCCAGGCGCTGCCCGTGGTCGGCGCGATCGCCCTGGTCGGGGCGTCAGTCGCGATCAACCTCTGGGGCGTCGTCTGGGCGAACGTGCTCGGATGGTGAGCGAGATGCCCCGACCCGGTGATCGAGCCTTTGGCCGCCGTCAGACGGCCGTTTCGTCGGCCGCGGTCGGCGCGGTCGGCGTGGGCCTGATCGCGCTCGCTCTCTGCCTGTGGCGGGTCATGCCCGGGTTCGGGTTCTGGGACACGGCGGAGTTCCAGACGGTCCTGCCCGTGATGGGCACCGCCCATCCCACCGGGTACCCGACCTACGTCCTGATCGGCTGGTTGGCGTCCGTGCTCCTGACGCCGCTCGGCGAGCCCGCCTTCCGGGTGAACGTCCTGTCGGCGATCCTCGTTGCGATCGGGGCGGGCGTCACCGTCGATCTCGCGCGTCGCCTGACCGGATCCCTCGTCCTCGGGATCGCCACGGGTCTCGGCGTCGCCCTCACACCGATCGTCTGGGCGATCGGGACCCACGCCGACCCCCACGCGCTCCACTTCACGCTGGTCGCGATCATCGTCTGGCTCCTCGTCCGGTGGGAGCACGCCAGGCGCGGCTCCCCGACGGACGCCGGAGCCCGTCCCGAGCCCCGCGACCGGGCGGATCGCTGGCTCATCGCCGCCGCGGTCGTGACGGGCATCTCGACCGGCAACCACTCGCTGACGCTCCTGCTCGGGCCGCCGATCATCCTCTACGTCCTCGCCGTCGCCCCCGGCACGATCCGCCGGCCGCGCCTGATCGCAACCTGCCTGGCCGCCGCCGCGATCCCGGCGGTCCTCATCCGGTTCGAGATGATCCTGCGCGCTGGCTGGTTCGAGGCGCCGTTCGTGTACGCCGACCCCAGCACCTGGAGCGGCTTCTGGTACGTCACGTCGGGCCAGCAGTTCCACAGCTGGCTGACCGACCCGCTCGGCGACTGGCCTCGGCGCATCGCCGATCTGACGAAGCTCGCCGGTCTCGAGCTGGGGCCGCTGGCGCCCCTGGTCATCGTCGGTCTGGCCGTCACCGCCGTCCGTCAACCGCGCTACGCCCTGTTCAGCGGCACGGCGGCGTTCCTCACCTGCTTCTTCAACTCGGTCTACCCGGACGGCGCGATCGATCGCTACTACCTCGGTCCGGCGCTGTTCGCCTGGACGTGGCTGGCGATCCTCGCCGCCACGTTCGTCGAGTCGCTGGTCGGGAATGTCGGCCGGTCATGGACCGCAGAGCCCGACCCGCCCGATGTGACCGGGGCGACCCGGCCGATCGCGGGACCGGCTGCGCCCGACCCACCGCCCGAGGGTGCCGGCAAGGCTGCCACGCTCGTGCCCGCCCACGGCTCCGGCACACTCGACCGGCTGCTCTCGTCCGGGCTCCTTCGCAGCGTCGGCATCGTGGTCGTGTCGGCCATCCTGCTCGCGCCGAGCGTCATCGCCCTGCCGCAGCGCGCCGGGAATATCGATCGCACCAACGACCGATCGGCACAGGCCTGGACCGACGCCGTCCTCGGCGACCTCGAGCCGAACGCGGTGGTCGTGTCCTGGTGGAGCTACTCGACAGCCCTCTGGTATGCCACGATCGTCGACGGCCGGCGCCCCGATATCTCGATCATCGATGATCGGACCCGGCTCGACTGCAACCTCGGAGAGCTCGACCACGTGATCGCCCTGTACCTGCCGACCCGTCCCGTCTACCTGATCCGGAACGGGGACAGCGAGCTGCCGCAGCTCGCCAAGAGCTACCAGATCATCCCGGACGCCATCCCGGGCGCATCGAACGTGCTCCGCGTCCTGCCCCTGGACGGCGCCACCGCGCCGGCTGCGGGCAGCCCCGCCCCGTGCCGGTTCATCTACCCGTGACCGCGCGCCTGCCGCGCCTGTCCTATTTCTTTCCCGCGCACAACGAGGAGGAGAATCTCCGGGGACTCGTCGACGAAGCCCTCGAGACGCTGCCCGGCTTGGCGGACAGCTTCGAGATCATCGTCGTCGACGATGGCTCGCGCGACGCGACCGGGCGGATCGCGGACGAGCTGGCCGCGGCCCACCCCGGGGTCGTCCGGGCCGTGCACCATCCGACGAACCTCGGCTACGGGGCGGCTCTCCGGTCGGGCTTCCGGGCCGCCGGCAGCGATCACGTCGCGTTCACGGACGGCGACCGGCAGTTCCGCGTGGCCGATCTCGGCCGGCTGGTCGACCGGCTCGCGGAGCCGGACCACCCGGACGTCGTCGTCGGCTACCGGATCAAGCGCGCCGACCCGCTCGTCCGGACGCTCTACGCACGGGCCTACCGACTCGCCAATCGGATCTTCTTCGGCCTGAAGGTCCGCGACGTCGACTGCGCCTGCAAGCTCTTCCGGCGGAGCGCCCTGGAGGGCATCTCGGTCGAATCGGGCGGGGCGTTCTTCTCGGCCGAGCTGCTGATCAAGCTGAGCGCCCGCGGCAGGCGCATCGATGAGGTCG
>DATLVO010000025.1:0-4309 GCA_035577485.1 Verrucomicrobiia bacterium
CCTCCTCGGTGCCCTGTTCGCGACCCGCCTTGGCCCAAGCACGAATGTCGCCCGTATCTTCGTCATCGCCGTGCTGGTCATGGGCACGCCCCTGATCGCGGCGGCGGCGATCGACTCGCTCCCGGCCATCGTCGTGCTGACCGCGCTCTCTGGCGCCGGCGAGGCGGCCCTGGTCGTCGTCTACATCAGCATTCGGGCCGCGAACTCGCCGGACGCGCTCGTCGGGCGGATTGCGAGCACGGCACGGGTCATGGCCCTCGCGCTCATGCCGATCGGCAGCCTCATCGGCGGCATTCTGATCGACACGGTCGGGGGCACGGCCACGCTCGCGATCCTCGGCGCCTCGTTGTGCCTCGTCGCCCTCGGGTTCAGCCAGGTCCGCGCGCTCCGCGGGGCGTCGCTGGCGCCGGCTCAGACGCCGCCAGTCAGCCCGATCCTCCCGATCTCGGAAGGCCTCGAGCGATAGGCCGGCCAATTCCACCGCTCACGCGGCGATTGCGGATTCCGCGTTCGCCGCGGCGCGCCCACGGTGGCGGTCGGGATCAGGAACCCATCCGGTACGACCCGACGAGCGTCAGCTCCGTCGCGACCGGCGGTTCCTCGCAGCGACTCTCGATCTCGGCGGCGAAGGCCTTGAACGCCGATACCTCGTTCAGGATCCGTCCCGGCTGATCCGTCTCGAAGACCACGTGCATGAAGGTGACACCGTCTGGCAGCTTGAAGGTCGCGTATTGAAGGCGATCCGGTCGCTCGCGAGCCAGTTGCTCGTACACGGCCTTGACGAGGCGTTCGTTCTCGTCGGCCCGATCCGGTCGGACCTTGTAGCGGATCATGGAGCTGCCCATCTCTGACTCCCGTGTCGGCACCGTCCTGATGCTCTACCTGCCATGACTGGCCGCGATTACGGAACTCATCGATTCCTGATCACGGCCGCTCCCGCAGGCCATAATCCATCTGTCGCCGGGGGGCCGACCAGTCCCGCCCACACGAGGTGAGTTCCGTGGCCGCCCAGCGCTTCGAGTCGTCCGTCACCGCGGTGTCCTGGATCCCGTCGGAGGCGATCACCGGGCCGTCGAAGATCCCATTCGAGCTCGGCGTCACCCACTACGACGAGCCGCCGCCAGACCAGCTCGAGGATCTCGAGCAGCTCCGGACGAGCGACCGCTTCCGCGAGGCGAACGAGCTGCGCGGGTTCATCGAGGTCGAGGACGGCCGAATCGTCGCTGCCGGCCATCTCGGCCAGGGCCACATCGGCGCGACGACGGTCCGGGTCGGGCCGGCCGCCCTGCGCTTCCCCGCGGTGCACCTGCCCGACATCCAGGCCGAGCCCGAGGTCGGCGCCACGTCCGTGCGTTTCGTCCAGACCGTCGGCGGGCGGATGGGCCTCCCGACGCCGCGGCCGGTGCCGCACCCACCGTTCGTCCAGTTCTGGCCGTCGATCGCCTGGACGACCCTCGCCCTGACGATCAACGCCGACGGCAGCTCGAGCCACGAGCTCGTCGGCGCGAGTCCGTTCCCACGCCACTGGATCTACGACGCGAACGGGCGGCTCGTCGAGAAGTCCGGGGCGATCGACTTCGGGAAATGGTTCAACCACTCGTTCGGCGATCGAACACCGTGGGGCGAGCAGGACTCACCGGCGGTCGTTGCCGCTGTCGAGTCGGCGCTCGAGCGGTCGCTGTCGGGCGCGATCATGCACGGCGGCGCCAAGCCCACGATCCGGACGGTCGCCGAGGGCGAGAACCTCGTGCGCCAGGGTCAGCCAGGCACGGACGTCTTCCTGATCCTCGACGGGATCTTCGTGGTCGAGGTCGACGATCGCCAGGTGGCCGAGATCGGCCCGGGCGCGGTGGTCGGCGAGCGGTCCGGACTGGTGAACGGCAAGCGAACGGCGACGCTGTGGGCACGAACGGCCGGGCGTGTCGCAAGCGTGCCCCCGGACGCCCTCGATCCGGAGGCGCTCGGGAGCCTCGCGACGGCGCATCACCGCGAGGAGTAGCGTCCCTGGACTCCGTCTTCCGGGAGAGGTCCGGCGTCGTGCACTGCCACGGGGCTTGAATTGGAGCTGGTCGCGAGCGCACACTGCGGCTCTCGCGTCCCGAGCACGACGGCCCAGCGATCGTGCCCGCGTTCCGCGGTTGTTCCGGGGGAATGGTCGGGGCAGCTCGGAAAGGGATTCTGGAAATGGGAGATCGATCGAGCGCGCGTAGCGTCGCGGCACGTGTCGGAATCGCCGTCACAGGTGGAATGCTCGCGGCGGCGCTGGTCACCCCGGCGGCGACCGCAGCCGATCCGCCCGTCGCGTGGCAAGCCACCGTGGGAGCGGCAACGCGCAACGAGGCCGTCCAGGTCAACTCATTCCTGCCGCGCCAGCTGAGCGTCAACGTCGGCGATTCGATCACCTGGACGGTCGGATCGGGTGAGTTCCATACCGTCACCTTCCTGTCCGGCGCCGCCGCTCCGCCACTCATCGTCGTCACTGCGACAGGCCCGCAGTTCAATCCGGCCGCGGTCGCCCCGTCCGGCGGGCCGACCTACGACGGCGCAGGGATCGCCAACTCCGGCCTCCTGTTCACGGGCCAGCAGTACACGCTCGACTTCACGAAAGCCGGCCATTACGGATTCCTGTGCCTGGTTCATGCGGGTATGTCCGGAACCGTGGACGTGCGCGACGCCGGAACGGCGTACCCGAGCTCGCAGCGGGGCTACGACGTGGCCTCGCGCGTGGCCGGCAATCGGCTCCTCGCAACCGGGCGCCGGCTCCAGGCGCGCACGTTGGCCGCCGCCCGTGCGTCTGGGACCGTCACCGCCGGGACGGGTGCATCCACGGGCGCGTGGGGCTCCCTCGCGGTCTTGCGGTTTCTGCCCGGACGGTCGGTCATCCACGCCGGGGACACCGTGACCTGGACCAACCACGACCCGGAGACACCGCACACAATCACGTTCGGCACAGAGCCGGCCGGGGGCCCGTTGGGAGCCTTCGCGCCGTCGGGCCTGGACGGTCCCGGCCACGCCACGATCGGCTCGCCCAATACGTCCGTCAACTCCGGTTTCACCGGGGCGGCGTTCCCGTTCGGCACCACCTTTGCCGCGACGTTCACGGCGCCCGGGACCTACCACTACATCTGTGCGCTGCACGACGACCTCGGCATGAAGGGGACGATCGTCGTCCTGCCCTGACGCTCGATGCCGGCGTCCGGGCCGGTCTGCGCGCGATCCCGGTCATCGAAGGACCCCCGACCGTCCCGCGGTCGGGGGTCCTCCGTTGAGGGTCAGTCCTGGGAGTCCGGCTCCCGATGCCGGTCTCGCTGGGAGGCGACCCGTTCGTAGGCCTCCGCGAGCAGCGGCAGGACGACGTCCCCGAATGTCGCGTCGCTCGGGTTGAGGATCGAGATCCAGCGCTGCTTCGCGTAGACGGGGTGGGGCAGAACCTGGTCGAACGCCGCGTAGTCCGGCTCGACCTTCGAGCCGACGAGCCGCTCGAATGTCTCGCGCCCGACGCCGAGGTTGAGGCGGAACGTGCCGGACCGCGAGAGACGGGATGGCGCGCCCTCGTCGTGTTCGTCGGTCGTGACGATCGTCGCGAAGTTCGGCCAGTGCTTCTCGGGGTCGAGCGAGAAGAACGTCGCGCCCATGGCCTCGACGACATCGGTGTCGGGGTAGCGCTCAACGATGAGGCGGGTGATCGCCTCCGAGTCCGGCCCGGTCGGCAGCGGTTCGGTCGTCATCCCCCGACCGTACGACATGCGTGTCAAGCCCCCCGGCACGTCACGCTGCCGCGCCGATCCAGGGCCGATGGTACGGTGCGCTCGTGGCAGGGTCAGGCGTTTCAAGGGGAACGGGGAGTGACCTCGAGGAGGTCGCGGCGTCGACCTCGGGCGACGTCTACCGCCTCGGCTACCGATGGCTCATCCAGGGGCCGATCGATGTCGTGTTCGATCTGCTCACGCACGCCAAGGACTACCCGACGTGGTGGACCCCGTGCTTCAAGGAGGCCGAGTCGGACGACGAGGTCGCCGTCGGGGCCCGCTCACATCTCCGTGTCCGCGCGCGGCTGCCGTACGAGCTCGTCTGGGACATCAACCTCATCGAGCTCGAGCCACCGAACGTGATCGTCGTCGACACGATCGTCCGGCTGAGCGGGCGATTCCCACTGCGCGGCCCCATCCGGTACACGCTCACCGATGGCCCCGACGGGGTCGAAGTGGTGAATGACCAGGTCATCGTCTCGGAACGACGGCTCCAGCGGCCATTGCGGGCCCTCCTGCAACGAGCCTTCGCCTACAACCACGCCTGGGCGTTCCGGATC
>DATLVO010000026.1:0-15365 GCA_035577485.1 Verrucomicrobiia bacterium
GGCGGCGTTGCTGGAGGCTCGTCGACGCGGATATGCCACCGCGATCTTGCAAGCCTCCGACCTCGGCTATCCGGTCTATCGACGCTTGGGGTTCCGCGATTACGGTCGCCTCAACGAATATCGGTATCGCGGCGAGCGGCATCCGGATGTCGGTCGGTGACGTGAACCGGGTGGGCGGGCCTACGACGGCTCGTAGTCGACGTACTGGAGCGGCGTCACCTGAAGGCGTCCTGTAGCTTCACGCCGGTCGCGTGGTTCGGGCAGTAGCCAATGCGGTTCTCAGATGAGTCGGTGTACTGCCGGTCGCCCGCAATGCTTCGTTCCCAGGGAAATGGTCCGGTTCCACCACAGGAAGTCGAATTTTGTCCTGATTGGGCCGCCCACGGACGTGCCATCGCGCCGGGCGCGCGCGGCCGGGTCAGCGCGTCAGGGCCGCGATGAGCCCGGCCCGGTGCGGCCAGCGCGCGATCAGCTCCGCCGCATTCGCGCCCTCGAAGTCGCCGATGGTGAAGCCGGGTGCCATCGTGTTGCCCCACACCCCGTACTCGCCACCGGGTCGCAGCCGGGCGCCCATCCAGGTGCCTGCGGGGACGACGTGCTGGATCACCTGGCCGCCGAGCACATCCGGTCCCAGGACGACCAGTTCGTCGCGACCGTCGGGGTGCAACAGCAGCAGCTCGATCGGATCGCCGAGATGAAAGAGCCAGAGCTCGTCGGTCGGCAGGCGGTGCATGTCGGAGAACATGGCGGCGTCGTTGGTGACGAGGGCGATGATCGCGGAGGAGAGCGGCCGGCCTTCTGGGCCTGCCTTGGGATCGATGTAGGTCTGCTGGAACCAGACCCGCTCGGTCTGCATCTCCGCGAGGCCCCAGTGTCGCTTCAGGTCGTCCGCGCTCGGTCGCGTCGCCATGGTCGTTTCTCCCTGCCGGGCCGGCGCAATGTTCGCGGGCCACATGACATCCTGGACTGTTCGGGGTCGCCGAGCGAGTCCACTTGGCAACGCGAGCTCTAGACGCGCGTTGCCACCCGCGTACAGGGATGTCTAGTCGACGTACTGCAGCGTCGTCACCTTGAAGTCGTCCGGCAGCTTCACGCCGGTGGCGTGGTTCGGGCAGTAGCCATTGCGGTTCTTCGCCAGGTACTGCTGGTGGTAGTCCTCGGCGTAGTAGAACGGCGGCGCAGGGGCGATCTCGGTCGTGATCTGTCCGTAGCCGGCGGCCGTCAGCTGCTTCTGGTACATCGCGCGTGAAGCCTCGGCGGCCTGCTGCTGGGCGTCGTCGGTCGTGAAGATCGCCGAACGGTACTGGGTGCCCATGTCGTTGCCCTGGCGGTTGCCCTGGGTCGGGTCGTGGCGCTCCCAGAACACCTTGAGCAGCTGCTCGAACGAGACCTTCGACGGGTCGTAGGCCACGAGAACGGCCTCGGCGTGACCGGTCTGGCCGGTGGTGACCTCGCGGTACGTGGCATTCGGGGTGAACCCGCCGGCGTATCCGACCGCCGTGCTGATGACGCCGGGTGTCTCCCAGAAGTCCTTCTCTGCGCCCCAGAAGCAGCCGAGGGCGAAGATCGCGGTCTTCGTCCCGTCGGGCCAGGGGCCGGTGAGGGACGCGCCGTTGACGACGTGTCGATCCGTCGCGAGCGCCATCGGCTCGCTGCGGCCGGGCAGGGCCTTGTCGGCGGTGGGCATGGACGGGGTGCGGAAGAGGAACTGCATGGCCGAATCCTACTCACGGGCGATGACGGTGCCATGACAGCGATGCCCGATCCAGAATCTCGCCGGGCGAGCGTTACGGACGCGGGACGCCCCCCTCAGCCGGGCTCCTCGCGTCCCTCGGCCAGCGGCAGCGCGAAACCCGACTCCGTCCCGCCGCCCTCGCGAGCGACGAGCCAGGTCCGACCGCCCATCGCCTCGATCAGCTGGCGGCACACGAACAGCCCGATCCCGGCCCCCGAGGCGATGCGTGTCGCGTCCTTCGTCCGGAAGAAGAGCTCGAACGCGTGGTCGGAGGCCTCTTCGTCGATCCCGATCCCACGATCGAGCACGCGGACGATCGCCTCCGGGCGGACCGGCGTCTCGTCACCGATGCGGCCCGAATCGGGCTCGTCCTCGACGATCTCGATCTCGATCTCGATCGGCGCCGGCACGGAGCTGTACTTGGCCGCGTTCGTCAGGAGGTTCCGGATCACCTGCTCGACGTAGGTCGGCTCGGCTTCGATCAGGGCCATCCCCGGCGGCTGGCGGATCTCGAACACGCGCTCGGGCCGTCGCTCGGCCTCCGCCTCGACGATCCGCTGGACCAGGCGCCCGAGGCTGATCGGCTCGGCCTCGTACTGGACCCGGCCGCCCTCCGCCCGGGACAGGACGAGGAGGTCCTCGACAAGCCGGTACAGGCGATCGGACTCGGCCTCGATGTCGACGATCGACTGGCGACGGACGTCGGGCTCGAGCTCGTCGCCGCGCTGGCGGAGGACTCGCGACAGGCCGTAGATCGTCGTGATCGGCGTGCGGAGCTCGTGGCTGATCACGCCGATGAACGCCTCGCGGAGGGCGTTCGCCCGTTTCTGCTCGTCGTGGTGGGCCGCGAGCTCGACGTGGCCCGCCAGGACGCCGACGACCGACGCGAGCAGCGCCTCGTCGGCCGCCGAGAACGCGTCGACCTCGGTCGAATCGACCTCGACGAGGCCGATGCCCGCACCGTGGCGCACGATCGGAACGCCGAGCCAGGAGCGGACGGCGCTGCCGGCCGCCTTGCCGCGGACGCGACTGCCGTCCCGGAACAGGTCGCCGGACCGGTAGGGCCGGAGGGTCTCGACCACCGACCAGCTCCGGCTCGAGCCACGCCGCAGGGACTGCCCGACGGCCTCGTTGGCGAACGGGCCAATTGCGGCTCGGATCACGAGGTCGTCGCCGTCCACGATGGCGATCGAGCCGCCGGTGAGCCGGATCACGCTCCGCAGCCGGTCGAGTGCCTCGTGGAGGATCTGGTCGAGGTCGAGCTCCGCGGAGGCAGCGGCCGCGATCTCGATGATCAACCGGGAGGTCGCCTCGGACCGAACGGCCGCATCGAGCATCTCGGCCGACGCATCGGTCGCTTCCACGGACGCATCGTATCGCCCGGCCTCGCTCACCGGTGCCGCAGGAACTTGGCGATCTCTTCGAGCAGGGCGTCGGCGGCGACGTTCGACATTGGACAGCCTCTGGGGTCGGCAGGGGATCGGGGTGCATTCCTGGTCGGACGGAATACCGGGACGTCGCGGCCGGCGGGATCGGGCCGGCGTGTCGCGTGCAATCCTAGCGCCGCGTGCGGCGAGCGCCGGGTCCCGGCTGCCACGGTCGACGGTGATGGCCATTGATCGAACGCCCGCGGACCACGCGACGGCGGGCCAAACGTACGGGGCATCGGTGACGCGGTTGGGTTCCGTTTGGGCTATTGAAGTGACGATGCCGGGAATCGAAGGTGGAACGGTACTTCCACGACGCCATCCACGGAGCCGTCACGCCCGGTGTTCCCCTTCCACTCCGCGCCCCGTGCCCGCTCGGCCGCCATCGGACTGGCCGTCCTGATCGCCGTCGTCGCGGCGCCGGGCGCCTCGGCCGGGTCGTCGACTCCGGCGACCCGAACGCTCGCCTCTGGGGCTACGGGCGCCGGATCCGGGGCCGGAGCCGGCGCGACGACCGATGCGACGATCACCCGCCTCGAGGGCATCGACGTCAGCCACTGGCAGGGCACGATCGACTGGACGAAGGTCGCGGCATCGGGCAAGGCGTTCGCGATCATCAAGGCGACCGACAGCTACGACTACACGGACCCGATGTACGCGACGAACCACGCCCAGGCGAAGGCCGCCGGGATGTGGACCGGCGCCTACCACTTCGCCCGACCCGACGCGACCGCCGGCGATGCCGTCCGCGAAGCCGACAAGTTCGTGTCGGTCGTGAACCTCGGCGCCAAGGACCTGATCCCGGCCCTCGATCTCGAGGTGACTGGCGGGCTCACGACGACGCCGCTCCAGAACTGGGTCGCGGCCTGGCTGACCGAGGTCACGGCGAGGACCGGCGTCAAGCCGATGATCTACACCAGCCCGGCCTTCTGGCAGAAGTACATGGGCGACAGCTCGGCCCTCGCCGATGCCGGCTACAAGACCCTCTGGGTCGCGCACTGGAACGTCACGACCCCCTGGGTTCCTGCCAACAACTGGGGCGGACACGGATGGACGTTCTGGCAGTACTCCAACTGCGGGACCGTCCCCGGGATCTCCGGCTGCGTCGACCTCGACCGGTACAACGGCGCCGACCTGGCGCCGGCCGCCTACTCGATCTTCAGCCTCGTGCCGCTGACTGCGACCGGTTCCGTCAAGCAGGGCCAGAGCGCGGACGCAATCGTCAAGATCCTGCGCACGAACTTCTCGTCCGGGGTGGCGCTGGACATCGCGGGCCTGCCCGCGGGCACGACCGCCGCCTTCGACGCGAATCCGACGACGGCGACGTCGGCCGCGGTGACGGTGACCACGCCGAGCGATCCCACCGCGACACCGACCGGGACCTATCCGTTGACGATCACCGGGGTGGCCGATGGGATCACCCGGACGACGAAGATGAGTCTCATCGTCGCCGACGGCATCCCGCCGACGATCGTCGCGCCCTTCACCTCGCTCACGCTCGGAACACTCGGGACGACGACGGCGCCGGTGGTCGTCTCCTGGGGGGCGACCGATCCGAGCGGCGTGGCCTCCAGCACCATCCAGCGGAGCATCAATGCCGGGACGTGGAGCAGTGTCACCGTCTCGCCGGCGACGGCGAGGACGGCTCGGGAGAACCTGCCGCTGGGCATGGCCATCCAGCAGCGCGTCCGCGCGACCGACACGAAGGCGAACACCAGCGGCTGGTCGGGCGGACCCATCGTCCAGACGCTCGTGACGCAGCAGACCTCGTCCTCGGTGACCTGGTCGGGAACGTGGAACACGGTCTCGAGCACGAACGCTTCCGGCGGAAGCGTCCGCTACTCCACATCGGCCGGGGCGGCCGTCACGTACCGGTTCACCGGCTCGAGCGTGGCCTGGGTCTCGGCGCTCGGCCTCGGCCGCGGGTCGGCGAAGGTCTACCTCGACGGGGTCTACGTCCGGACGATCAACCTCGAAGCGTCGAGTGGCCATTCTCGGGCGATCGTCTTCGGTCGGAACTGGGCCGGGAACGGGAGCCACACGCTCCGGATCGTGGTCGCCGGGACCGCCGGGCATCCCCGGGTCGACGTCGACGCCTTCGTCCGACTCAGCCTGAGCTGACGCCGGCGCGCCACGCCATCCCCATTCGATAATGGGACAGCATGAGCATCGCCACGAAGACGGACCCCCGATCCCCCGGACAGCACGTGGCCGACCGCCACGATCTGATCCGCGTGCAGGGCGCGCGGGTGAACAACCTCAAGGACATCAGCATCGAGATCCCGAAGCGCCGGCTGACGGTGTTCACCGGCGTGTCCGGCTCGGGCAAGAGCTCGCTCGTGTTCGACACGATCGCCGCCGAGTCGCAGCGGATGATCAACGAGACCTACAGCGCCTTCGTGCAGACCTTCATGCCGACGCTGTCACGGCCCGAGGTCGACGTGCTCGAGGGCCTGACGACCGCGATCATCGTCGACCAGGAGCGGATGGGCGCCAATGTTCGCTCCACCGTCGGCACCGCCACCGATGCCAACGCGATGCTGCGGGTCCTGTTCAGCCGTCTCGGGCAGCCGCACATCGGCTCGTCGAACGCGTTCTCGTTCAATGTCCCCTCGGTCCGGGGCAGCGGTGCGATCACGATCGAACGCGGCGCCGAAAAGTCCAGGATCGAGAGCCGGACCTTCACCCTCACTGGTGGGATGTGCCCGCGCTGCGAGGGGATCGGCACGGTCTCCGATATCGACCTCACCCAGCTGTACGACGACACGAAGTCGATCGCCGAAGGCGCGATCACCATCCCCGGCTACAAGGTGGACAGCTGGTGGACGGTCGGGATCTACACGGCGTCGGGCTTCATCGACCCGAACAAGCCGATCCGCGAGTACACCAAGCAGGAGCTCCACGACTTCCTCTACAAGGAGCCCACGAAGGTCAAGGTCAACGGGGTCAACCTGACCTACGAAGGGCTGGTCTCCAAGGTCCAGAAGTCGTTCCTGTCCAAGGATCCCGATGGGCTGCAGCCGCACATCCGGGCGTTCGTCGATCGGGCGGCCACCTTCGCCGCGTGCCCCGAGTGCGGCGGCACCCGCCTCAGCGAGGGGGCCCGTTCCTCGCGGATCGGCGGGGTCAATATCGCCGATGCCTGCGCGATGCAGATCAGCGACCTCGCCGAATGGGTCCGCGGTCTGGATGAGCCGTCCGTGGCGCCGCTGCTGACGACGCTCGCGCAGACCCTCGACTCATTCGTGGAGATCGGGCTGGGCTACCTCTCGCTCGACCGGCCGTCGGGGACGCTGTCGGGCGGCGAGTCGCAGCGCGTGAAGATGATTCGCCACCTCGAGTCCTCGCTCACCGACATCACCTACGTCTTCGACGAGCCCACGATCGGCCTGCATCCCCACGACATCCAGCGGATGAACGACCTGTTGCTGCGGCTCCGCGACAAGGGCAACACCGTGCTCGTGGTCGAGCACAAGCCGGAGGCGATCGTGATCGCCGACCACGTCGTCGATCTCGGCCCCGGCGCCGGGACCGCCGGTGGCGAGGTGGTGTTCGAGGGAACGGTCGACGGGCTGCGGGCCAGCGGCACGATCACCGGCCGCCATCTCGACGACCGGGCGTCGCTGAAGTCGTCCGTGCGGAGCGCGTCGGGCGTGCTGGAGGTGCGCGGCGCGAGCGCCCACAACCTGCGGGACGTCGATGTCGACATCCCGCTCGGCGTGCTGGTGGTGGTCACGGGCGTGGCCGGATCGGGCAAGAGCTCGTTGATCCACGGCTCGGTGTCGGGCAGGGACGGCGTGGTGTCCGTCGACCAGACCCCGATCCGCGGCTCACGGCGGAGCAACCCGGCGACGTACACCGGGCTGCTCGACCCGATCCGCACGGCGTTCGCGAAGGCCAATGGCGTGAAGGCGGCGCTGTTCAGCGCCAACTCCGAGGGGGCCTGCCCCACCTGCAACGGCGCCGGTGTCATCTACACCGAACTGGGGTTCATGGACACGGTGTCGACGACCTGCGAGGAGTGCGGAGGCAAGCGATTCCAGGCATCGGTGCTGGAGTACCACCTGGGCGGCCGCGACATCAGCGAGGTGCTCGCGATGCCGGTCGCCGAGGCCAGGGAGTTCTTCGGCGCCGGCGAGGCCGGCACGCCGGCCGCCCAGGCGATTCTCGACCGCCTTGCCGACGTCGGGCTCGGCTACCTCACCCTCGGCCAGCCGCTCACGACACTCTCCGGCGGCGAGCGCCAGCGGCTCAAGCTCGCCATCCACATGGCCGAGAAGGGCGACATCTACGTCCTCGACGAGCCGACCACCGGCCTCCATCTCGCCGACGTCGAGCAGCTGCTGGGCCTGCTCGACCGGCTCGTCGACTCGGGCAAGTCGGTCATCGTCATCGCCCATCATCAGGCGGTCATGGCGCGCGCCGATTGGATCATCGACCTCGGCCCGGGCGCCGGCCACGACGGTGGTCGGATCGTCTTCGAGGGCACGCCCGCCGACCTGGTGGCCGCCCGCTCCACGCTCACCGGTGACCACCTCGCCGCCTACGTCGGAACCTGATCGGACACCGCCGATTCCCCAGGCCCCGGACCACCGACCCCGCGTCGGCGATCCGGATGTTCGCCGTCAGGCCGCCGGTGCCGCGCTCGACTGGCGCAGGGCGTCGATGCCGCCACCGAGGAGGACGACGCTCGTGGTGATCAGCGTGGCCGCGACCGCGATCGTCGCGTAGCCGTTCAGTGGCGCGAACCAGGCGACGTTCAGGTCGACGCCGATGCCGGCCTCGATCCCGACGATGAACGCCAGGCCGGCGATGACCAGGGCACCGGTCGCGGCTCCGATCAGGGCGCCGATCCCGGCCGCGAGCCGCGAGCCGCGCGAAACGGCGACGGCGACCGCGACGTGGGCGATGCCGAGCGCACCGAACACGAGCGCGGGTTGCAGTGCGTGCTGGAGGGCCGCGAAGGCTGCCGCGAGGAGGAGGAACAATCCAACGGCGGACGCGGCCGCGGGCACGAGGCGCTTGATCACTGGGTGATGGTCCCTTCCGGGTTGGTGGCGACCGGGCGCCCGTGATGAGCTTCACGTTGGTCGTGCCCGATCGAACTCCAGACTGGGCCACGCCGTTCGGCCCGGGCATGGACGCTCGGACGCGGGGCTGCCGGACAAACGTACACACGGTCTTTGCCGCAGATTGCGGAGGCCCACGAGCCAACGGTCACCCGGATGCTCCAGGTGTTCGAGACCTACGGACTGATGCTGGCCGACAACGGCTCCGCCTGGTACGTCAGCGGCGCGCCGGATGCCCGCTGGAACGACACGGTCCTGCACACGCCGGACCAGGTCCACGGGTCGGACTTCGAGGTCGTCGATACGACGGGGTTCGTGAACGGGTGAGGCGCCTTCCCGCGGTCGAACTCGCGATCGGCGTCCGATCGGGTGCCTCGATGCACCACAGAATCATCGGACGGCGGTTCCGTGGTCCCATCGGTTCGTGACGCAGACACCGTAGTACGACCGCCGCCGGATGGATGCCGCGGAGGATGAGCCGGGCGACTCCGGAGCGTGAGCGATCGATGCGCCCGCGCCGGGCCTCCCCCAAATGGACGAGACCGAGGCGGCCACCCGCTGTTCGGTCGCGCGCCGGCGGCGCGACGGCGCGAACGAACGGGTGATGCGCGGGAGACCCGGGCCGGCGCAGTCTCCACCTCGACCATCGATCGATATCGAGGGCAGCCTTGGTCTCCGCACCTCCGAACCGCCTCCCGCAGGCCAAGGCCAGGTCCGTCCTGGCCGAGCCGGCACCGGTCCCGACCGCGCACGGCCACACCGTCGCGCCGCTCGGCGTGTTCCAGACCGACGCCGACGGCGCCTGCGTTGCCGTCAACGACCGTTGGTGCACGTACGCGGGGATGACCGCCGAGCAGGCGCTCGGAGGCGGCTGGCTCGAGGCCATCCATCCAGACGATCGCGACCGGGTTCGCATCGAGTGGCAGGCGGCCGTCGCCGAGCGCCGCGACTTCGAGCTCGAGTACCGGTTCCGCCGACCCGACGGAGTCTCGGTCTGGCTCGCCGGCAGCGCGACCGCACTGATCGACGCCAGCGACACCGTGCTTGGCTATGTCGGGACCGTGACGAACATCGATGCCGCGGTCACCGCGCGACACGACCTCGCCGAGGAGCGCCGCTTCGTCGACGCGGTCATCGACGTCGCGGGCTCCCTCGTCTGCGTGTTCGACCCGGAGGGCCGGTTCCTCCGATTCAACCGGGCCTGTGAGCTGGTCTCGGGGTACACGTTCGAGGAGATCCAGGGCCGACCCTTCTACGACTTCCTGATCCCGGACGACGAGATCGAGGAGGTCCGCGAGGCTCTCGGCCGCCTCCGGGCCGGCGAGCCGCCGACCCCGAACGTCAACAACTGGGTGACCCGTGACGGCGCGCTGCGCCTCATCGCCTGGTCCGATGTCTGCCTCTTCGATGCGACAGGCTCGCTGACCTACATCGTCAGCACGGGCACCGATATCACCGACGAGCGCCGGTCCCAGGAGGCGCTCCGCGGCATCGAGGCCGTGGGCGCCGTCCTCGCGTCGGACGGACCGACGCCCGAGTCGATGGCCACGGTCCTCCGGACGCTGGCCGACAAGATGGGCTACCGCCAGCTCGCCCTGTATCTCCTCGACGACGACCGCCTGCACCTGGGCGCCCAGCTCGGCTACACGGACCTGCCGGCCATCATGGATCCCGGCACCGGCGTCATCGGCCGTGTGTTCAGTCGGGGCGAGGCGATCCTCCTTCCGGACGCCGATGCGGACCCGGACTACGTCAAGTTCAACGACGACGTTCGAAGCCTGATCGTCGTGCCCCTGGTCCACGACGGCCACGCGATCGGGGTTCTCGCCATCGCGGGCTCCGTCGCCGCGCCGGTGACCGAGGCGGACCTCCACCTGGCGATGACGATCGCCGAGCGGCTCGCTGTGGCGGTGGCCCTCGGGCGCGAGCAGCACGCGATCGCCGACCGGGCCCGCCTGTTCGCGGCGCTCACCAGTTTCGCCCAGGTCGCCAACTCGACGCTGTCGAGCGAGGAGCTGATTCCTGCGCTCCTCGGAGCGGTCGACGCCGTCCTCCCCGCCGACGTGCTGGGCCTGGTCGTGCTCGACCGGACCAGCGGGCGATACATCCTGCGGGCGGCTCGCGGCGGGCTCGATCAGGCCGCGATCGGAACGGAGATCCGGATGGGCGACGGCGTCTCCGGGCGGGCGCTCGCGAGCCGCTCGATGATCTTCGGCCGGGCGAACCGGTCGCGTTATGCGTCGAGCCTTCGGGAGTTCGTGGCCGCCGAGTCCCTGTCCATGGCCGCGGTGCCGCTGATCCGCGACGGGGCGATGCTCGGGGCGATCGTGCTGGGCCGCGATGCGCCGCGTGAGCCGGCCTTCTCCGCCCTCGACACCGAGGCGCTCACCCTACTCGCCGCGCAGACGGCGCTCGCCCTCGCCAACGCCCAGCTCCTCGAGGAGGTCTCGGAGCTCGCGATCCGTGACGCGCTGACCGGCCTCTACAACCGCCGGCATTTCGATGCGAGCCTGGAGCACATCCTTCGGCGCCGCCAGCGCGTCCGCGCCGGTCAGCCACCGGTCGCGGCGATCATGTTCGACCTCGATCATTTCGGCCGGTTCAACAAGGACCACGGCCACCAGGCCGGCGACGCCGTCCTGCGGGCGTTCGCGGGGATCCTCCTGGAACGCTTCCGATCGAGCGATCTGGTCGCCCGTTACGGCGGCGAGGAATTCGTCGCGGTTCTCGAGGGGTCGACCGGCGAGGATGCGGTCAAGGTCGCGGACGAGGTCCGGCGTGCGCTCGCCTCGAGCACGATCGCGGGCCCCGACGGGACCGTCCTGCGGGCCACGGTCTCCGCCGGGTGCGCGGTCCTCGGCGACGGCGAGCAGGGTCGGGGGGCCCTGATCCAGGCCGCCGATGTCGGGCTTTTCATGGCGAAGCGGGCAGGACGGAACCGGGTGGTCGCGGTCTGACCGCGATCGAGTCGTCCTGGACCAAGCCTCGGCCCCGACAGGTCAGGCGCGCAGGGGTCGGGTCCAGTCGTCGCCGAGCGTCTCTCGCGAATCGGCACCGAACAGGGCGGCGAGGCCCGCGAACAGGACCACTCCCATGACCGTCACGATGATCAGCAGCACGTCCATCTCGATGGCTCCTTCCGTTGTGGTGATGGGAGGATCCTGACACCCGACTGGTCATCTGATAAGGTCCACTCTGATGCCACGATCGAGGACCAGTTCCGCCACCGAGCTTCTCGTCGTCCTCGATCGAGACGACCCGCTCCCGCTCCATAGCCAGCTGGAACGGGAGCTCCGGGCGGCCATTCGCTCCTGCCGGATCGGCGATGACACGGTCCTGCCGTCGACCCGATCCCTGGCCGAGCAGCTGGGGCTGTCCCGCGGCGTCGTCGTCGAGGCATACGAACAGCTCGTCGCCGAGGGCTATCTCAGCAGCCGTCCGGGCGGCGCGACCCGGGTCTGCGCGAGGGCGACCGAGCCCCTGCCGCCGCGCGCCGCTCCGGCCTCGCCCGTCGCGTGCCGGATCGACTTCGGGTATGGCCGGCCGGACGTCAGCCAGTTCCCGCGCCAGGTCTGGCTCCGCTCGATCCGGAGGGTGCTCAATGAGGCGCCGAGCGATCGCCTGAGCTATCTCGACAACCGTGGCGCGCCGGAGCTCCGGGACGCCCTGGCCGAGTACCTGAACCGCGTCCGTGGCACGGCCGCCGACGCCGAGCGCATCGTCATCTGCAACGGATTCGCCCAGGCGATCCGGCTCGTCGCCCAGGTCGTGCGCGCCGCCGGAGGGACCCGTCTCGCGGTCGAGGACCCGGGCCAGCTCGACGCGGTCGATGCGGCCACGGCGAGCGGTCTCGTTCCGGTGCCGGTCCCCGTCGACGACGCGGGCATCGACGTCGAGGCCCTCGCCCGCAGCGGCGCCGACGCGGTCGTCCTCACCCCCGCCCACCAGTTCCCGACGGGGGCCGTCCTGTCGCCGGCGCGGCGCGCGGCGCTCGTCGCGTGGGCGACGGCGACCAGAAGCCTCGTGCTCGAGGACGACTACGACGCCGAGTACCGCTACGACCGCGAGCCGATCGGGGCGCTCCAGGGGCTCGCCCCCGAGCAGGTGCTCTACGCCGGTTCAGCGAGCAAGACACTCGCCCCGGGCCTGCGGCTGGGCTGGCTCGTCGTGCCGCCGCGGCTCGTCGACGCCATCGCGACCGCGAAGTCGGCGACCGACCGCGGCTCGGCCAGCCTGGAGCAGCTCGCGTTCGCGGACTTCCTGTCACGCGGCGAGTTCGACCATCACCTCCGCCGGATGCGGCCGCTCTATCGGGGCCGCCGCGACACGCTCCTCGCCTCGCTGCGTCAGCACCTGCCGGCGCTCCGGCCCGTGGGCGCGTCCGCCGGCCTCCATGTCATCGCGTGGCTCCCCGAGGGGATCGACGAGGCGGCGGTGGTCGAGCGATCCGAGGCAGCCGGCGTCCGCCTGTACGGGCTGCGCCAGTACCACAGCGCCCGCCGGGACGCGCCCGGCGGGCTGCTCTTCGGTTACGGGGCGGTCAGCGAGACGGAGATCGCCGAGGGGATCCGACTCGTGGCCGGCGCGATCCACGACGTCGTCGGAGCCCAGGGTCAGGCGCAGGCCGGCCGATCCGCGTTCAGCGTCGGGGCCGCCGCCGGCTGACCGGTCCTGCGGGCCACGAGCCGGCGAAAGCGGGTCGCGAACCCGATCGAGCCGCGGCTGCGGGCCGCCTGGTCGGCGAGCCGCCACTGGCTGGCCTCGCGGACGCGCTCGCGGATGATCTGGTCGGCGAGCGAACGGTAGATCTCATCCATCTCGGTACTCCTTCGGGTTCCGTGGGCCTCAGGATCGCAAGATTCTGGTTCTGCGGAAAGTGCCAGTCCAGGAGTAGTCGCATGGACCAGTTTGGCGCGGCTCGGATCGCCCTCGCGGAGCGACCGGCGGCGACCAGCGCAAGGGCCCTCCCACCGGACCGATGAGTTTCGGGGCCGCCCCCGGTCTGAATGGTTGGCGCCGGTGGGTGGACTCGCCGGCGCCTCCGAAGCTCCGAACCTCCGATCCCCCGACCCTCGAGCGACGCGACGAAAGGAGCCGCACTTGGCCGTGCCGGACGAGTCGCCGACGTCACCACCGCGACAGGTTGGCTCGGATCTCCCCGTCGACGCGGTGATCGAGCTCGACGTCGCCGGCCTGACCCGCGCGGACGTTGCCGCGGTCGATGTGCTCGCCCGTCTCCAGGTGGCGGCCCGTCGTCGGGGCCGGCGGATCCGGCTCGTCGGGGCCTCCCTGGAGCTGCGCCAGCTCCTCGATTGCCTGGGCCTGACCGACGCGCTGCCGGTGGGTGCCGGGTCAGGACGGCGGCCGGGGCGGCAGGCCGAAGAGCGGGAAGAGGCGAGCGGTGTCGAGGAAGAAGCTGATCCCGACGATCCGACCGCCTGAGATCTCGAGCACCTGCAGGGACCACGGCTCGAGGCCGCCGTCGGGACCGCTCGGCTTGTACTGGCCGAACGCCGGCATGCCGTTGGCGACCGTCGGGATGAGGCGCGACCCGTCGCAGCCGATGCCGGGTCCGAGGCACCAGCTCCGGATGTCGGCATGGGTCTGCAGCCAGAGCTCGTACGGCGGCATCGACCACGTCGCATCGTCCTTGAGCAGCGCGGTCAGCGAGTCCATGTCGTAGCGCTCGAATGCGTCGACGTAGCGGCGCAGGAGCGCCTGCTGCTCGGGGTCCGCCGGCTCGGCCGGGTCCGACGCGGTGACGTGCTTGGACGCGAGCGTCGCGCGGGCGCGCTGGAGGGCGCTGTTGACGGAGGCCACGGTCGTTTCCAGGAGCTCCGCCACCTCGGCGGCCTGCCACTGGAGGACCTCGCGGAGGATCAGGACGGCCCGCTGGCGCGGCGGCAGGTGCTGGAGGGCGGCGATGAACGCGAGCCGGACCGACTCGCGCTGGACGCTGAGCTCGGCGGGATCCGCGTTCGAGCCCAGGATCCGGGCGTCCGGGATCGGCTCGATCCAGGCGCTCTCGACGAGTGGGATGCCGAGCGGAGACTCGGCGGTCTTCGCCGGCCCGAGGTCCATCGGCCGGGCGCGGCGCTCGCGGCCCGTGAGCATGTCGAGACAGACGTTCGTCGCGATCCGATACAGCCACGACCGGACGGCCGACCGGCCCTCGAACCGATCGAAGCTCCGCCACGCTCGCACGAGCGTGTCCTGGACGGCGTCCTCGGCCTCGAAGGCCGAGCCGAGCATCCGGTAGCAGTAAGCGGTCAGCTCGGTCCGGTACGCCTCGAGGGTGCCGACGACCGCCTCGGACCCGCGGGGCAGGGTGGTCGGGGAGGGCGGCGTCACGGGCGTGGCGAGGTCGGTCATCCGGTCATCGATCCTGTCGGCCGATGATACCGGGGGTCGCCGGCGTCGTCAGCCACGGGCCGGGGCGACGTTCTGACAGTGCCGGAACAGGTTCGTCGGGTCGTAGCGTTCCTTGACAGCCATGAGCCGATTCCACGTCGCGCCGGGGTAGGCCGCCCGGATCCGCGCCTCGCCCTCGTCGCCGAGGAAGTTCACGTATGCGCCGTGATCGCCCTGGTCGAGGGCCGCCGCGAATGCATCGACCCAGGCCTGGCGTCGCTCGCGATCCTCGGGCGTCTTGTCGTAGAAGTTGACGAGCACCGCGAGCACGCGGCTCGACCGGTGGGCGAAGGCCGTGGCGTCCACGGGCACCCGGCCCATCGCTCCACCGAGGACCCGGAGCTGGGCCGCCCGGAGCGATGCGTCGGACGACTCGAGGAACTTGACGATCGTCTCCGCGTCGGCCCGATCGACGTGGTCGAGGAACATGGTCCGCTGCACCGGAGTCGGCGCGTAGCCCGGGTCCTCGGGCGGGTACATCTCCGGATATTCGATCGGACGGAGCATGTCGACGAGAGGCGTGGCGAGGGCCCGGAACGGGGCGATCGCCCTCTTGCCGGACGCGAGATCCCCGATATGGGCCATCAACGCGAACACGACGAGCTTGCCGTGGTGCTCCTCCGCGAGGAACGGCATCGGCGGCGCGGGCATGACGTTGGCGATCGCGGACAGCTCCTCGGGCGCGGCCTCCGCTGCGGAGATGAACCCGGCGATCACATCCGG
>DATLVO010000027.1:0-5442 GCA_035577485.1 Verrucomicrobiia bacterium
CGGATCGTCGCCATCGAGCCGAGTTCCTCCCGAGCTGCCGTCGCCCGGGCCGTCGGTGCTGACGACGTCCTGACACCCGACGACTGGGCGACTCGACAAGAGCTCCTCCCGCAGGGCGCCGACGTGGTCGTCGACGCCGTCGGCAGCGTCCTGCCCCAGGCGATCGACGCGGCCGGCATGGGCGCCCGCGTCGTGGTCTTCGGGATGAACGGCAACGCTCGTCCGCCGGTCCACCAGGTCGAGATCGTCGAGAAAGGCCTGTCGATCCTCGGCTCCTACATCTCGAACTTCACGTTCCCGGCAGCCATCCGGCTGGTCGAGGGCGGCCGGCTCAACCTCGCCCCGATGATCTCGGCGGTCATCCCGATCGACGAGACCCTGGCCGGGATCGGCAGGCTTCGCTCGGGCGAGGCCGTGAAAATCGTCATCAAGCCCTGATCCAACCCCACCGCAGGAGGTTCCATGCCCAGTGCTGCGATGCGCGTCGCCAGCGCCCCGGTCTCGTTCGGTGTCGACGAGATCATGACGGACGACGCCTGGATGCCCGCTCCGGACGAGATGCTGGACTGGATGGTCGACATCGGGTTCGAGGGAACGGAGCTCGGCACCCCGGGCTTCCTGGGCAATGCATCGCAGGTGCACGAGCGGCTGTCGTCTCGCGACCTCGCGTTCGTCGGATCGTTCCTGCCGCAGCACTTCAGCCGCGCCGAGAAGGCCGAGGAGGATCGGGCGTGGCTCCGTGACCAGCTCCGCCTGGTCCGGGACGGCTCACCGGCGGGGTCGGTGCCGTTCGCGATCCTCTCCGACCAGTTCGACGAGCCCGATCGACGGGCCTATTCGGGTCGGATCGCCGAGCATCCCGATACCTGGCTCTCGCCGGCCCGGTTCGCGACCCTCGTCGACAACCTCCATCGGGCGGCCGAGCTGTGCCGGTCGGAAGGCCTCGAGCCGGTGGTTCACCCCCATGCCGGGACGTACCTCGAGACGGCCGACGAGATCGACCGCCTCATGGTCGCGATGGACCCGTCCCTGATCGGGCTGTGCCTCGACACGGGCCACTTCCGGTTCGGCGGCGCCGACCCGGCCACGGCCGCCCACGACTACCGCGAGCTGATCCGGCACGTCCACATCAAGGACTGCCGGACCTCGGTCATGGACGACGTGAAGCGCGAGGGAAAGGGCCTCGAGGAGGCGCTGGAACGCGGCGTGTTCTGCCCGCTGGGCGAGGGCGACGCCGGGATCGACGGCGTCATCGACGCCCTTCGGGCGAACGGCTACTCAGGCTGGCTGGTCATCGAGCAGGATCAGGCACTCCGATCGTCCGACACGCCGGAGTCGGTGGTCGCCGGACAGCGGGCCAACCGCGACTACCTCCGCCGCCTCGGCATCTGACGCCCGGGCGACGGTCCCCCCGAGCGATCAGACGCCGGCCGGCACCGCGACTGCGGTTCGTTCACCCGTCGCCGCCGCGGCGTACCAGGCATCCACCACCGCGCTGTCGCGGACCCCGTCGGTGAAGTCGGCCGAGCCCGGTCGGCCCTCGGCGATCGCGGCGACGAACTCGCGCCACATCGCGCATTCGAAGCCGATCCAGCCGAGCGACGTTCCGTCCGTCCCGGCCATCAGGAGCTCGGCCGCGCCCGGGTGGGCGGGACTCATCAGCACGCGACGGAACCCGAACGTGGAGGGATCACCCGGCAGGCAAACCCGGAACGCGTCCGGTTCCTCCAGGTCCCACTCGGCCGAGCCACGCGAGCCGTAGACGCCGATCTGCAGGGAGATCCGCTTGCCGACCGCGACCCGGCTCGTCTCGAGCACGCCGTAGGCCCCGTTTTCGAATGTCAGCAGCGCGGCGGCGGCGTCCTCGACGTCGACGCGTCCGGTCTCGCGTGTGCCAGAACGCGAGCCATCTCCACCGCGATTGCCGACGGCGCCCGCGTCGGCCAGGGGACGCTCCGCGATGAACGTCGTGGACAGGGCCTGGACGGCGGCGATCTCGCCGACGAGGAAGCGCGCGCAGTCGACGAGGTGATACCCGGTGTCGATCGCGATCCCGCCGCCCGCCAGCCGCTTCTGGAACCGCCACAGGAGCGGCACCTCCGGATCGGCCGCGTAATCGAGCATGAACGAGGCTCGGAAACTGCGGATCGTCCCAAGCTCGCCATCGTCGATGAGCTTCGCGATCGCCCGGAGCGGTGGTGACCAGCGGTATCCGACGCCCAGACCGTGGAAGACGCCGGCGGCCTGGCAGGCGCGAAGCATCGTCTCGGCCTCCGCCGCCGAGGCGGCCATCGGCTTCTCGCAGACGACATGCTTGCCCGCTGCAGCGGCGGCGAGGACGACGTCGCGATTGAGCGTCGGCGGCAGGCAGGCCACCACGAGATCGATGTCCGGCGCGCCGATGAGGGCGGCGGCGTCCTCGGCCACGCGATCGTAGCCGAACCGGTCGGCGAGCGCGTTCGCGAGCGACGCGTTGACGTCGGCGACCGCGACCAGGCGCACGCGCTTTGGGAGCTCGGGGTAGAGGTGGGGCAGGTTGGTCAGGGCCACGCTGTGGGCTCTGGCGATCGCGCCCGCCCCGATCACGCCGATCCGCAGCTCGCCTCGAGCGTCACCACCGGCGTTCTGCGGACCCATGACCGCGCGAGCGTAGCAGGTGTTGGAACGATTGCGCAGGTCGGATCGCGCGACCTCGTCGCGGCCTCAGCCGATCAGCGGGAGGATCAGCGCGGCGGCCTCCTCGACCCCGTCGACCGCCGGCTGGTACGGATCCTCGTTCTCGATCGACAGCGGACCGTCGTACCCGACGGCTCGCAGGGCGGCGATGAACGATTCCCACCAGGCTCCGTCGTGGATCCGACCGACCGTCCGGAACACCCAGGCCCGATCACGCGCGTCCTCGAAGGACGTCGTGTCGAGAACGCCGGCGATGGCCAGCCGCTCGGCCTGGAGACCGGTGTCCTTGAGATGGACGTGCTGGATCGCCGGTCCCAGCGCGGCGATGACGGCCAGTGGGTCCATCTGCTGCCAGAACAGGTGCGACGGGTCCAGGTTCGCGCCGATGACCGGCCCGACCGCCTCCCGCATCCGGAGCAGCGTCGGCACGTTGAACACGAGGTGGAGCGGGTGCAGCTCGAACGCGATGTGCCGGACGCCGTGGGTCGCGGCATGAGCGGCGATGTCCTGCCAGAACGGGATGGCGACCTCCCATTGGCGAGCCTGGAGGGCGACCGCATCGGCGGGCCAGGGATAGAAGACCCAGTCGACGGTCGAGGCGCCCGGTCCGTCGCCGGGCGTGCCGGACATCGAGACCACCGTGTCGACCTCGAGCTCGCCCGCCAGCCGGATCGCGTCCCGGATGATCCGTTCGTGGGCCGCACCGTCGACGGGATGCAGCGGCCACGCGGAGCAGTTGAGCGCCGCAATGCGGAGTCCGCGGGACGCGAATGCCTCCCGGAATTCGCGGAGCTTGCCGCGATCGCCGAGCAGCTCCGCGAGGCGCAGGTGCGGCGCCGAGGACTGGCCGCCGCCGGCGATCTCGATCGATCGGCAGCCGATCCGGACGGCGAGGTCGAGGGCATCCTCGAGGGACAGGTCTGGGACGGAGTCGGTATAGAGGCAGAGGTCCATCGGGGCTCCTGGTGGTGGCGGGCGGTGATGGATTCGGCGGGGCTGCGCAGGCAGCGATCAGAGGCGGAACCCGGGCGGATCCGCGAGCTCGGGATGCTCCGAGCGGAAGGTCCGGGCGGCCTCGAGGGTCTGGATCCACTCGTAGTACACGCCCTTGGCGTGATGGAGACCGACGCCCGCCTCCCGCACCCGGCGCAGTCCGAGGTCGTGCATCGGGCTCGGCGAGAAGGTCGCGTCGGTGACGACGACGACGCGAAAGCCGCGGTCCCGCAGCCCGATCGCCGACTGGGCCACACAGACGTCCGTCTCGGCGCCGACGAGGATCGCGGTTCGGCGGCCGCTCGCCTGGACCGCGGCGAGGATTTCCGGCACGTTGGCGAGCCCAAACACCTGCTTCGCGAGAATCGGGGCACCGGGCGGCAGGCGCTGGGCGATGGCCAGATCGGTCGGGCCGTTTCGGGCCGCGTCCTCCTCGGTGACGACGATCGGGATTTCGAGCGCGGCCGCGACGCCAACGAGCCACGCGGCGATTGCGCGTGCCGCGGCAGCCTCGTCGGCCGACTGCGAGTCCGCGCCGGAGAAGCCCGGCTGGGCGTCGATCACGACCAGGACGGAATCGGATCGGTCGATCAGGGGCATGTCGCGAGAGTATGCCCGCGCCCAGCCCGGCCGAACCTCCGCCCCGTCGGGCTACACTGCCGCCTCGTGACCATCCCCCCGGACCGTCTGAGCCTGTGTATGGCTCGATCCTCAGCCCGGCCCAGCCGCCTGGCCCCGGGTCGAGCTCATGGAGGCGACCCGCGGGACTCGAGGTGGTCTCGCAGGGTTCGTAGGTCGACCTCGGCCTGCCGGATCATCCGGGGAACGGCAAGCCGGGTGAGCAACCCACCGATCGGGCCCAGGAAACCGCCGTCGGCGCCGCCGCTCACCAGCGAGCCCGTGCCGTCCGCCTCGACTCGGACCCAGGAGCGAACCGAGATCGGCCCCTGGATCGTGCGCCAGGCCGCGGTCCTGGGCGGATCCCAGTCGACAACCTCCGCATCGACCGTCCATTCGCGCCCCAGCAAACGGGCCGTCTGGCGGCCTTGCCGGCCGACGCGCATGGCGCCATCGTCCAGCCACACGGTGCGCACGACATTCCTGCGCCATCTCGGGTTGTTCGTGGCGTCTGCGACGAAGTCGAACACCGCTTCGGGCGGACGGTCGATGTGGATGCTGGCTTCAGCCCGCGCCATGGCTACCCTCCGCGACAACGAATCACGCAACGATACGACCCGACCCGCAGGCAGAAGCCAACGTGTCGATTAGTCAGGACCGCCTCCGCAACTTCTCGATCATCGCCCACATCGACCACGGCAAGTCGACCCTCGCCGACCGGCTCCTCGAGCTGACCCACACGATCGACGCCCGGCAGATGACGAGCCAGGTCCTTGATTCGATGGACCTCGAGCGCGAGAAGGGGATCACGATCAAGGCGCGGGCCGTCCGCCTCGAATACCAGGCGAAGGACGGCCAGACCTACGGCCTGAACCTGATCGACACCCCCGGGCACGTCGACTTCGCCTACGAGGTCAGCCACAGCCTCCAGGCCTGCGAGGGCGCGATCCTCGTCGTCGACGCGACCCAGGGGATCGAGGCCCAAACGCTCGCCAACGTCCACCTCGCGCTGCGCGAGGGCCTCACGATCATCCCGGTCATCAACAAGATCGACCTCCCCTCGGCCGAGCCCGAGCTCGTCATGGAGGAGCTCGAGAACGTCCTCGCCATCCCTCGGGAGGAAGTGATCCTCGCGTCCGCGAAGGAGGGCCTCGG
>DATLVO010000028.1:0-4127 GCA_035577485.1 Verrucomicrobiia bacterium
CCGCATATTCGCCGGTCGCCTCGCCGCAGCGCCGCCTCGCCGCCTCGCCAGCTCGCCGCCTCGCCAGCTCGCCGCACCGCCGCCCTGCCTCGCCGCCGGCCGACCTCTCCCCGCGGAGGTGATGCAACAACACGCATGTCATATGCAAAGAACCGCATCAAGGTTGGAGGGGGTCTTCGCGGGCGTTGGAGGCGCGGTCCGCGCGGGCGTCGGAGGGACGCCAGTCGGCGCCCCAGACCTTCGTCACCGCTCAGGCCCCCGGACCTTCGTCGCGTTGCGACTGGACACCGCCGCGGCTACCGTCGATGTGGGTGCGCGGCCGAGAGCCGCGTCCAGGGGGTCAAGCTCCAGATGACTCGCGCTCCTGTTTCGCGTTCCAGGCGACCGAATCGACTGTATCGGCCGAACCCGGCCCCGGCCCCGGCCCGGGAGCCGTCGGCGTCGCTCGCCCGCCTGCGCGATCCCGACGAGATCGAGCAGATTGCCCACGTGGGCAGCTGGACCCTGGACCCGGCGACCGGACAGGCGACGTGGTCGGCCGAGATGTACCGGATCCTCGGTCTCGATCCCCTGGCCGGTGCCGTGGAGCTGCCGGACATCTCGAAGCTGTTCGTGCCGGAAAGCGTCGCGCGGGTGAATGCCGCCGTCGTCCACGCGATCGAAACGGGCGAGTCCTGGCACGAGGATCTCGAGCTGTCACGGCCCAGCGGGGGATGGGTGATCAGCAACGGGATCGCCGAGCGCGACTTCAACGGCAAGGTCGTCCAGATCCACGGCACGATGCAGGACGTCAGCGAGCAGCGGGAGCTCGAGGCGCAGCTCCGCCAGAGCCAGCGCCTCGAAGCGGTCGGCCAGCTCGCCGGGGGCATCGCCCACGACTTCAACAACCTGCTCACGGCGATTCGAGGCTATGCCGACCTCGCTCGGATCGAGCTCGGTCCAGGACATCGCGCCGCGGCCGACCTGGGCGAGGTGATCTCCTCGGCCGATCGCGCCAGCAGCCTCGTCGGCCAGCTCCTCGCCTTCAGCCGCCGGCAGGTGCTCCAGCCTCGCGTCCTCGACCCGGCCGAGGCGATTGCGGACGTCGTTCCGCTCCTGCGACGCTTGCTCGGCGAGGGGATCGAGATCACGTTGGCGGCGGCCTCGGACCTGGGCCGGATCCGCGTCGATCCCGGCCAGCTCGGCCAGGTCATCGTGAATCTCGGTGTCAACGCGCGCGATGCGATGCCCCGCGGCGGCGCGCTCGTGATCGAGACGACCAATGTGGAGCTCGACGAGGCGTACGCCGCCGTTCACGCCGACGCGACCGCGGGCCGCCACGTGCTGATCGCGGTGTCCGACACCGGCCATGGGATGGACGCCGCCACGCAGGCCCGGGCGTTCGAGCCGTTCTTCACGACGAAGGGCCCGGACAAGGGGACCGGCATGGGGCTCGCGACCGTGTACGGGATCGTCAAGCAGTCCGGCGGCTCGATCTACCTCTACTCGGAGCCCGGTCGCGGAACGACCTTCAAGCTCTACTTCCCCCGGACCGACGCCGAGCTCTCCGCGCCGGAGCCGACGATCGGCCCGCCAGCCCGGCGAACCGGCACCGAGACGATCCTCCTCGTCGAGGACGACGCGACCGTCCGGGGCTACGCCCGGCGCGTCCTCGAGAATGCCGGGTACTCGGTCCTCGAAGCGGAACACGGGACGGGCGCGATCGAGGCATCGCGCGACCACCCGGGCCGGATCCACCTGCTCCTGACCGACGCGATCCTGCCCGGGATCCACGGTGCCGAGCTGGCCGAGCGCCTCGTGGCGGAGCGAGCCGGCCTGCGCGTGCTCTACGTCTCGGGCTTCACGGAGAACTCGGTGATCGTCCACGGGGTGGTGTCGCCGGGCGTCGACTTCCTGCCGAAGCCGTACCGAACGGACGACCTGCTGCGGATGGTGCGAACGGTCCTCGACGCCTAGCGGCGCTCGCTACGATCGCGGTGTGACTCCCGCAACCGAGCTGACCCTTTGGGACGCACGACTCATCGACGGTCGAGGCGGACCGCCGGTGGAGCACGCCGTCGTCCGAGTCCGGGACGGCCGGATCGCGGCAATCGAAGAGGTCGCCGGCCGGGAGCGACCCACCGACGCGGTCGACGTCGCCGGGCGGACCCTGCTGCCGGGCCTGGTCGACGCCCACACCCACGTGATGAGCGACACGGAGCGGAGCCCGGGGTTCGGGCCCGCCCCGCCGCTCCACGGCGAGCTGCCGCGACCCGAAGCCCTTCGCTGGTTCGTCCTCGCAAAGGCCGCGCGCGCGTTCCTCGGGGCGGGGATCACGACGCTCCGCGACGTCGGCAGCCCGGACGACGAGGCCATCACGCTGCGCGAGGCGATCCGGCTGGGCCTGCTCGACGGGCCGCGGATCCTCACCTGCGGCCGGATCGTGTCGGCGACCGCGCCCGGCGGCCGGATCTTCGGGACGATGTACGAGGAAGCCGACGGGCCGTGGGAGATGCGGCGCGCCGTCCGTCGCCAGCTCCGGCGGGGCGCGGACTACATCAAGGTCATGGCGACGGGCGCGCGCTCGGTCGAGGGCGAGGACCCGGAGCCGGCCCAGATGACGGCCGAGGAGATCACCGCCGCGGTGGACGAAGCCCATCGGATGGGGGTGCGTGTCGCCGCCCACGCGGAGGGCCTCGATGGCACGCGCCTCGCGATCGACGCCGGTGTCGACACGATCGAGCACGGGTTCAGCCTCCATCGCGCGCCCGAGCTGCTCGACCGGATGGCCGAGCGGGGGATCGTCCTCGTCCCGACCCTGTCCACGTTCCACGACCTCGCCGAACGCTTCCGCTCCGACTTCGCGCCGTCGCTCGTGGCCCAGGCGGAACGCCAGGCGGTCGAGGCCGGCCGGACGATCCTCGCGGCGAGGGATGCCGGCGTCGTCCTCGCGATGGGCTACGACAGCGGCCCACCCGGCGCGAATGCCCGGGAGCTCATCCGGATGGTCGAGGCGGGACTCACGCCGGGCCAGGCGATCGTCGCCGCGACGGCGGGATCGGCGCGGGCCCTCGGGCTGGCCGACCGCGGCACGATCACGACGGACCTGGCGGCCGACCTCCTCGTCGTCGACGGCGATCCGCTGGCCGATCCGGCCGTCCTCGCCGACCCGGATCGAGTCTGGCTGGTTGTCCAGGACGGGCGGCGGGTCGCCGGAGCCGGCCTCGCCGCATCGTCAGCACCGGCGGCCGCAGGAACCGAATGAGCGGTCCTCCGTCGCACGTGATCCTCCTGCCCGGCGGCGTCCTGCCGGCCGGCCCGGCGTACGAGGCGCTCCTCGCGGAGCTGGGCTCGGACGTCGACGCGCGGCCCAAGGACCTCGAGGTCTATGCCGGCGACGCGCCTCCACCGGACTACTCGCTCGCGACGGAGGTCGCCGGCATCGAGCGGACCGCGGACGCCGCCGGCTTCGAGCGCTTCCATCTCGTCGGCTACTCGGGCGGCGGCGCGTCGTCGCTCGCCTACGTCGCGGCCCACCCGGATCGGCTCCTGAGCCTGGCCCTGATGGAGCCGGCATTCGCCGGCTGGCAGGAGATGACGGTGCCCGAGCGCGCCCACTTCGAGCGATTTCGGGAGCTGCTCGACATGCACGGCCCCGAGCTGTTCCCGGCCTTCCAGGCCCTGCAGCTGGCGCCCGGGGTCCAAGCGCCGCTTCCGCCGCCGGGCCCGCCGCCGCCATGGATGGCCAGGCGACCGGCCGGGATCCGGGCGATCCTCGACGCCTTCCTGAGCTCCGACCTCGACCTGGACGCCCTCCGGCGGTTCGATCGGCCGGTCTGGTTGGCGGTCGGCGGCCGGAGCCACCCCGACTACTTCGCGCTCATGGCCGACCGTCTCGCGCGCGTCTTTCCCGACTTCACGATCGAGCGGTTCCCGGATCGCCATCACTTCGATCCACCGCACCGGATCGAGCCCGCCCGGGTCGCCGAATCCCTGCGCTCTCTCTGGGCGCGTGCGGAGCCCGCGCTCGCCGACGACTGACGTCGACGGCCGAACGGGCCCGGCGTTTGCCGCCTCGGCCACGGTCGTCCTACGATTCGGGCGAGGCAAGACATCGCCGCAGCCCGCCCCGGCCGGGGACGCGACCG
>DATLVO010000029.1:0-10153 GCA_035577485.1 Verrucomicrobiia bacterium
CGATCGCCAGGGCGGGATTCACAGGGGAAGACCTCCGGTGGGGGCGCCGGTGGAAACGGCGTCGGATGATATCACGCGTCGCCCGCCGGACCGGTCGGAACGGTCGCCCCGATGGGCCGCTCCCCGCTCGTCGCGGCCACCGCGGGCACGAGCAGCGACCGACCGGTCATGCCGTCCCAGCGCGGCAGTCCTGCGAGCTCGATCAGGGTCGGGGCGACGTCGGCAAGCACCCCGTCGGCGAGGCGCCGACCCTCGACGGCCCGGCCGACGAGGACGAACGGCACCGGGTTGAGCGAATGGGCGGTGACCGGCTGCCCGGCATCGTCGCGCATCCGGTCGGCGTTGCCGTGGTCGGCCGTGATCGCGAGGAGCGAGCCAGGCCCGGTCGGATCGCGTGCGTCGACGTCGGCCAGGGCGGCCGTGACCCGGCCGAGACACCCGTCGATCGTCTCGACGGCCCGGATCGTCGCCGACCAGACGCCCGTGTGGCCGACCATGTCGGGGTTGGCGAAGTTGGCGACGATCAGGTCGTACCGGCCCGATCGGATCGCCTCGACGAGGGCGTCCGTCACGCCCGGAGCGCTCATCTCGGGCTGAAGGTCGTACGTCGCGACCTTCGGGCTAGGGACGAGCCGCCGATCCTCGCCCGGCAGCGGCGCCTCGCGCCCGCCGTTGAAGAAGTACGTGACGTGGGCGTATTTCTCGGTCTCGGCGACGTGGAACTGGCGCCAGCCGGCGTCGGACGCCGCGTGGGCCAGGGATCGCACCTCCTCGGGCGGGAAGGCGACCTCGACCGGGAGCCCGCCCTCGTACTCGGTCATCGTGACGACGAGGAGGTCACGCGGCCGGGGCCCGTTCGCCGTCCGGTCGAACCCGTCGAACCGGTCGTCGGGATCGGTCAGGGCGTGGATCAGCTCGCGGGCCCGATCCGCCCGGAAGTTGGCGTGGACGATCGGATCGCCGTCGCGGACGCGGCCGTCGACGCCGTCGACGACCGTCGGGCGGACGAACTCGTCGTTCTCGCCGCGGGCGTACGCGGCCTCGATCGCGGCGGTCGCGGACGGGGCATGCTCGCCGACGCCGTGGACGATCGCGTCGTAGCCCTGGGCGACGCGCTCCCAGCGCTTGTCGCGATCCATCGCGTAGTAGCGGCCGCCCACGGTCGCGATACGGGCATCCGGATGAACGCCGACGAGCCGGGCCCCGAGATCCGCGACGAACCCGAGCGCCGAGCGCGGCGGCGTATCGCGGCCGTCGAGCAAGGCGTGGACGCGGACGGACGGGACGCCGCGTCGGGCGGCGAGCTCGGCGAGCGCGACGAGATGGCGGTCGTTGGCATGGACGCCACCCGGGCCGATCAGGCTGACGACGTGGAGCCGCCCGTCGGGGCGCGCCCCGCGGTTGCACGCGGCAAGGAGCGCCGGTCGCTCGAAGAACGATCCGTCGGCGATCGCGGCATCGATCCGCGGAAGGTCCTGGAGGACCGGCCGGCCCGCGCCGAGGTTCAGATGACCCACCTCGGAGTTGCCCATCTGGCCCGCGGGCAGCCCGACCGCCGCTTCGGAGGCCTGGAGGACGGCGTGCGGCCAGCGAGCGAGCAGTCCTCGCCAGACCGGCATGTCGGCGCCCGCGATCGCATCGTCGGCAGGGTCGTCGCCGATCCCGAAGCCGTCGATGACGACGAGGACGATGGGCCGGGGTCGTGCCTGGTCGCGGGCCGGCCCCGCCGACCGTTCGTTCACGAGACCGCCGACAGGCGGGCCGCCGCGGTGATCCCGGCCCGGCCGACGATCCCGGCCATCTCGTCGGGCTTCAGCGAGGCACCGCCGACGAGAGCGCCGTCGATCGACGGCTCGGCGAGGAACTCGCCGATGTTCCCCGCGGTGACGCTGCCGCCGTAGAGCACGGGCACGCCGGCCGACGCCTCGCCCCAGCCGAGGCCCGACAGGATCGACCGGATCGCCTCCGCCATCGCGGCGGCATCCGATCCGAAGGCGTTCCGGCCGGTCCCGATCGCCCAGACCGGCTCGTAGGCGATGACGAGGCCGAGGTCGCGGAGGGCTTCCGGGTCGTGGTCGACGAGGGAGCCCCGGAGCTGCGCGTCCACGACGTCGGTCGCCCGCCCGGCATCCCGATCGGCGAGCTGCTCGCCGACGCAGAGGATCGGGCGCAGCCCCGCGTCGAGGGCGCGGGTCAGCTTCCGGCCGATCCGCTCGTCCGTCTCGTCGTGGTCGCGCCGCCGCTCGGAGTGGCCGACGATCACCCAGCTGGCAAGCCCGACCAGCATCGGCGCCGAGATGTCGCCGGTGTAGGCCCCGGCGACCTCGTGATGGACATCCTGGGCGCCAATACCGACGAGGGGATCGTCCTCGGCCAGCGCGTCGCGAACGGCGGCCAGGCAGACGAAGGGTGGGCAGATGACGCGGGTCACGCCCTGGACACGGGTCCGGGCGGCGATCGTCCGGGCGAGCTCGCCCGCGTCGGCCGGGGTCGTGTTCATCTTCCAGTTCGCGGCGATGACGACGGGACGCATCCCGCGAATCATGACAGAGGCCGGCCGATCGCCGCCCGACCGCTTCCGCGGCGACTCGGGCGGCGGCGCACGTCGTCGGGTGGCAGGAGGGAGAGCCGCTCGATCCGCTCCAACGCCCGCTGGACCGCCGAGCGGTGGAGGCCGAGCCGCTCTGCCAGCTCGCTCAGCGTCGACTCGGGGGTCTCCCGGCGAGCTTCGGCGACGGATCGGACGACATATGGCTGCTCGGCCAGCTCGCCGCTTGCGGTGAGCTCCGCGATCGCGGCCATCTGGCGACCGGCCGCGCCCACCGATCGCTGGAGGTTTGCGGACTCCGCGTTGATCACCCGGTTCAGGTCGCCGCGGAGGGCGCGCGACACCTGGCGCGCCTCGAGCTCGAGGAGCGTCGCGCCCGCCCCGATCCGGCGGAGGAACAAGCCGATCGTGTCACCGTTCTTCCAGGTCACGACGCCACGCCCGCGCCGGATCCGCGACGAGGCCGGCAACCCGGCGGCGGTGAGCCGCCTCGAGAGCGGACCGGCGTCCGCCGGATCGAGGACGAACTCCAGGTGCGTCCGGCCGCCGGCGAGGCTGAGGGAGCCGCGGGCCAGGAACAGGCCGCGCAGCCAGGCCATCCGGCAGTGCTCGGGCGAGGCGTCCCAGTCGAATGCGTCTGCCGGAACGCTCGAGCCGGGCTCTTTGTCCCGTTCGCGACGGAGCCGGAGGATCAGCCGCGTGACCGGGCCCTCGCGCGTCGTCCGTCCGCCGCTCAGCCCGATCCCCTCGGCCCGCCGGTCGCAGGCCCGGGCGGGATCGATCGCCGCGAGCTCGGCCCGCAGGGCGATGACGAGATCCCGGTCGGACTCGCTCACGGGATCGCGGCGCGGCCCGGGTGGTCGAGCGCAGGGCGGCGCATCGCGTCAGGCGCTCCGGGGCATCGGGGTCAGGCGCTCCGGACGGCCGTCACGCGTCGCCGGGCGCCGCCCTCCCGCTCCCAGATCTGGATCACGGCGGCGGCCAGTCGGGCCGGATCGTGGTGGTGCGGGCGATTCGGGTCGACGACGTCGTCGAGGATCAGCCGGGGCGCCGAGGTGAGGTTCGGCGGCCAGGTCAGGCGGACCGGCTCGGCCGGTGGCACCGGCTGGACCGGCGTGATCAGGCGGTTGTTGGCGAGGACGCAATCGACGATCCCTGCGCCCGCGTGGGCGACCAGGGCTTCGACGTGACCAGCCAGATCGAGACTCGCGGTCTCCCCGGTCTGGGTCGCGACGTTGCAGACGTACATGCGCAGGGCCGGCGCGGCAGCAACCGCATCCCGGATCTGCGTCAGCAGCAGGGTCGGCAGGAGGCTCGTGTACAGGCTGCCCGGGCCGAGGACGATCAGGTCCGCCTCGGCGATCGCCTGGAGCGCGTCGTCACAGGCCGGCGCATCCGACGGGGTCACCCAGGCGCGCTCGATTCCGGCGGTCCGGGTGATCAGCGACTGCCCGTCGAGGATCGTCCCGTCGTGCATCCGGGCGTGCATCGTCAACGGCGTCGCCGCCGCCGGCAGGACCTGGCCGCGGACCGCGAGGATCCGGTTCGCCCGGCGGACCCCCTCCTCGAAGTCGCCGTTTTCGAGCTGGGTCATCGCGGCGAGCAGGAGGTTCCCGACCGGATGGCCTCCGAGCGGGCCGCCCGCCTCGGGCGCGCTGTCCGACGGCGAACCGGCGAAGCGATGCTCGAGCAGCTCGCCCATCAGGAGCTCCGAATCGGCGAGGGCCGCCAGGCAACGCCGGATGTCCCCGACCGGGGGAATCCCGAGCTCCTCGCGGAGCACCCCGGACGAACCGCCGTCGTCGGCGACCGCGACGACCGCCGTGAGGTTGCTCGTGTGCTCCTTGAGTCCCCGCAGGAGCGTCGAGAGACCCGTGCCACCGCCGATCGCCACGATCCGCGGGCCTCGGGCGAGCGACTTCCGCTGGTAGATCAGCTCGACCAGTCGGCCGCCCTGGGCCGGCGTGAACGGCGCCGTCAGGGCACGGATCGTGCGATACGCGCCGAAGCCGACGAGGGCGAGACCGGCCACGCTCACGATCAGGCCGCGGAGCGGGTACGGCAGGAACCGGAGCGTGACGGCGTCGAGGATCAGCTGGGTGAGACCGCCCGGCTGGAGGTCCTGCGTCGCCTGCCGGATCAGGTGGGCGACGCCCAGGGCGAGGAGCAGGAGCCCGGCGAACGTCAGCAGCAGCCAGCGCTTGACGCCGATCCCCGGCGTCAGCCAGCGACGGAGATTCGACGGCCAGCGGCCGTGCAGCGGCAGCCGGTCCACCTCGGGCGTGGCCGGACGCCGGACCTCGGGCGGCCCTTCACGCACGGTCCAGCTCCCGATGGAAGACGGCGACCGGTCCGAAGTCCTGGTCCTTGAGCCACGTCGCGAGCTCCTCGGCCAGCGCGATCGAGCGGTGGTAACCGCCCGTGCAGCCGAGGGCGATCGTCAGGCGGGTCTTGCCCTCACCGATGTACGCCGGCAGGGCGAACGACAGGAACTCGTGGAGGTAGCGCAGGAACTCCCGCGCGACCGGCTGGTCGAGGACGAAGGCACGGACCGCCTCGGTGAGGCCGGACAGCTGGCGGAGCTCCTCGATGTAATAGGGGTTCTGCATGAACCGGACGTCGAAGACGAGGTCGGCCTCGAGCGGGACGCCGTACTTGAAGCCGAAGCTGATCAGCTGGATCGCCAGGCGATCCGGGTCGGCGGCTTCGCCGAGGCGGGTGAAGATCCGCTCGCGGAGCTCGCGCAGCGAGAGATCCGAGGTGTCGATGACGACGTCCGCCTCGGAGCGGACCGGATCGAGCAGGCGACGCTCCGCGGCGATCGAGCTCGCGATCCCCCGCTGGTCGGCCAGCGGGTGCCGGTGGCGTGTCTCGGAGAACCGCCGGATCAGGACCTCGTCACGCGCCTCGAGGAAGAAGACCTGCGGACGGATGCCCCGGCCCTCCAGCGCGCCGCGCATCGCCCCGAACGCCATCGGCGCATCGCCGGATCGGACGTCGAGCACGATCGCGACCCGGCCGAACCGCTCCGGCTCGTCCGAGACGAGCTCCGCAAGCTCGGTCAGGAGCTCGCCGGGCAGGTTGTCGACGACCGTGTAGCCGAGATCCTCGAAGAGCTTCGCGGCGGCCGTCTTGCCGCCGCCGGAGAGGCCGCTCAGGAGCACGACGTGCTGGCCGTCGCCGTGTTCGAGGGCCGGTTCGGCGGCGGGGCCCGGGTCGGTCGTGGTCATGCGACGCCCGGGTCGGTCATCGACGCCGCCGTTCGCGCACCGTCCGCGGATCCTCCGCTCACCGCCGGTCGGGGTCGACGGCGTGCCCGCACGCGGCCCGCCCGGTCACCGACCATCCGCTCACCGACCGCTCCGGCGGATCGCGACGACCGTCAGCTCGAACAGGACGTACATCGTCAGGCCGAGCACCGTCGGGCTGACGAGATCGCCGCCCGGCGTGGCGATCGCCGAGAAGATCGCGATCCCGAGGATCACCATCCGCCGCGACGCCCGCAGCCGCGCCGAGGTCGCGATGCCGACGCGCGACAACGCGTACAGGACGATCGGGAACTCCATGAGCAGTCCGAACGCGAGGAACATCGTCGTCACGAAGTCGAAGTACGGCGGCGCCGCGAGGTGAGCGACGATGACGTCATTCGTGAATGCCAGCAGGAACCCGATCGCGAACGGCAGGATGATCCAGGCGATCGTCACGCCGAGGACGAAGAAGAACAGCGCGAGCGGGATCCACGGGCGCAGCGTGCGGCGTTCGCTCGGCGTCAGGCCGGGCGCGACGAACGCCCAGAGCTGGTAGAGCAGGACGGGCATCGACAAGACGATGCCGACGACCACGGCGATCCGCAGGGCGATCCCGAAGGCGTCGCCGGGCCCGAGGACCTGGAGGGGCAGGGCCGACGCGGGCAGCGGGCTGATGAGGAACCGCTGGATCGTCGGCGCGAGAAGGAAGCCGATCACGGATCCGACGATCACGCTCAGGATCGACTTGATGATCCGGTTGCGGAGCTCGGTCAGGTGGTCGACGAGCGACATCGTCGCCGTCGGCTGGGCAGGTGCAGGCGCAGGTGCGGGCGGTGGCGGCTGATCCGTGGGGAGACGATCCGTGACGCCGGCCCCGCGGACGGCGTCGGCGTCGGCCATCGCGGCTGGGATCGGGCCCGGCTAGGTGGTCCGGTCCGCGGTCTCGTCCGCGGCCGGGTCAGGCGCCACGGCGGGCGGAGCCGGAACGGTCGGGGCGGTCGTGACCGGGGCCGGCGGCTGCGGCGTCGGGGCCGGAGCGGCCGGCGGCGGCAGCGGAGTGGTGTCGATCCTGGTGGCCTCGGTCATGTCGCTCGACGCCTTGCGGAACTCGCGGATGCTCTTGCCGAGCGCTGCGCCGACGTCGGGCAGGCGCCCGGGACCGATGATCACGAGCGCGATGATCAGGATGACGATGAGCTCGGGTGCCCCGATGTTCGGCATTGGCTTCGGCACTGACCTCGAGACCGCGTCACACCCGTCGAACGATCGGGACGCGCGCGGTCGCTAGGGTAGCACGGGTAGGCGCGCAGCCCAGTCGCGGGCAGCGGCGGCGATCGCGTCGCCCAGATCGTGCCCGTCGTGTGCGCGGGCGCCGGCGATCCCGCGCGAGACGTTGACGAGCAGGCCTCCACCCGGGCGGTCCCCGGCAGGTGCCCCCGTCGCGGGGCCGTTCGCGAGGACTGCCGCCTCGTCGCCGCCCTGGGCGCCGACGCCCGGCACGAGGAATGCCATCCCCGGGGCGATCGCCCGGATCTCGGCGAGCTCCGTCGGGGCGGTCGCGCCGACGACGAGACCGACGGTCCCACCGGGTCCCCAGGTCGCGGCCCGTCGAGCGACGCGTGCGTAGAGGGGCTCGGCCGGGAACGCGGCAGCTGCGTCCGCGTCGACGCGGAGGCCCTGGAGCTCGGCGGCGCCCGGGTTCGACGTCCGGCACAGGACGTAGGCGAACCGATCGGCCCGCTCGAGCAGCGGGGCGATCGCCTCCTCGCCCAGGTATGGGCTCACGGTGATCGCGTCGGCATTGAGGCCGTCGAAGAGGGCCACGGCCTGACGGGCGGCCGTGGAACCGATGTCGCCGCGCTTCGCATCGATGACGACGGGCATGTCACCCGGGACCGCGGCGCGGATCCGCTCGAGGGCGGCGATCCCGGCGGACCCGAACGCCTCGAAGAACGCGAGGTTCGGCTTCACGGCCGCGGCGTGGGCGCCGGCGGCCTCGAGGAGCAGGCGCGCGAACGCCTCCACTCCCCGGAGATCCGCGGAGAAGCCCGCGGGCAGGGCGGCGGGATCCGGGTCCAGCCCGAGGCAGAGGACGGTCCCGACTCTCGCAGAACGGGTCGCGAGGCGCTCCAGGTAGGTCGCGCTCATCGTCCGGGTGATCGGGGCGGTCGCCTTCGAGGGTGCGGCGCCCGTCACGGGCCCGTGCTGCCGGAGCTCGATGGGCCCGACCCGGTCGGAGCCGACGTCGGCGCCGGCAGCTCGGACGGCGGCACGAACCAGCTCGGCCGCGATCCGCCGTCGAGACCGGAGACCTTCGTCAGGTCGGTGACCTTCGTGACCGTCCAGCGCCCGGACGATGCGTCGATCGTGGCCATCTGGAGGTCGACGATCGTGCCCTGGAGATGGAGGAACGCGATCGCGTTGCCGGCCGGCGACCAGGCCGGCGAGAAGGAGTGCGCGTCGTCGGTGACCGAGAGGACTTCCTTGCCCGTCGAGTCGAGGATCACGACATCCGTCCCGAAGGCATCGGTCTTCGTGGCCGCGATGAAGCTGCCGTCGGGCGAGTAGGACGGCGCGAGATAGCCGGGCCCGGTCAGGGGGGAGGCACGCTTCGTCTTGGGGTCGTACTTGTAGATCTGCGGCGCGCCGCGGATGAGCTCGCGACCGTTCTTGACGACGAGGAGGACGCGGCCGTCCGGTCGCCAGGCTGGGTCCTGGTGCCCGAGGTGCAGGGATTCCGGGACGTTGAGCGGGGTCAGCGTCCTCGTCTGGAGGTTGAACGACTGGAGGACCGTGTCGCTCTGGAGCGGGTTCGGGCCGTCGGAGATCACCGCCACGGTCTTGCCGTCGGGGCTCGGCGTCGGCTGGCGAAGCCAGTAGAACCAGGTCGACGAGCCCTGCTTGTACAGGCCGGTCAGGAGCTTCTGAGCGGGTGCCGAACCGTCCGGCTTGATCCGCATGAGGAGCGGCGTCGACAGGTCGTACCAGGTCCGCGAGCCGAACCCGCCCGCGGGGAACTTGCCCCGGCCCTCGCTGATCCGGATGAAGTAGATCCACGAGCCGTCAGCCGAGAACGTGGGCATCGAGTCGTCCCCGGCGGTGGTCAGCTGGCGGACGTCCTTCCCGGTCTGGATCCAGATGTTGCCGGCTTTGGCGTAGGTGATCGAGCCCGGGAATGACGTCTCGGGCGGGGTGATGACGACGTTTGACGGCGCGGGCGTGATCGCGGCGCCGCCCGGCTGGTCGCCGGTGTCCTTGCCGTGGACGAACGGCACTTGCCCGTTCATCAGGCCGACCGTGACGAGGGAGATGATCACGAGGGCGACGACCGCGATCGCCGGCCCGACGTAGCCCGTGACCGCGCCGAGCCCGTACGGGTCGCCCGGCGGCCGGGCCCGCGGCGTGGCACCCGGACGGCGGGTCATGGAGCCGCCCCGATCGCGGCGAGGGCGAGATCCGGCGCCATGGCCACCGTGGTGCCGCCACCGAAGGGGATCGCCTCGGGGTGGAGGCCCTCCGCGGCGACGTCGCGGATCTCGAGCTGGAGCGACTCGTAGCCGCCGAAGGTCCGGCTTGTCAGGCGGGCGACGACGTCGACGCGATCGCCCTCGTGGACCGTCTCGGCGAGGTCGGGGCGCCCGAATGCGATGCCGTCGAGCACGTCCAATCCCCGGCGCAGTGTGAGCTGGCTGTGCCCGCCGCTGGCCGCGCGAACGCGAGTCACGGTGAGCCCGAGGACCGCGAGCAGCGGCTCAGGGTTGCCGATGCCGCAGGGCGCCAGACGGCGCAGGTCGCGATGCAGCGCGTAGTCGATGTCAATGGCGGGCAACGCCAGATCGATCGCGAGCGGCAGCCGCGGGTCCGACGGGACCGCCGTCGCGGCGAGCGCGCCAAAGCGGCGCATGAACTCCGGCCATCGTGCCGCCTCGATCTCGAACCCGGCCGCGCCGGCGTGCCCGCCGTAGCGCAGGAACAGGTCGCCGCACGCCTCGAGCGTTGCGCCCAGATCCAGCCGTCCGTCGCTCCGGCAAGATGCGCGGATCACGGGTCCCAGGTCCGCCCCGACGACCGCCGGGCGACCGAAGTCGTCGACGAGGCGCGAGGCGACGAGCCCGACGATGCCGACCGGCCAGGGACCGTGGACGATCGTTGCGGCGTCGGGATCGGCCGAAGCGGCGGCTGCGGCCGCGGGTGGCGCGGCACCAGCCATCGCGTCCGCCTCGCCAACGGTCGCTGCGCCGGAGATCGCCGCCCGGGCCTCGCTCATCGCCTGGGTCGTGAGGTCGCGCCGGGTGTGGTTCGCCGCCTCCAGCTCGGCGGCGAGCGTGTCGGCCTCGGCCCGATCGTCGGTCAGCAG
>DATLVO010000030.1:0-17449 GCA_035577485.1 Verrucomicrobiia bacterium
CTCGACGCGCTCGAGCCCTACCTCGGGCTCGACCCGGTCGTGGAGCGGAGCGGGGAGCAGCTCGACCTGTTCGGCGGCTGACGCCTCCGACTCGGCTCCGATTCAGGTCCGACGCGGGTCCGATTCCGGTCCGATTTCGACGTTGCAGGGTACCCTGACGCCAATACCAGCCGACTCCAAGCCCTGGAGGATTTCGTGACCCCTTCCGATCATCCGGCCTCGCCGGTCGATGTCCTCGCCGACCGGTTCTGGGAAAGCATCCTCGAGCTGAACCCGACGACGGCGACCGTCTACGGGGACGAACGCTACGCCGATCGCCTCGAGGACCCGAGCCCGGCCGGGCGGGCCCGATCGCGACGCCTGATGGAGACGACGAAGGCCGACGCGGAGGCGATCTCGCCGGATGGCCTCTCGGTCGAGGACCGGATCACCCGGGACATGCTGATCGTCATCGCCGATCAGGGCCTCGAGGAGGACGACCAGGGCGTCCACCGGCTGCGAGTGGTCGACCAGATCGGCGGACCGCAGACGCTCCTCCCGCAGGTCGCGACGTTCCAGCCGGCCGACACGCCGGAGCGCCTCGAGAAGTTCCTCACGCGCCTGAACGGCTATCGGGACTACATGGCGGCGAACACCGACATCCTCCGCGAGGGCCTCGACACGGGCCTCACCGCACCCCGGATCGTCGCCGAGCGGACGGTCGCCCAGCTCGAGCGCCTGATCGCGATCCCGATCGGCGAGGCCGTGATTCCGGCCCTTGCCCACGTCGCCTCCGACGCCGACCGCGAACGGGTCCGGGATGTCGTCCGCGACGTGGTCTACCCAGCCGATGCGGCGTTCCTCAAGGTCCTCAAGGGCGAGTACCTCGCGGAGACGCGCGACGAGCCGGGTCTCTGGTCGGCGCCCCGGGGCGACGCCCTGTACCGGACCCAGATCCGGTCCTGGACCACGCTCGATCTCGATCCTCGCGAAGTGCACCAGATCGGGATGGAGGAGCTGCGGGCGATTGACGCCGGTCGGCGCGCCATCGCGACCGCCGCAGGCGCGGCGAACCCGGTTGCGTATCGCGCCCGCCTGGACGCCGACCCGGCGAACACGCCGCGGTCGAAGGAGGAGCTGCTCCAGCGGGCGCGCGAGGACATCGACCGCGCGATGGCCGTCGCCCCGGGCTTCTTCGGGACCCTGCCGAAGGCCGGCTGCGAGGTCAAAGCGGTCGAGGAGTTCAAGGAGAAGGACGCTCCGTTCGCCTACTACTTCCCGCCGGCCAGCGACGGCTCACGCGGCGGCACCTACTACGCGAACGGCTACGACCTGCCGAGCCGGAAGTACACGAAGCTCGCCACGACGACCTACCACGAGGCGGTCCCGGGCCACCACTTCCAGATCGCGCTCGAGCAGGAGAACCCGAACCTCTCCACGTTCCGCCGGCTCGGCGCCCGGATCGTCGGCGGCGCCTACGTCGAGGGCTGGGGTCTCTACAGCGAGAAGCTCGCCGACGAGATGGGCCTGTTTCGCGACGACGCCGAGCGGTTCGGCATGCTCGACGCGGTGGCGTGGCGGGCGGCGCGGCTCGTCGTCGACACCGGTCTCCATGCGCTCCGCTGGACACGCCAGCAATCGATCGACTTCCTGCTGGAGACCGGCCTGTCGGAGACCGATGCGACGATCGAGACCGATCGCTACATCGCCTGGCCGGGTCAGGCGCTGACGTACATGATCGGCTGCCGTGAGATCGAGAAGCTCCGTCGCGAGCTCACCGCCCGCGACGGCTCCGCGTTCGACCTGCGGGCGTTCCACGACGCGGTCCTGGGCCACGGCTCGCTGCCGCTCGCGACGCTCCGGCGGGAGCTGCCGAACTGGCTCGCGACCCCGGTCTGAGCACTGATCTGCGGGGCGCGCCCGGATCTCGACTGATCGGAGCGGCGCGGATCGTTGCGCTCAGGACGACCAGTCCTGCTATCTCCGTCATTGGCCCGGATCCGTTGCGCTCAGGAGGGCCAGTCCTGGTAATCGCGCGACCGGCCGGGATCCGTTGCGCTCAGGTCTGTCATTCCTGGCAAGCAGAATCCGTGAGCGTGGCGGCCGCGATCCTGCCGCCGAGTTGACGGATATCAGGTTCCAGGATCCCGGCTGCGATTTCCTTGCGCCGAACGGGCGTGGTGCGCGCGGACATGCTCGATGAGCGCGGTCGGCCGCTCAATCAGAGCCTGATCCCGCGTCCCAACCGACGAGCCCCAGACGCGGATCATCTCTCGATCCCCACGACGACGACGAATCGCACGATATTCACGGGTGCAATAGCCGGGACGACAAGGCCACCCCACGAGTCTCGGACGGATCGGTCGAGGTCACGGCCGGATCGTAGCCGGGCCCAGCAGCGAACCGGGCGGCCCATTTCGCGAATTGGTGCGGTCTGGCGAGCATTGGGTCCAGCACCCCGCGTGATTCGCACGTAATTTGGTGCATGCGTGCGATATCCGCGTTGACGCAACGAGCGACGCTGTGCAACCATGTGAGCCCCGCCGTTCCGCTCCCCGGAACACCCGTCCCGCTTGACGGGTCACGCGACGCACGGAGAGCCCATTCCTCATGGCCACCGAGCCCCGGACGACCTCCCAGGCCCCGAGCCTCCGCCGCGACCGGCAGCTCGAGACGTTCCGCCGCGCGTCGAAGACGCTGCCGGGCGGCGCGAACTCGAACTTTCGTGCGTGGGGCGAGGACACGGTCTACATCGACCGGGGCAAGGGCGGCCTGATCTGGGACCTCGACCAGAACGAGTACATCGACCTCCGGATGGGCTACGGCCCGGTGATCCTCGGCCATGGCGACGATCGGGTCGACGACTACGTCAACGAGCAGATGCGGCGGGGCGTCAGCTTCTCGCTCACGAGCGAGGACGAGATCCGGGCGATGGAGCTCGTCTGCGAGATCACGGGCTGGGTCGAGATGGCCCGGATGACCGTGTCCGGGACCGAGGCGACGATGCACGCGATGCGCCTCGCCCGGGCCTTCACGGGTCGAAACAAGATCGTGAAGTTCGAGGGCCAGTACCACGGCGTCCACGACTACGCCCTGATCAGCGTGACACCGGACAAGATGTCGGACCTCGGCGACGCCGACAAGCCGGTCCGGCTCGCCTGGGGGCGAGGCATCCCGGACGCCGTCGCCGACACGATCGTCCCGGCCCGCTACAACAACCTCGCCCTCCTCCGCCGCCTGTTCGAGGAGCAGGGTGAGGACATCGCGGCGGTGATCGTCGAGCCGGTCATGGGCAACGCCCAGGGGATCCTCCCGCAGCCGGGCTTCCATGCCGCCATGCGGGCCCTGACCGAGGAGTTCGGGATCCTGCTGATCTTCGACGAGGTCAAGACGGGCTTCCGGCTCGCACGCGGTGGCGCGGCGGAGTTCTTCGGGATCCGGCCGGATATCGCGACGTTCGCCAAGGCGATGGGCAACGGCTATCCCGCGGCGGCGTTCGGCGGCCGGCGGGAGATCATGAACCTGATGCCCGACAAGGTCAGCCACGGTGGCACCTATGCCGGCAATCGGGTCGCCGCCGCCGCGGCGGTCGCGACCCTCCAGATCCTCCGCGATACCCAGGCGCTCGAGACGATCCACGCCACGGGCCGCCGGATCCAGGATGGCCTCCGCGAGGTCCTGAACCCGAGCGGGATCCCCTACGTGTTCACCGGCCATCCGTCGATGTTCGGGATCATGTTCACCGACGAGGCACCGACCGAGTACCGGGACTGGGCGAAGTCCGACCACGAGCTCTACGACGCGGTCGCCTTGGGGATGCTCCCGCGGGGGGCGATGCCCGAGCCGGACAGTCGCGAGCCGTGGTTCATGTGCGAGGCCCATGCCCAGGGCGACATCGTCGACCGGGTCGTCTCGATCTTCGAGGATTCATTCAGGGCCGCCCTCGAAGGACGGTCCCACGGCGACGTGCCGCCCCATGCTCACGGCGCGCAAGCACATTCGGCGGCCGGCTGACCCCGGCCACGCACGAGGGACAACGATCGATGGTCCTCGACGGTAACGCCGTCCGCTCGGTCGACCGGGCCGCGGCCCTCCTACTCGCTCTCGGTGATTCGCAGGGCGAGGCCGGCGTCACCGAGCTCGCTCGGCGTCTCGGCCTCCACAAGTCCACCGCGTCGCGCCTCCTCGCGACGCTCCAGCGTCGCGGCCTCGTCGAGCAGGACGAGGAGACCGGCAAGTACCGCCTCGGTCTCGTCGTGATCCGGCTGGCCGAGCGCGCCGAGCGGACGCTCGACCTGCGCGGGATCGCGATGCCCGAGCTCGAGCGTCTCGCCCGGCTCACCCACGAGACGACGGGGCTGGGCGTGCTCGACGGCGACAGCCTGCTCACGGTCGCCCAGGCCGACGGCCCGAACCTGATCGCGGTCGGCGACTGGACCGGCCGCTCGACGCCGCTGCACTGCGTCGCCTCGGGCAAGGTCGTCCTGTCGGCGGTCGCCGAGCGGGAGGTCCTGCGGATCGTCCGACGCGGTCTCGTGAGCTACACCGAGCGGACGATCACCGAGCTCGAGCCGCTCCTCGAGGAGCTGGCACGGATCCGGCGGCGCGGCTACGCGACGGCGCTCGGCGAGTTCGAGATGGGCCTGAACGCGGTCGCGGCCCCGGTCCACGACGCCCGCGGCAACGTGATCGCCGCGGTCGACATCTGGGGGCCCGCCTTCCGGCTGACCCCGCGCCGGATCCCCGAGCTCGCGGCCCAGGCCCGTGAAGCCGCCGCCGCGATCTCCGTCCGCCTCGGCGGCACGGGCACCGCGACCGCCGCCCAGCCGACCCTCGCCCAGGCGCTCTCGCACACCTCCATCGCCCCGGATCCGACACCGGCGGCATCGCCGGGCGGGACGGTCAGCGAGCTGCCCGCCGGGGTCGCTGCCGCGTCCTGACCTGCGGTGTTGCCAGCCGTGGCGGCGTGATCAGCTGACGAGCCGAATTCGGACGACCGCGCTCGTCCGGAGGTCGACGGTGACGAGCAGCACCTCGAAGCACTCCCCGGTCGAGGCGACGGCGACCTCCGGTGCTGCGACGCCCGTCGAGCAGGGTCGGCTCCAGGAAAGCTCGATCCAGCCCGGTTGGGGCTGGAACCATGAGGCGCCACAGCAGATCGTGTAGGTGCCGATCGCCGCGGCGGCCTTGTCGTCGTGACGTGCGATCCACTCCGCGGCTCGGAGGAGCCGGCGCGGCACGCTCCCGAGCTGGCTGCCGTCACTGAGCTGGGCGATCCAGCTCGTCGCCGCGTTCGCGGTGATCCCTGTGATATCCCCGCGGGGACCGGCGCCGCGGCTGAAGCCCGTGAAGCCGATCGCGCAGGACGGGGACGGGCCAGGTTCGCAGTTGCCGCTCAGCTCGGTGCGGGCGTACGGCTCGCCGTCGATCGTGACCAGCAACCTGGCCAGTGATCGGAGCAGCGTGTCGCGCCGCGGGTCCGGGATCGCGACCCGCGACAGGTCGGCGACCAGCGGACGATTCAGGTACGGGCTGCCGGGGGTCGGGACGGCGACGATGGGCTTGAGCGCAGGCAGCCACCGGCCGGCCCGGCTGTCCTCGGCCAGGGCAACGGCCGACGGGTGGACGTCCGCGACGAGCCCGAGGATCGGCCGGACCGGTCCCAGGACGCGCACGTAATCGACCCCGACGTCCTCCACGGCGAAGCCCCGCGATCGGGCTGCCGCGGCGACCTCGGTCGTGTCGGACGTATGGATCTCCGCCTCGATCGACTCCTCGGGCTCGACGACCGTGAGCAGGTCACGGCTGGCGGGGTCGAGGATGGCATCGATGGCGGCCGCATCGAGGCCTGGCGCCACGGTTGGGGCATCTGCGTGCAGGGAGCCGCCGCTCGGCGGCGTCGTGTTCCCGCCGCCGGCGCCGTCGCAGCCCGCGGCAACGAGCACGAGGCCGATCGCGAGCGCGAGGGACCGGATCACGCCCGTCCGACGCTCGGTCCCGCCGCGTCGTGATCCCGCCCGCTACCATCGGCGCCGATGGACTTCAGCAAGCCGCCATTGAGCACGATCGTCGAGGTCCTCCGCGACAACGGGTTGCGGATCCTCGTGATCATGGTCGTCGCCCTCGTCGCGCTGCGCGTCTCGAGTCTCGCCATCCACGGCATCGTCAAGGCGCTCATCGATCGCGAGGCGACCGAGGGCACGGCCCAGGAGCTCTCGGCCGTCGAGGTCAAGAAGCGCATGGACACGCTCGACGAGCTGGGCGGCCGGGTGATCCGCTTCTTCGTCATCGTGATCGCCGGGATCATGATCCTCTCCGCCCTCGATCTCGACATCGGCCCGGCGATCGCCGGTCTCGGCGTCGTCGGCATCGCGGTCGGCTTCGGCGCGCAGAGCCTCGTCCGCGACTACCTGAACGGCTCGTTGATCCTGATCGAGAACCAGTACAGCAAGGGCGACGTCGTCTCGATCGCCGGGGTCAGTGGCGCTGTCGAGGACTTCAGCCTCCGGCGAACGACGCTGCGCGACCTCGACGGCGTCGTCCATACCGTGCCGAACGGCGAGATCAAGGTCGCGAGCAACCGGACCCGGACGTGGGCCCGGATCAACCAGAACGTCACCGTCGCGTTCGGGACCGACATCGACAAGGCGATCCAGGTCGTCGAGGATCTCGGCAAGGAGATGGCGGCCGATCCGATCTGGAAGCGACGGATCCTCGAGCCGCCGCGGGTCGAGCGGGTCGAGTCGATCGACGAACGCGGGGTCACGCTGAAGATCCTCGGCACCGTTCGCGCGTCCGAGCAGTGGGCCGCCGGCGGCGAGTTCCGGAAGCTCCTCCTGGCGGCCTTCGAGAAGAACGGCATCCGCCTACCGCGGCCACAGCAGGTCTTCGTCGCCCACCCCGATCCTGCGGTGACGGCCGCCACGGAGCCGCTCGGCCCCGGTCCGAGCCAGGACGAGCTCGCCGACGAGTAGGCCGCGGACCCGGTCCGGGTCGGGGCCCGCGTAGAATGGATCGCTCAGCCCCGACCCGTCATCCGACTCGAACCACACGCAGGAGCGGCCCGTGAGCGTCGACCAGCGTCCCGAGATCGAGAACCTGCTCGCCGAGCGGCGGACGTTCCCGCCATCTCCGGCGTTCATCGCGCAGGCGAACGCCAAGGCCGACATCTACGACGAGGCGGCCCGTGATCCGGTGGCCTTCTGGGAGCGGATCGCCCGGGAGACCGTGACCTGGTCCGAACCGTTCGAGACGACGCTGGAGTGGGAGCTGCCGTTCGCGAAGTGGTTCGTCGGGGGCAAGCTGAACATCAGCGAGAACTGCCTGGATCGCCACGTCCGGAACGGCCTCGGTCACAAGATCGCGTACCACTGGATCGGCGAGCCGGGCGACACCCGGACACTCACCTACGCCGACCTCCTCGAGGAGGTCCAGAAGACCGCCAACGCCCTGCTGGAGCTCGGCATCGGGACGGGCGATCGGGTCGCGATCTACATGCCGATGATCCCCGAGCTGCCGATCGCCATGCTCGCCTGCGCCCGGATCGGCGCGCCCCACACGGTGGTCTTCGGTGGCTTCTCGGCCGAGGCCCTGGCGGGCCGGATCAACGATGCCGAGGCGAAGCTCGTGATCACCGCCGACGGTGGCTGGCGGCGAGGCAAGCCCGCGGAGCTGAAGCCGGCCGTCGACGAAGCCGTCCAGAGCACGCCGACGATCGAGCACATCCTCGTCGTCCGTCGCCTCGGCGACGCCGCCACGGCCGTGACGATGACCGAAGGCCGAGACGTCTGGTGGGACGAGATCGTCGACCGCCAGCAGGCCGACTGCGCGCCGGTCCCGCTCGACAGCGAGCACATGCTCTACCTGCTCTACACGTCGGGCACGACGGCGAAGCCGAAGGGAATCATCCACACGACCGCCGGCTACCTCGTCGGCACGTCGTACACCCACAGGATGATCTTCGACATCAAGCCCGACGACGTGTACTGGTGCGCCGCCGACGTCGGCTGGGTGACGGGCCACAGCTACATCGTCTACGGGCCGCTTGCGAACGCGACGACCGGGGTGATGTACGAGGGCACGCCCGACACGCCCGCCTGGGATCGCTGGTGGCAGATCATCGAGCAGTACAAGGTCTCGATCCTGTACTGCGCCCCGACCGCGATCCGGGCCTTCATGAAGCAGGGGGACGCACATCCCGCCAAGCACGACCTGTCGTCGCTCCGCGTCCTGGGCTCGGTCGGGGAGCCGATCAACCCCGAGGCCTGGCTCTGGTACAACGAGCACATCGGCGGCGGCAAGGCGCCCATCGTCGACACGTGGTGGCAGACCGAGACGGGCCAGATCCTGATCACCCCGCTGCCGGGGGTCACGACGACCAAGCCCGGCTCGGCGACCTTCCCCTTCCCCGGCATCGAGGCGGACGTCGTGGATGGGCAGGGCAACTCCGTGCCGTTCGGCGGCGGTGGGTACCTCGTCCTGAAGCAGCCGTGGCCGGGGATGCTGCGAGGCATCTACGGCGACCCGGAGCGCTACCAGTCCACGTACTGGAGCCGCTTCCCCGGCATGTACTTCGCGGGCGACGGCGCCAAGCGCGATGAGGAGGGCTACTTCTGGCTGCTCGGCCGGGTGGACGACGTGATGAACGTGTCCGGCCATCGCCTGTCGACGACCGAGATCGAAAGCGCCCTCGTATCGCATCCCGCCGTCGCCGAGGCGGCCGTCGTCGGCGGCCCGGACCCGGTAACCGGCGAGGCGATCAACGCCTTCGTCATCCTCCGGCTCGGCAACGAGCCGACCAAGGCGCTCGGCGACGAGCTCCGGGCCCATGTCGCCACGAAGATCAGCCCGATCGCCAAGCCCAAGACCCTGATGTTCACGCCGGACCTGCCGAAGACCCGCTCTGGCAAGATCATGCGACGGCTCCTGCGCGACATCGCGCAGGGCCGCGCACTCGGCGATACGACGACGCTCGCCGACGCCACGGTCGTCGAGACGATCCGGGCCCACAGCGGGGCAGCCGAGGAGTAGCCGTGGCGAGGGGACCGGCGTGCCGCTGAATTTCCTGCGTCGAAAGAAGAAGACGCCTCCGAGCCCTCAAGCCGCGCCCATGGATATGCGACCCGAGGCGACCCGCGTGCTCCGGACCGGGATCGCCTTCGACGGGATCACCGAGGAGTGGCGGCTGGTCGGGCGGATGGACGTCGAGGGTCGCCTGTCGGATGCCCTGAACCGCCGCGAGGCGATCACGATCCACGACGTGCGCTGGGGACCGATGGACGACTCGGGACCCCTCGTCGAGGCGCCGGGCCTGCGCAGCATCGACCCGTACGACCTGATCCTCGTCCTCGCCGGTGAGGGCTCGCTGCCGGAGCTCAGCGACGACGAGCGTTCGGCCCATCGCGTCCACAAGGTGTCGTACGACGTCGCCCTCGAGGCGCCGCCGTTCCGTGTGGTCGGCACGGTCTATCTCCATCCCGGCTCCGAGCCGGATCGGCTCCTCGACCGCTCGACCGAGATGTTCGTGCCGGTCGTGGACGCGGTCGCGATGCTGGGCGACCAGCGGATCGGCGACCCGGATGTCGAGACGGTCCTCGTCAATCGCTTCTACCTGCGCGGCGTCGAGCAGGTCGACAAGCGGACCGGCCTCAAGGCCCAGAAGCTCCCGGGTGCGCCGTTGGGGGGCATCACCTGGCAGGACCGCTCCTAGGGCGCCCGCGGACGCCGCAAGGCCGGCTCGATATCGACACCATCGTTATCGGGGCGGCTTGTGAGGGCATTGCCGACGCGGAGCGCGGCCAGGAACCGCCCCTCCTGCGCGACTCCGGCGACGACCTGCCCGATTGGCGGCGCAAATGAGCCCAGACCCCCGCGAATCGCGATGGGGTCAATATTCAGGCGAGGTTCAGGGTCTGGCGATGGCTCCGCAACCAGGACCGGAACTCAGGCTCGGGCCGGTTCCTTCGTGCGACCGAAGAGGCGGAACCCGGCCTTGACCGGGATCGCTGCGGGCTCGGCCGGGACGTGGGTCCGGACCAGGCGCTCGGCGAGCGCCGCGAAGTCCTCGGCGATCCGTTCCTTCGGGTACATCTCGATGACCGTCCGGCCCTCGTTGGCCGCACGGACGAAGAGCAGGCCGCCCGACCGGATCAGGGCCATCGCCGGCATGCCGACCGTCCGCTCCATGTCGGCGACGGAGACGCCGCTGTTCGCCCGGTTGATGATGAGCGCGAGACGGTCCTGCACCCCCAGCTCGATCGCGACGTCGCGGAGCTGGACGGCGGCTCGGAGCGCCGGCACGTCCGGCGTGACGGGGACGAGGATGCGGTCCGCCTTGCGGAAGACGGCCTGGTTCAGGGCGCTGTACGACGGGTGGAGGTCGACGACGATGAAGTCGAACGACGATCGAACCGCGTTGATCGCATCCGCGACCCGCTCCGGCTCGAGGATCTCCGTGTTCAGCGGCGACGACGTGAGGCTGACGACCGACATCCCCGACGGGTGCGCCGCCGCCAGCTCGATGAACGACTCGGACTCGCCGCCCTCGGACTGGTCGAGCCAGCTGTCGGCGACGGTCCGGACATGCTCGATGCCGAGCGAGGTCGTCACGTGGCCGGTCACCGTGTCCGCGTCGACGAGGAGGACCTTCTGGTTGTCGCGGATCTGGAGGGCCGAGGCGAGGTTCGTCGCGATCGTCGTCTTGCCGACGCCGCCCTTCGGGTTGAAGATCGCCACGATCGTCGCCCGGCGGGTCCAGTCGAACGCCACCGATTCGCTCTGGATGATCGGGCCGGAGCCGTCGTCGACGGTGACGGACCGGATGCACATCGCCTCGACCCGCCAGCGGATCGAGTCCGCGGTGTAGGGCCGGCTGAAGAACTCGTCGGACGTGGCGGCGGACCACATCTTGTCGAGCGCCTTCGGCGACATCACCATCAGCGCCGGGATGTCGCGCAGGCCCTCGTGGAGGAGGCCGTAGTACTCGATCGACGCGTCGAGATCGCTCTCCCCGTCGAGGATCGCGACGGCCACATCGTGGCGCGCGGCGAGGAGCGCCTCGAGCTCATCGGGCGTGCCGATGACGATCGCCTCGAAGCCGGCCGCCTTCAGCTCGTCGGCGACGACGGTCCGTTCGGACGGCGGGAGGGCGATGACGATCGCCGGTCGAGCCACGTCGGTTGTTCCTCGGTTCTGCCGATGGGTCGGCGGTCTTGCGGATCTGCGGTGGGAGCGAGGGTCTAGTTGTCGGACTCGGGATCGTGGGCCGTGACATGCACGACGCCGTCACCGGCGCTGGTCACGCGCGCCTGGAAGCTCGGCATGGACGGGATGGCCTCGCGGAGGACGACGTCGGCGGTGTGGTTGACCGCGAAGACGAACTCCCCGTCGGGGCCGGACGAGACGCCGACCGACTGGACACCCGGCAGGCGACCGAGGTGGCGCTTGAAGCTGGCGATGCTCGCGACGCTGACGAGGCCGACCACGATCACCTGGGAGGCGGTCGCGTCGCCGGTGCCGTTCTTCGAGCTCCGATTCGGGACGAGCCCGGCGAGCCGTGCGGCGAGCGCGTCGTCGCCGATCTCCGGGATCTCCTCGCCGTCGGATGCGTCCGCGCTGGCGAGGGCCTCGGCCTCGGCGGCGTCGTAGTCGGGTGACAGGCCCAGCGCGGCGACGCGCGGGTCGGCCTCGGCCTCCTCGCCCTCCTCGCCGTGCGAGCCGATGATCTCGATCGCGACGTCGGCAACGGCCTCGGCGCGAGCAGCCGCATCGGCGGCGACCTCGGCGCTGGCAGCGGCCTCGGCGGCGGCCTGGATCGCGGCGAAGGCGGCCTCGCGGTCGACCTCGCCGTCGGGGCCTTCGCCACCCTCGAACGAGCCGAACTCGCCCATCGGGGTGTCGCCGATCAGCTGATCGGCCGGGTATTCGTTCTCCGTGCCCGTCTGGGCCTCGGCCTCGGCCTCGGGCTCGGGCTGCGTCTCGGCCTCGCCTTCAACCGCATCCGACTCGCCCTCGGTCGTCTCGACCTCGGCCGCAGCCTCGGTCTCCTCGACCGGCTCGACCGCGACATCCGCCACGGCCTCGGCGACGGCATCGTCGGCATCGTCGGCCGCGACCGGCTCGTCGTCCGTGTCGACAAGCGACTCGAAGGACGGCGGCTCGGGCAGGTTCTCGGCCATCGTGGCGAACTGGGTCGGATCCTCTTCGGCGAGGAGGCGCTCGAAGAAGGCGGCCATGTCGGCCTCGAACCCGGCGACCGTCGACTGGACGGCCTCGATCTCGCGCTCGATGACGGCCGCGTGATTCTCGATCTGCGACTCGAGCTGGCCCTTGCGCTCGCTGATCTTCGCCTCGGTGTCCTCGCGGATGCGGGCGATCTCGGCCTTCGACCACTCGCGGACCGCGGCGACGTCGTCGTCGGCCTGCCGGCGGAGGTTGGCGGCCTCGGTCGAGGACCGGGCATGGATCTGCTCGACGTGGCTCTTGGCCTCGGCCTGGAGCTGACTCAGGGCGATGCCCCGGGCCTCCTCGGCGGCGGTCTGCATCGCCTTCGTCAGGTCAGCCAGGAACTTGCTCGGCTTGCGGCCGCTCGGGGTGCGGGTGGCGGCGGCGGTGTCGGGCATGGTCTCGTTCTCGGCTACATACGGCTGGCCGTCTTCATCGGCGATCGCCTCGGTCGGCTCCGCGACGTCGGGCGCCTTCGCGTCAGCGTTCGGCCAGCCGTCGCTCGCAACCCGCTCGGCGGGCTCGGTCGTCGGCTCGGCGGTGGCTTCGGCGGTCTCGAGCTGATCGCTCTCGTCGGTGGACGAGCGGTCGGAGCTCCAGGGAAGCCGGAATCCGGCTCGGGCGTCGGTCGTGGCCATGCGTCGTGTGCCTCTCCAGATGGCGCTGACAGGGGATCCAGGGCGTTGTCGCGATTGTGGTTGCCGATGGGGGGTTGGGTGGAGTCCGCTAGAGGTACCAGCGGCTCGGGCCAGTGGTACCGTCGATGGGCGGGGCCGTTGCGGCGGTGCGGGCGGGCAACTCGCCGGAGCGCGTCTCGGGGGCTCGGAATCGGAGCCGCGCGGGCCGTGCGGGTAGGATGACGGGATGGATGCCCTGCCCGACCTGGGCGATCGCCTCGGCCGGCCCCTCCGCGACCTCCGGATCTCGGTCACGGATCGCTGCAACTTCCGCTGCACCTACTGCATGCCGAAGGAGATCTTCGGGGCGGACTACGCGTTCCTGCCCCGCTCCGAGGTGCTCACCTTCGAGGAGATCGATCGGATCGCGGGCGTCTTCGTCGAGCTCGGCGTCGAGAAGCTGCGCCTGACCGGCGGGGAGCCACTCGTCCGGCGCGATCTGCCGGTCCTCGTCGCGATGCTGGCGGCGCTCCGGCGGCCCGATGGGCAGCCGCTGGACCTGACCCTGACGACGAACGGCTCGGCGCTCCGCGCTCTCGCCGGCCGGCTGGCCGATGCCGGGCTGCAACGGGTAACAGTCAGCCTCGACTCGCTCGACGACGCGACGTTTTCGGCGATGAATGGCGTCGACTTCCCCGTGGCCAAGGTCGTCGACGGCATCGTGGCCGCGCGCGAGGCCGGGCTCGGGCCGATCAAGGTCAACATGGTCGTCCGCCGCGGGATCAACGAGACGAGCGTCCTGCCGATGGCCCGCTGGGCCCGCGACGAGGGCGTGACCCTGCGGTTCATCGAATACATGGACGTCGGCCACACGAACGGCTGGCGCCTCGACGACGTGGTACCGGCCGATGAGCTGGTCGCGACCGTCGATGCGGCGATGCCCCTCGAGGCCGTGCCGCCGCGCTACCGGGGCGAGGTCGCGACGCGCTACCGGTACCGCGACGGGAGCGGGGAGATCGGCCTGATCGCCTCGGTCACCGCGCCGTTCTGCGGCGATTGCACGCGGGCGCGCCTGTCGGCCGAGGGTCGCCTCTACACGTGCCTCTTCACCGGGGACGGCCATGACCTCCGGGCGATCGTCCGCGATCCGGGGGCCTCGGATGCCGACCTGCGCGACGCCGTCGCGGCGATCTGGCGCGTCCGCGACGACCGCTACTCCGAGCTGCGGACCGAGGCGACCTCGGACCTGCCGCGGATCGAGATGTTCGCGATGGGCGGCTGATCGCCTTCTCCACGGTCCTTGTCCACGAATCGTCCACATCGGGGGATAACTCGTGGATACTCTTGACCGTCCCGCCCGCAGTTCGTGGACAAGTCCGTTGACCCTCCCCGTGGCCGCACCGTACCGTAGGTCTTGCCCGAAGGGGCCGTCAGGAACCGGAGAAACCGAGATCGCATCAAGGGTCTCCGCTCCACGCCGGTCGCTTCGGGCGCTTCGTTGTCCGGACCCGGCAGCTTCGGCCGTCCCCGTCCGGGCGATGACCGCCCGACGGACTGCGACCGGCATCCCGGTGTCGGTACGTCCGTCGGGCCCTCTCCGAAGCGGGCCTCGGCCGTCTTCCCCCTGGACGCGTTTCCGGAGGCCCGCTCGCCCGTGACGACCGCCTCGACCGCCGGATCGATCGATCCGTCCCGGCCGATCCCGCCCGCCGCGCAGCGCGAGCGCCTCGACGCCCTCGAGGCGGCCGTCCGGGCCCGATCCGACCTCGTTCCGGTGGTCGGGATCGTCCTCGGCTCGGGGCTGGGCGGCCTCGCCGACGATCTCGAGCAGCCCGTGGCGATCCCGTTCGCCGACCTGCCCGGCTGGCCGGCCGCCACGGCTCCCGGCCACGTCGGCCGGCTGCTGCTTGGCAGGCTGCAGGGGACGCCCGTGGTGATGCTGCAGGGGCGGTTCCACCTGTACGAGGGCAACGACCCCGGTCTCGTCGTCGAGCCGGTCCTGCTGTTCGGTCGGCTCGGGGCGCGCGTCGTCATCCTCACGAACGCCGCCGGCGGCGTGGACCCGAACTTCGGGCCGGGGACGCTGATGGTCATCGCCGACCACCTCAACCTCACCGGCCGCTCACCGCTGTTCGGGCCGAATGACGACACGATGGGCCCCCGATTCCAGGACCTGACCGAGGCCTGGAGCCCGCGACTCCGTTCCGCGCTCCATGCGGCGGGTCGGTCCGAGGGCGTCGAGCTCGCCGAGGGGGTCTACGCCGGGCTGCTCGGTCCCCAGTACGAGACCCCGTCGGAGGTCCGGATGCTGCGGACGCTGGGCGCCGACGCCGTCGGGATGTCGACCGTCCTCGAATGTATCGCGGCCCGCTGGATCGGGCTCGAGGTCTGCGGCGTGTCGCTGGTCACGAATGCCGGCGCCGGGTACAGCGGGGTGCCATTGAGCCACGAGGAGGTCCTGGAGGCCGGCGCGGAAGCGGGTCCGCGCCTCGCGCGTGTGATCCGGCGGTTCGTGGCGGATCTCGCCTAGGGTTTGAGGCGGTCGTCCAGCGTCGCGAGGACGGACGCCAGGGCAGCGTCCAGCTGGCTGCGGCCCTTCGCGTGGGGCGTGCCGTCCGTGGCGTCGGATAGCACGGGATGGCCCCGCCCGGGGATCCACGTCAGCGTTGCCGCACCGCCCAGCTCGCGCGCGATCCGCTCCACCCGGGCCTTCGGCGCGATCGAGTCGGTCTCATAGCGGAAGGCGCGGATGCAGAGGTCCCGGTCGTTCTTCCGACCTACGAGCCGATCGTGGTCGGCCTCGGACAGGCCGAGGTCCGCCGCCTGGCCGGGGATCAGCTTCATCGGACCGACCGCGAAGGGCAATGCCGGCTGGCTCACGACCGCGACACCGACGACGGGGTCGATCGCCGCGGCGAGCGCGAACCCGCCGGTCAGGCACATGCCGATGACGCCGACCTTCGGCCGCCCGGACGCGGCGGCTTCGGCCCGTCCGAGCTCGACGAGGTAGTCGGTGACCGGGCTGCTTCGATGCTGCAGGAGCGCGACGAACTCTCGCGAGACGCAGACGCGCCACAGGCTCGACCCGAAGTCGGCCGCGAACGCGAGCGCGCCGCTGATGCCGCTGCCCGGCCCGTCGCGGATGCCACCGACGAGGATTGGCATGACGATCCGGTAGCCGTGGTTGCGGATCCGGTTGGCCAGTCGGACCGTTCGCCAGCTGAACGACGGCATCTCGTGGAGCAGGAGGACGGCCGGCCCTTCGCCGCCACGATAGACGTCGTGACGCCAACCGGCCGCCGCGAACGGCTCGCATGCATAGCCGTTGCGCTCGGCGACGTTCGGTCTGGCCACGCCCCCCTCCGATCGCCTTACTTGACGGTCAGCTCCCGGCCGGCGGCCCGGGCCGCCTTCGACTTCTCGGCCCACGCCGCGAGGACATTGTCCTTGTGGGGCCGGATCGGGCAGTGCTCGTCGCGGTTGCCCATCTCGTCGCAATAGCCGAGGGCGACGCACTTCGGGGCGAGGAACGAGCCGAGGAACGGGCTGACCTGGAAGATCTCGTGGCGGATCAGCTGGAACAGCCGGCGGATCTCCCACTGGGCCATCGTGCAGAGCCGTAGCCCCGACATGTGAATGAGCGCGCGGAGGTTCGTCGTCATCACGAGGTTCGTCCGGGTCGCGTTCGGGAAGACGAAGCGGGCGTCCTCGCCCGGGATGCCGGCCCCGATGAGCTCGCCGTAGAGGTCCATCGAGCCTTCGATCTGCTCCTCGTAGCGCTCGCGCAGGTCCGGGTCGGCGTCCTCGATCGAGGCGGGGAGCATCGTCGAGGCGCCCTTGAACGTGACGTACCGCTGGCTCTGCTGGTCGAACGCGACCCCGGCGCGATGCCGGACGAGCTGGTGGCTGAGCGTCCGCGACACGCCGCTGATGCCGAAGGTGAAAACGACGTGCTCGATCGTCGAGCCGTGGCCCGACTCGATCACGCCCGAGATCAGCTTCTGCATCTTGGCTTGCTCGATGCGTCCGGTCGCCGCGCGATCGAAGATATCCTCAGGGGTCAGCTCCGAGTAGCACGTCCGGCAGGCGGTGTAGATCAGCGGGACGTAGAACCGGTCGACGATGTCCTTGTCGGGGAAGAGGAGCGTCGCCTTCATCCCGAGCTCGCGCCGGCCCGGGTTCTTCGGGATCGCGGTCTTCTCGCGGGCGGGCGCAGCGGCCTCGGCGGAGGGGGTAGCCGAGGGCGCCGGGGTTGCGGCCGCCGGGTCGGCGGCGGTGGGCTCGGTCGCCTCGGCGGTCATCGCCGAAGTCTACGACGGGGACCCGCCGGGTGCGGCCGGCTTCCCGGCGACGCCCCCACGTGAGCGATGCTCACGTCATGAGCATTCCGGGGGTTGGAGGGCCTCGATGCGGGCAAAGGTCGTGCGTCCGATGCGGTTCGTGGCACCTTCGCCAGGTCGGCGCACGCCCCATGTGCAAACGGTGGCCGAAGGCGTCGCAATCGGGCCGCGGGCGATCGCGGCCGTCCGTCATGTCCCCAGAATGCTCATCCAGTGATCACGGGCCGGCGCAGCCACCTGGCTGCTCGGCGCCAGGGTCTCAGCTCGGACGCGGACGCTGGCGTCGGACAA
>DATLVO010000031.1:0-2200 GCA_035577485.1 Verrucomicrobiia bacterium
CCAGGACCTCGCATCGGTCTGGTTTCTCCGGACCACCCATCCGATTGGTGGCCCGGGACACCATCGCACCGCCGGGCGGCAGCCCGCCGCCTCGCCGAGCGGCGCGTCTACGTGAGCTCTGCGGGATACCAGTACGGTTGGTGCGGGCTCGGCAGCCCCGTCAGAACCCACCAGCCCCGCCGATATGTCGGCCTGACGGGCGCCTCCGCCATGGTTGACACCAGCGCCGTTGGTGACTCGTCGCGCCTGAGTGTTCGTTCTCCTGCCTCACAACGGTGAATGGTGCCGCGGCAGGGAGCGTGTCGTTCTGCCCCTGAGCGTTTGCCGCATTCGGGCGCGGCTGCTACCATCCGCCGGTCATAGAAGAACAAAAGAACAAGCACAAGTTCGTGTACCGGAGGACCGAGTGCCGCTCGCGCGGGAAGAGAAGCAGGAGATCATGACCGGGTTCGCCACCAAGGAAGGTGACACCGGATCGCCGGAGGTCCAGGTCGCGCTCCTGACGGAGCGGATCAAGGGTCTGACCGAGCATCTCCGAAGTTTCCCGAAGGACAACCATTCGCGTCGCGGCCTCCTCAAGCTCGTCGGCCAGCGCCGTCGTCTTCTTGCCTATCTGATCAAGAAGGACAACACGCGCTACCGCGCCGTCATCGCACGGCTCGGGCTCCGCCGCTAGGTTCCGCCGCATCCGCGACCCCGGTCAGCACCGGGGTCTCGTCGCGTCAGACGCCAACCGGTCGCGCGGCCAGCGCGCCAGGATCGCTCCTCCTCCTCACGATCGAAGGAGGAATGCTCCCCGTGTCTCAGACATTCGAGACGCAGATCGGTGGTCGCACGCTGACCATCGAAACCGGCAAGCTCGCACGGCTCGCCGGCGGTGCCGTCACCGTTCGCTACGGTGACACCCTGGTCCTTGGCACGGCCAACCGCTCGGATCCGCGCCCGGGCCTCGACTTCTTCCCCCTCACCGTCGAGTTCGAAGAGCGGATGTACGCCGCGGGCAAGATCCCGGGCGGCTTCATCAAGCGCGAGGCGCGCGCGTCGGAGGCGGCCACCCTCGCGGCCCGGCTGACCGACCGCCCGATTCGCCCGCTCTTCCCCGAGGGCTACAAGGACGACATCCAGGTCGTGATCACGGTCCTCTCGACGGACCAGGAGAACGAGCCCGACGTGCTCGGCACCATCGCCGGGTCCGCCGCGCTGACGATCAGCGAGATCCCGTTCGCGGGCCCGGTGGGCGCCGTCCGGATCGGCCGGATCGACGGCGAGTTCGTCGTCAACCCGACCTTCAGCCAGGTCGAGGAGTCGGAGCTCGACCTGATCGTCTCCGGCACGCGCGACGCGATCATGATGGTCGAGGCCGGAGCCAAGCTCCTGCCCGAGGACGTCATGGCCGAAGCGATCCTGTTCGGTCATCGGGCGCTCCAGCCCCTGATCGACATCCAGGAGCAGCTCCGCGAGGCAGCCGGCAAGCCGAAGAGCAAGCCGTTCCTCGAGCCGGGCACCGGCTCGGTCCTCGACTTCGCGAAGACCGCCGCCGCGGGCGGCGAGTTCGTCGTGCTCGACGTCGAGACCACCGGCACCGACCCGAAGATGGCCGACCTCGTCGAGATTGCCGCCGTCAAGGTCAAGGGCGGCAAGATCACCGATCGCTGGTCGAGCTTCGTCAATCCCGGCCGGCCGATCATCGGCAACCAGATGCATGGAATCGCCGACGCCGACGTCAAGAAGGCGCCGACGCCCGCGGACGCCGCGAAGCAGGCCGTGGCCTTCATCGGGGATTCGCCGATCGTCGGCCACTCGGTCGGGTTCGACCTCGGCTTCCTGGAGGCCGCGCTTGGCGATGGCACCCACTTCGAGCAGGGTCGCTACCTCGACACGCTCGTGATCGCCCGGGAGGGCTATCCCGATCTCGAGAACTACAAGCTCCCGACCCTTTCCCAGTTCTTCGGCATCGAGCTCGCCCAGGCGCACCGTGCACTGCCGGACGCCGAGGCCACCGCGAACCTGCTGATCCGCTTCGGCACCGACCTGCCAGCACGGATCGCCGCGCTCCGCGAGGGGATCGCAACCTCCGTTCGCGCCCAGCGCGGCGGCGGCGATGCCATGGGGCTGCTCGAGGCCGCGCGACGCGAGGCACGGGTCAGCAAGGCCCTCTACAACCTGATCTACAAGAAGACCTGTCGCGAGCTGGCCCTCG
>DATLVO010000032.1:0-6933 GCA_035577485.1 Verrucomicrobiia bacterium
GTGACGATGACGAGGGGCAACGCCAGCAGCAGCGTCGACAGACGGCCCGAGGGAGGTCGGGCGGTCATGGTGGTGCGCGAGCGCATCAGGTCGGGTCCCTCGTTTGGCGAGCAGGCAACCCGACGGGCTCCGGCGTGACGACCGGCGCCTTGGATACGGGTCCGTTTCCGCCACTCTGGCGAGGGGTTGCGTACGGGACGATGGCCCGGAAGTCCCGACCGAAACCGGGACCCTGGACCCAGGCGTTCGACCGCCCGTCAGGGCGGAACTGCCCGGCGGGCGTGCCCTGCTAGCCCGCGGCTTCGACGCCCGTCATCGCGTGGGCCGCCTCGGCCGCGTGGAGGATCGGCTGGTCCGATCCCTCGCCGGCGATCGCCGCCACCGCCTCCGCGAAGATCCGGAGCGCGGTCGCCATCTCCCCCTCCGACACGGTCAGGGCCGGCGACATCCGGACCGATGTCTTGCCGCACTCGAGGACGAGCAGGCCACGCTGGAAGGCGGCCCATTGGACCTCCTCGGCGTGATCGGCCGTGTCGAACTCGATCCCGACCATCAGGCCCCGCCCGCGGACGTCCCGGACGATCGTCGGGTAGCGCTCGCGGAGCGGGCGAAGACCGGCGAGGGCCTGCTCGCCGCGAACCTTCGCGTTGGCGATGAGCCCGCCCTCGAGCAGATCGATCGTGGCCAGGGCCGCGGCGCACGCGACCGGGTTCCCGCCGAATGTCGAGCCGTGCGCCCCGACGCCCCAGGCCTCGAGGAGGTCGGCCCGGGCGACCATCGCGCCGAGCGGCAGGCCGCTCGCGATCCCCTTCGCCGAGAGGAGGATGTCGGGCTTGACGCCCCATTGCTCGACCGCCCACATCGTGCCGGTCCGGCCGGCGCCCGACTGGATCTCATCCGCGATCAACAGGATCCCGTGCTGGTCGCAGATCGCGCGGAGGCCCTGGAGGAACCCGTCCTCGGGGACGATGTATCCGCCCTCGCCCTGGATCGGCTCGACGATGATCGCCGCAACCTCGCTCGCGGGCGCCAGCTTGTCGAAGAGCACATCGTCGAACCAGCGGAGATCCTCCACCCGACCGAACGGCGCGTGGAAGACGCCGGGCAGGAGTGGCCCGAACCCCGCGTGGTACTTCGCCTTCGATGCCGTCAGCGAGACCGCGCCGTAGGTCCGGCCGTGGAACGCGCCGAGGAACGCGACGATGGAGGGCCGCTTCGTCGCGTACCGGGCGAGCTTGATCGAGGCCTCGACGACCTCCGCTCCGGAGTTCCCGAGATACGTCCGCGCTCGGCCGCCGGCGATCGGCGTCAGCTCGGCGATCCGTTGGCAGGTCTCGGCGTAGATCGGCAGGTAGAAGTCGCTGGCGCTGAAATGGAGCAGGTCGGCCGCCTGCTCCTTGATCGCACCGACGACGGCGGGGTGGGCATGACCGGTCGAGTTGACGGCGATGCCGGCGGCGAAGTCGAGGAAGAGGTTGCCGTCGATGTCCTCGAGGACCAGGCCCTCGCCGCGCACGGGCACGAGCGGATAGGCCCGCGGCAGGCTCGGCGACGTCCATGTCTCGTCGTAGGTCACGTGGGCCCGGGCCTTCGGCCCGGGCAGCTCCGTGACGAGGTCGGGAACCGGTCGATCCCCAGCGAGACGGTTCTGGACGGACGTCACGGGGCACCTCGTACTCACGGCGAACGCATACAGAGTATGCAGAGTGGATATTCGAGCCGAGGATAGCAGAGGCGGTGGCCCGTGCTCGGGGCCCAGCCCGTCCGAAATCGAACGCTCTCGGAAGCGCCCCCGAGCGCCGCCGTAGTCAAATGCGCGCCAGACGCAGGGCGGTGCCGCGGATCGGGTCAGGTGTTGACCGCATTGCGCGTTTGCCGGACCCGCCCGACGCAGAGCCGGTCAGATGTGCGCGAGATGAACGTTTGTCCCGGCGAGGGCCCGATCGATTCGGCTGATGCGCACTCGGCGCACCATCAGTCCCGGACCCACCCGTTTGGCGTGCAGCGGCTGCACATCTGGCAGGTACGGGCGCCACCCGCCACCGCCGGGGCGACCTCAGTCGACGACGGTGTGGCTCTGCTCCCGCAGGAACTGCGCGACGTAGTACATCGAGAGGCCCGCCTTGCCGGTCGAGCCCGAGCCCTTCCAGCCGCCGAACGCCTGGACGCCCGGCCAGGCGCCCGTCGTCGCACCGGCCCGCCGGTTCACGTACAGGACGCCGGCCTCCGCCGTATCGAGGAACCGCTGGACCTCGCTCCGATCCTCGCTGTAGACGCCGGCCGTGAGCCCGTACACGGACTCGTTCGCGAGCCGGATCCCCTCGTCGAACGAGTCGACGGCCCTGACCGCGGTGAACGGCGCGAAGAGCTCGTCGCGGAACAGGCGATGATCGGCCGGCAGGTCGCCGACGACCGTCGGCTCGACGTAGAAGCCGCGATCGAGTCCGCGGTCGGTCAGCCGCTCGCCACCGACGAACACCCGGCCGTCGCGACGTGCCTCGGAGACGGCGGCCTGATGACGATCGACCGCCTTCTGGTCGACGATCGGGCCGAGCCAGTTCTCGCGGAGGAGCGGGTCGCCGATCGTGATCGCCTCGGTCTTCTCCACGAGGAGCCGGATCAGCTCGTCGTGGACCGGCTTCTCCACGTAGACCCGGCTGTTCGCCGAGCACTTCTGGCCGCCGAAGCCGAAGGCGCTCCGCATGATTCCCTCGGCCGCCTCCTCGAGATCGGCCTTGCGGGACACGACGGCCGGGTTCTTGCCGCCCATCTCGACGATCGTCGGCTTCGGGAAGTCCTTCGAGAAGGTCCGGTAGAGGTCCATCCCGACCGCGTAGGAGCCCGTGAAGACGATCCCGTCGATGCCGGGGTTCTCGCGGAGCTCGGCCCCGACCGTCTCGCCGGGTCCCATGACGAGATTGATCACGCCGTCGGGGACGCCCGCCTCGCGATATGCCTCGACTAGCTTGACCCCGGACATCGGGGCCGCGGAGCTCGGCTTGAAGACGACGGTGTTGCCGGCCATCAGCGCGGCGCCGCTGGGCCCGGCCGCGAGGGCCATCGGGAAGTTGAACGGGCTGATCACCGCGAACACCCCGTGCGGCCGGAGGATCGACCGGGTGTGGACGGCCGCGTCGCCGAGGCTGTCCATCGAGTGGTCGTAGAAGTCGTTGTCCTCGGCCGTCTTGCTGTAGTAGCGGATGAGGTCGGCCGCCTCCTCGACCTCGCCGAGCGCCTCGAGCCGGTTCTTCCCGACCTCGATCGCCATCAGCCCGCCGTAGACCATCTGGCGCTGGCTGATCAGCTCCGCGGCCCTCTTGAGGATCTCGAGCCGCTTCTCCCAGCCGAGCGCGAACCACGCCGGCTGGGCCCGGCGGGCCGCCGCGATCGCGTCCTTGGCGTCCTGGCGGGTGCCGGTTGCGAAGTGGCCCAGGACGATGTCGCGGTCGATCGGCGAATGGACGGTGAACTCGCCGTCACCGCTCCGCTCCCGGCCGTCGACGACGTTCGGATGGTGGCCGCCGAGCTGGGTCTTCGCCTCGGCGAGGCCGGCCTCGTAGTCGCGGTTGAGCTGCTCGTTGTCGGCGCGCAGGGTGGCGTAGGTGATCTTGAGACGCGGCTGCGACTCGGTCGTCATGCGTGGAAACCTCGGGAGTGGGCGGAGGTCTGGAAGGTTGCGACCAGTCTAGCGCGACGCTCGGCGCCGGCCCTGGCCGGGGCCGGGGCCGGGACCGGCGGTCGGCCTCAGCCGGAACGAGCCCGGCGGCATCGGAGGGGTCGCGCGGCGGGTACCTTCGGGCCCAACGGCCGTTGGGACCGTTCGGGGGGTTGGCCGACTTGCCCCGGAGGGCCATGCTGTCGCCATGACCCGATCGATCCGCGCTCGTTCCGGTGCCGTCCTGCTCGGGCTGGCCCTCCTCCTGCCGATCGCAGCCGCCGTCCCCGCAGGCGTGGCAGCCGACTTCCCGGCCGGTAGGACCGGCTACCACACGTACGCGGAGATGGTCGCCGACGTGGCCGCGACCGCGAACGCCCACCCCGACATCGTCCGGCGCTTCTCGATCGGGAAGAGCTACCAGGGCCGCACGATCTGGGCCGTGAAGATCAGCGACAACGTGGCGATCGACGAGAACGAGCCGGAGGTCCTGTTCGACGGGCTGACCCATTCGGACGAGCACATGGGCCTCGAGATGACGCTCCACATCATGCACTGGCTCGCCGACGGCTACGGCCACGACACCCGGATCACGAACATCGTCAACAGCCGCGAGATCTGGATCGTCCTGGCGGTCAACCCCGACGGCGCCGAGTACGACATCAGCGGCGGGCACTTCCATTTCTGGCGCAAGAACCGTCAGCCGAACGCGGGCACGACCGCGATCGGGACCGACCTGAACCGGAACTTCGGGTATCGGTGGGGCGGGGGCGGGCGAACGAGCACGAACCCCGCGGCGATCACGTATCGCGGGCCGTTCGCGTTCTCTGCGCCCGAGACCCGCAACATCCGGGACTTCCTGGCCAGCCGCGTCGTCAACGGCCGGCAGCAGATCCGGACGGCGATCACCTTCCACGAGGCGGGCCGGCTCGTCATGTGGCCGTACGGCTACACGCTCGCGAACATCCCGGCCGACATGACCGTCGACGACCACAACGCCCTCGTGATCATCGGCAAGCACATGGCCGCGACGAACGGCTACCGCCCCGAGCAGGCGAGCGACCTCTACATCACCTCGGGCACGACCCGCGACTACGAGTACGGCGTCTATCGGATCTTCGCGTATACGTTCGAGCTGTCGGTCGTCGACTACCCCGACGATTCGCTGATCCCGTCCGAGACCGGCCGCAACAAGGAGGCGGTCCTGTACCTGATCGAGCGCGCGGCGTGCCCGCTCGCTGTACTCGGGACCGTGACGCGGATCGCCCGCTGCGGAGCGTTCGACGACGACATGGAGGTCAACCGCGGCTGGAAGATCAACGCCGACAGCACCGACACCGCGACCGCCGGCACGTGGCAGCGGGGCGATCCCCAGCCGACGACGACGGCCGCCGGCCGGAAGCAGCCCGACGGCGTGACGTCGGGACGGTTCGCCTTCATCACCGGGACGGCGGCCGGAACCTCGCCGAGCGCGAACGACCTCGACGGCGGGCGGACCTCGACGACGTCGGCACCGATCGACCTGCCGGCGACGGCCGGCCAGAAGCTCCAGTTCCGCTGGACCTTCGCCTACGACATCACCTCCGGTCCGGAGGACGAGTTCCGGGTCGAGGTCGTCGACACGTCGGACGCGTCGGCAACGACTGTCCTGCTCGTCCACGGCGCGGCCGCGGAGCGGAACGCCCACTGGCTGGCGTCGTCGATCGACCTGAGCGCCTGGGCCGGCAAGACGGTTCGGATCCGGTTCTCGGCCACCGACGCCGGCACGAACGGGATCGTCGAGGCGGGCTTCGACGACGTCCGGGTGACCCTCCCCCAGTAGGCCACGCCGCTATCCTCCGAGGGCACGCCGCGGGACGCGCGGCGACGGAGGACATCGATGGGCATCCTCGACGGGAAGACCGCGCTGATCTTCGGGGTCGCCAACGACCATTCGATCGCCTGGGGGATCGCCCAGGCCCTCCATGGCGCCGGCGCCGAGGTCGGCTTCTCGTCGGTCGAGTCGCTGATCGAGAAGCGGGTCCGGCCCCTGGCCCAGTCCATCGGATCGACGTTCGTCGAGCCGTGCGACGTCCAGTCCGACGCGGACATCGCCCGCGTGTTCGAGCGCTGGGGTACGACGCACGACGGGCTCGACATCCTCGTCCACGCCCTCGCCTTCGCCAAGCGCGAGGAGCTGACCGGTCGGTTCGTCGACACCTCGCGCGATGGGTTCGCCCTCGCAATGGACGTCTCGGCCTACTCGCTGATCGCCCTCTCCCGGGCCGCCCTCCCCCACCTCCGCCGCGGCTCGTCGATCCTGACACTGACCTACTACGGGTCCGAGAAGGTCGTCGCGAACTACAACGTGATGGGCGTCGCCAAAGCGGCCCTCGAGGCGTCCGTTCGCTACCTCGCCGCCGACCTGGGACCCGACGGGATCCGGGTCAACGCGATCAGCGCCGGCCCGATCCGGACGCTCGCCGCCGCGGGCATCAGCGGGTTCAAGAAGATGTACGGCGAGTTCGCCGACGTGGCACCGCTCCGGGCCAACATCACGCCCGAGGACGTCGGCAAGACCGCGCTGTACCTGGCGTCGGACCTCGCGTCGGCGGTGACGGGCGAGGTGATCTACGTCGACGGCGGGTTCAGCGTGATGGGCGTCCCGACCGGCGACTGACGCACCGGGCCGTGGCCTACTCGGAGACGGCCCCGGTGAAGTCCCCGATCAGCGCTCCGTGATACGCCCGCTCGCGATCCTCGAGATCGTCGATCTCGTCGCTGTCGATGGAGCCCGGATCGTCGAGGTCGATCCAGGTGGCGTGCGCCCGGTTGATCAGGATCGTGTCGTGCTGCTCGGTCGCCACGACCTCGCCGAGATCGAACGCGATCGTCGCGTCGGTCAGCGGCACGAGCGTGTCACGCCCCGCGAGGACGACCGCCGGGTCGTTCGAAGCGAGCGGATCGATCGCGCCGGACGGGACATGGAGCGATCCGGTGACGACGAACCGGAGGAGGCCGATCCGGGCGAGGCGGAGGTCGGTTCGACGCCGGCGGGTCTCGTTGCCGCGGCGGCCGGAGGCGACGACGGCCACGATCGATCCGATCGCGAGCGTCACGTCCGCCGTCCGCGGGACGGCATCAGCCACAAGGTCGAGCACCGTGGCCCCGCGCATCACGACGCGCGGCACGGAGTTGAGCATGTCGCTCAGGCGGTCGTCCGCGAGCGGGATCGAGCCGCTGATCCGGCGGTCGCCGGTGAACGCGATGAGGTCGACGGGCATGGTCCCTGGAGCGTG
>DATLVO010000033.1:0-13070 GCA_035577485.1 Verrucomicrobiia bacterium
CCCCGCGGTCGGCGCCTGAAAGAACCGCCCGCCGGTGGTCTCGGCGATCGCCGCGAGCGTGTCGGTGTCCGGCGGCACATTCAAGACGTGGGGGTTGCCCTGGTCGTCCTGGACGGTGACGACGCCGTCGGCCGTCCCGAGCGCGATCGTGTAGATCGGGACCCGCAGGGCCGCCGCCTGCTCGGCCGCCGGAACCGGCTCCATCTGCCCGGTCGAGTTGGCCCCGTCCGACAGGAGGACGGCGGCGACGACGGGCTTGTCGGCGGTGCCCGGCTCGGCCGAGCCCGACGGGGCGGGCGTGGCCGATGCCGACGGGCCGGCCGATGGATCGGACGACGTCGATGGGCTGGCCGACGGGCTTGCGGTCGATGCGCCCGACGGATCGAGACCGGCCGCCTCGAGCGACGTCGTGATCGCGTCGCCGAGAGCCGTCCCGCCCAGGGCGTGCAGGTTGTCCAGGGCGTGGTGGAGGAGAGCCCGGTCGGTCGTCGGCTCGACGACGACCCGCGGCGCGGTCGAGAAGGCCACAAGCCCGACCTTGAAGGTGGGCGGCAGCTGGTCGACGAAGTCGGACGCCGCCTTCTGCGCCGCGGCGAGCCGCGACGGCTCGACGTCGACGGCCTGCATCGAGCCGGAGACGTCCATCGTCAGGATGATGGTCGCCTCCTCGCGCGGGACCGCGACCATCATCGACGGCCGGGCGAGGGCGAGGACGAGCGCGGCGAGCGCGCCGAGGTAGAGCGCCGGCGGGACGTGGCGCCGCCAGGCCGGCGTCTTCGGAACGAGGTTCCCGAGGAGATCGACGTTGGTGAATCGGACGGCGTAGCGGCTCCGCCGGCGCTGGACGATCCGGTAGGCAACGAGCCCGAGCGGAACCAGCAGCAGGCCGACGAGCAGCGCCGGGGCAGCGAAGGTCATGAGCGGATCCCCCGGATGCGGAGCTGCCCGGCGAGCGAGCGGAGCCACCCGCCGGACGTGGAGAGGACGATGTGGTCGACACCGAGCCGCCGGAAGTCGGCCGCCAGGCGCGCGCGATCCTGGACCGCGGCGCTCGCAAACCGCTCGCGGAGGCGCCGCGACGACGTGTCGACGCGGACCTCGCGTCCGGTCTCCGCGTCCACGAGCGTCAGCTCGCCGACGTCGGGCAGGTCGGTCTCGCGGGGATCGCCGATCTCGACGGCGAGGACGTGATGACGCGCGGCGACTGCGGCCAGGTCTCGCCGCCAGTCGAGCGGCCCACGGAAATCCGAGACGACGACGACGAGTCCGTCCCTCGGCGCGGCGGCGTTGACGACCCGGAGGGCATCGGCCGGCGAGGTCGCGCCGGTCCCCTCCTCGACCGTCTCGAGCCGCGAGGCGAGGAGCAGGCCAAGGAGCCCGGCGCGTCCGGCGGCCGGCGGGACCCGGCGATCGCGTGAGCCGCCGAAGGTCACCATGCCGAGCCGGTTCCCGCGCTGGGTGGCGAGGTGGGCGATCGCGACGGCGACGCCTTCCGCGACGTCGGCCTTGCGGCGGTCGGCGGTCCCGAACGTCATCGAGGGCGAGACGTCGAGCAGCAACCAGGCGGTCAGCGCCCGCTCGGGGACGTGAACGCGGACATGCGGGATCGTCGTCCGGGCGGTGACGTTCCAGTCGATCCGGCGGACGTCGTCACCGGGCTCGTACGGTCGGACCTGGGCGAGCTCGATGCCGCCGCCGAGGTCGTGCGCGCAGTACTCGCCCGAAAGCAGGCCCCGGATTCGCCGACCGACCGACAGGTCGAGGGCGCGGAGGAGGGCCTCCGGCGTCGGGCCGGGCCCGGGCCGGGCCGGCGTCCGCGGCTGGCGGAGGGTCGCGAACGTCACGCGGACACCCCCTCGCGACGCGCGAACGGATCGTCGTCGTCGCGCTCGTCGCGCTCGCCACGCTCGCCACGCTCGTCGGCGTCGCGACGTCCCGGCCTGCCGACCAGGGCACCGCGATCGGCGGCCTCCTGCCGGGAGATCAGCGCCTCGTGGGCGACGCGCGGCACGGGCACGGCCCCGATCAGCTTGTCGAGGATCATGTCCGGCGTGACCTCCTCGGCCAGGGCCGTGAAGCTCGGCACGATCCGGTGACGGAGGACGTCCCGGGCGAGATCGACGACGTCGCCGGGGATGACATAGCGCCGGCCACGGACGAGGGCCAGGGCGCGCGCGGCGTGGACGAGGTTGATCGAGCCGCGGGGGCTCGCTCCGAACGCGATGTACGGCTCGACGTTCGGCAGTCCGACCCGCTCCGGGTACCGCGTTGCAGCGGTCAGGGCGACCGCGTAATCGACGATCGGCCGGTCGACATAGACCTCCGCGGTGAGGGCCTGGAGGACGGCGAGGGACTCGGCGCTCAGGATCGGGCTGACGGTGGCGGCCGGCCGGAGCGAGCGCTCGACGACGACGGCCTCTTCCTCGCCGGTCGGGTAGCCGACGACGACCTTCATCATGAACCGGTCGACCTGGGCCTCCGGAAGGGGGTAGGTGCCCTCGGACTCGATGGGGTTCTGGGTCGCCATCACGAGGAACGGCCGCGGGACGGGGTGGCTCTCCGGGCCGATCGTGACCTGCTTCTCCTGCATGACCTCGAGGAGCGCGGATTGGACCTTGGCCGGGGCCCGGTTGATCTCGTCCGCGAGGAGGAAGTTGCAGAAGACCGGTCCGAGCTCAGTGTCGAACGTGCCCCGGTCGGGTCGGTAGATCCGGGTACCGACGAGGTCGCCCGGGACGAGGTCGGGCGTGAACTGGATCCGCCGGAACGAGGCGTGCAGGACGTCCGCGAGCGTCTTGATCGTCAGCGTCTTGGCCAGCCCCGGCACGCCCTCGAGGAGGAGATGGCCGCCGGCGAGGAGGGCGACGAGCACCCGCTCGAGCATCGCGTCCTGCCCGACGATCACCCGCCGGATCTCGTAGAGGACGGTCTCGGCCGTCTCGCGGGCATCGACGGCATCGTCGATCTGGTCGCGGACAGGGCGGCGGACGGTGCCCGTCCGGAGATCGGCGGTCGGGATCGGGCTGGCCGCGGCGGTCCGCCGCGGCTCGCGAATCGGGTCGGTCACGAAGGTCTCCGCTGCCCGTGGGCTCGGGCGATGGTCTGGGGGCTGCCCGGCGGTCGTGGCGGTGCCGGACGAGCTCGGTGGTTGCGGCGGAGCCTCGCGAGGGACGATGAGAGGGTCATGAAAGGCGGCGGGCGGCGCCGGTTCGCGCCGGTCGGTACCGTTCGGGGATGACGGCGACGACGCCAGCCACCGAAGGCCTGGAACCCCTCGACGAGGCCGCCTTGCGCCTCGCCGCCGTGGAGCTCGCGGCCGTCGACCCCGACCTCGGCGGCATCCTCGCCCGTCACGGGCCGCCACCCCTGTGGGCCCGCGAGCCGGGCTTCGGAACGCTCGTCGCGATCATCCTCGAGCAGCAGGTCTCGCTGTCCTCGGGCGCGGCCGCGCTCGATCGTCTCGTCCGGGCGGCCGGCAGCCTCGAGCCGGCGAACATCGCCCTCCTCGGCGAGGAGCAAGCGCGCGGTGCCGGGCTCACCCGCCAGAAGGCGCGCTACGTGGTCGGCCTCGCGGAGCGGATCGTCGACGGCCGGCTCGATCCGGCGACGCTCGCGACGGCGACCGACGACGACGTCAGATCGACCCTGATTGCGGTGCCGGGGATCGGCCGCTGGACCACCGACATCTACCTGCTGATGGCGCTCGGCCGGCCCGACGTCTGGCCGGATGGCGACCTCGCCCTGGCCGTGGCGATGCGGCGGGCGAAGCGCCTCGACGCACTCCCGGACGCGGCGACGCAGCGGCGGCTCGCCGAGGGCTGGCGACCGTGGCGTGCCGTCGCCGCCCGGCTGCTCTGGCACGCCTATCTCGCCGGCGAGCGCTGACCCCTCGAGCTCGGCCGTCCTGCAGCGACGATCGCTCCCGCGACGTTGCGGATGGCGTGGGCTATGCTCGCCGGGCGCGGGTGGGCCGCGAGGGGAGGACAGATGGGCAAGAGCGGACAGGCACTCCGAAAGACGTCGGATGCGCTGCTGCGTGATCTCGAGGTCCTCTCGACGATCGAGGAGGAGAAGCGGTCCCTCGAGCCCGGCGACCCGCGGCTCGTCGAGCTCGCGAGTCGGATCGAGGTGATCGCCCAGCGGGTGCTTGTCGGCAGCGTCCGCCAGCGCCAGCTGACCGAGGTCGTCAACGGCCAGGTCGAGGCGGGATCGCCCGACGCGCCCAGCGGGACCATCGAGGACACGCCCCGGCCGATTGCCGAGATCCTCACGCAGTGGCGCGAGGCCGAGCGACGGGTCGAGGCCGCGCTCGCGGGCTCCGGCGAAGCGGCGGAGGCGGAGGCCCTCGTCGAGCGTCTCCGCGACGAGTACCGCCGCGCCCACGAGGCCGCCCGGGACAGCTGAACCCCCGGCCGGTCACCCCGGCCATCGCTCCGTCCAGCGCTCTCAGCGAGTTCTCACCTCTCCGGCCGAGCGTTCGCCCGTCGGGCAGCGGCTGTGGCTGCCCCAGCGGAGTGGCAGCGTGCAATGAAACTCAAGCTCGTGGCCATCCTCGGCCTGTTGGTGGTCGGGGGCTTCGCCGTCTTCGTGACCCTCGGTGGCCTTCCCGGCAACGCCGCGGCGTCGACGACCTACCTGACGGCCCGAGCCGCCGTCGCCGACGTGACCGACGACATCGCCGCGACCGGGGCGATCGCCTCGAGCACCTCGTGGAAGCTCGTCTTCGGCGCCGTTGCCGGAGCGACCCCGAGCGGGCAGAACGGATCGCCCGCCACATGGCATGTCACCACCGTCAAGGCCAAGGTCGGCGACCGCGTCAAGAAGGGCGAGGTCCTGGCGACCGCGACGAACGCCAGTCTCCAGGCAGCGATCGCGACCGCGAGCAACAACGTCACCACGGCCACCATCCAGCTCGCGACGGCGACGGATGCCCATGACGCGGCGACGACGACGGACGCGCTCCGCCAGACCCGGATCGGCCTCCTCAACGCCCGCAACGGTCTCGCCGACGCGAAATCGGCCCTCACCGACCTGAAGACCCAGCTCGCCCACGGCTCGCTCGTGGCCCCGGCCGACGGGATCGTCACGGTCGTGAATGTGACGGTCGGCCTGGACGCGCCGACCGCCGAGGCGATCGACCTCGCATCGACGACCTTCCAGGTCACGGCCAACGTCGTCGAGAGCGACGTCGCGACGATCCAGCTCGGGCAGGGAGCGTCGGTCACGGTCGGAGCGATCAATGCCGACCTGACCGGCAGCGTGACCGCGATCGCGCCGGTGGCCGAGAGCTCCACGAGCAATGGCGTCGTCTCCTACGCGGTGACCGTCGCCTTGAACGCGCCGCCGGCAAACCTGAAGCCCGGGATGACGGCCGACGTCACGATCACGACCGCGTCGGCCAGCGGGGTCCTGGCTGTGCCGGCCGCGGCGATCCGCGGGACGAGCGACGCCTATACGGTCCTCGTCCTCACCGCCGCCGGCACTCCCCAGGCGCAGCCGGTCACCGTCGGCCTGATGACCAGCTCCCTCGTCGAGATCAAGTCCGGGCTCAACGCCGGCGACGTCGTCGTCACCGGGACGAGCAGCCAGCAGCGAACGGGCACCAACGGCGGCGGCGGCACGTTCGTTGTCCCGGGCGGCGGCGGTGGCGGGTTCCGCGGCGGCCCCGGCAACTGAGATGGAGCCGATCGTCAGTCTCGATCGGGTCAGCCGGACCTACGCGATGGACCGCGTCGAGGTCCACGCCCTCCAAGACGTGTCGCTCGAGGTCGGGCAAGGCGAGTTCGTCGCGATCGTCGGGCCGTCGGGCTCGGGCAAGAGCACGATGATGAACATCGTCGGCTGCCTGGACCGGCCGACGGCGGGCACCTATCGGCTGGCCGGCACGCCGGTCGCCGCGCTGAACGACGACGGTCTCGCGAAGCTGCGCAGCCGGACGATCGGCTTCGTCTTCCAGTCGTACAACCTCCTGCCGCGGACGTCGGCGCTCGACAACGTCGCGACGCCCCTGCTCTACCAGGGGGTCGGCCGTCGTGAGCGGGTCCGCCGGGCGACGGCGGCCCTCGAGCGGCTCGGACTGGGCGACCGCCTCGACCACGAGCCGAACGAGCTGTCCGGCGGCCAGCAACAGCGCGTCGCGGTGGCGCGCGCGATCGTCACCGACCCGGCCCTGATCCTTGCCGACGAGCCGACGGGCAACCTCGACAGCGCGTCCGGCCGCGACGTCCTCGCCGTCCTGCGCGAGCTCCACGCCGCCGGCCGCACGATCGTCCTGATCACCCACGACCCGGACGTCGCCGAGGCGGCCTCCCGCCAGATCCACATCCGGGACGGGCGGATCGCGGCGTGAACGCCTTCGAGCTGCTGCGCCTCGCGCTGTCGAGGTTGCGCACGAGCCGGCTCCGGGCGGCGCTGACGATGCTCGGCGTCGTCATCGGCGTCGCCTCGGTCGTGGCCCTCGTCGGCGTCGGGCAGGGAACGACCGCGAACATCACGACCCGCCTCGCCAGCCTCGGGACGAACCTCCTGACGATCAGCCCGACCGGTCGGTCGACGAGCGGTCAGACCCTGACCCTCGAGGACGCGGCAGCAGTCGCGAAGGTCGACGGCGTGGCCGCGGTCGCGCCCGAGCTCCAGACCTCGACTTCGATCGTCGTCGGCACGAAATCGACGACGACCTCGGTCATCGGTACGAGCGCCGAATACGCGCAGGTCCGCGCCTACGACGTCTGGCAGGGCTCCTTCCTCACCGATGCTGCCGTCCAGCGCGGCCTCCGCGTCGCGGTGCTCGGGGCGACGACGGCCTCCGACCTGGGCCTCGACGCCACGTCGATCGGGTCGTCGATCTCGATCGGCGGCCTGCCGTTCGAGGTCATCGGGATCCTCCAGCCGAAGGGCGGCTCGGGCTTCCAGAACCCGGACGACCAGGTCCTCATCCCGCTCGCCTCCGTCAGCAAGTACTTCGTCGCGGGCGACACCGTCCGGACGATCGGCGTCAGCGTCGCGTCGAACGACGAGATGACTAGCGTCACGAACGCGATCACCGCGCTGCTCCGCGACCGCCATCAGCTCGCCGCAACCGACACCGCGGACTTCTCGATCTTCAACCAGACCCAGCTCCTCGACGCCGCCTCGTCGATCAGCGGGACGTTGACGCTCCTCCTCGGGGGGATCGCCGGCATCTCGCTCGTCGTCGGCGGGATCGGGATCATGAACATCATGCTGGTGTCGGTCCGCGAACGGACCCGCGAGATCGGCATCCGCAAGGCCGTCGGGGCGCGAGGCCGGGACATCCTGGCCCAGTTCCTCATCGAGGCCCTGACCCTGTCCCTGCTCGGCGGGTTGATCGGGATCGCCGTGGGTCTCGGGGTCTCGGCGCTCATCGGCCAGCTCGCCGGCTGGGGATTCCAGTTCAGCCCGTCGACCGTCGCCGCGGCGGTCGTCTTCAGCCTGCTGGTCGGCGTCGTCTTCGGCGTCTGGCCGGCCCGGCAGGCTGCCCGTCTCGATCCGATCAACGCCCTTCGCTACGAATAGGAGGTCTCCGTTCGTGTCCAGCAATCCCGGCGATCCGTTCCCATCGACCCCACGCGATCCGTTCCAGCCGGCCGCGGCCGATGCGGGTCACGACCCGTTCGCTCCGGTCGGCGGTCCAACCGGCCCCGCCTCCCCGGCGCCGGCGCCGCCGGTGACGCCTGGGACCACCGTCCCCGTGCAGCCCCTCTCCGTCGCGCCCAGGCGCGGCGCCGGCGGGCTGCTCGTCAACGTCCTCCTCGGCCTCGCGCTCGTCGTCGCCATCGGCGGCGTCGCGTTCGCCGTCGGGCGGGCAACCGCGCCGGTCGCGGCCGCGACCACCGCCCGGAACGGGTTCGGCGGTCAGGGCGGCAACGGCGGGACGTTCGCCGGACCCGGGGCGAGCGGCGCGCCGGGTCGCGGCTTCGGTGGCGGCGGGTTCGCCGCCGGCGGCATCTCGATCCAGGGCACCGTCGAGGCGATGGACGCGACGTCGCTGACAATCAAGCTCGCCTCGGGCCAGACCGTGACCCTGGCGCTCAACGGGACCACGACCTACCACAAGCAGGCCCCGGCGACCGCAGCCGACGTGACGACCGGCACCACGGTCCTCGTCCAGCTCGACGGGCGCGGCTTCGGCGGCCGCCCGCAGGCGAGTGGCGCGCCCGAGGCGAGTGGCGCCCCGGCGGTGGGCCTTGGGGCGGCGCGGTCGGTGACGATCGTCCCGACGGGAAGCTGACGGGAGGCCACGGGATGCCGACGCCGGGCCGACACCGGGGCGGTGTTGACCCGGGCCTGATCTGCCCTCAGGGGCCGTCCGGGGCGGCCCCTTCCCGCCGATCGGGCACCGCTGCCCCGTCAGCGGCGACCCCGATCACGGCCGGCCGCGACCGAGGCGCCTCGCGCCGCGGGATCATCACCGCCGCCGTGACGCCCGCGACGACGCAGGCGACGACGCCGACCACGATCGCGGCGTCGATCGAGACGGCGGCGATCGCCCCGGCCAGGGCCGCCCCGATCGGGTAGCCGACGAAGTTGAACGCCATCGACACCGCGAACGCCCGGCCCATCCAGGCGGGATCGGTCCGGCGCTGGCGGATCGTGAACAGCCCGATATCCATCGGCCCGTTGAGGAGCCCGCCCAGCGCGAGCCCGAACCCGACGAACAGGAGCCCGGTCACGACGTCGCCAGCGTGATTCCCACCGAGCAGGAACAGGTCCGCCACCGCGATCCCGCCCATCGGCAGGACGAGGAGGCTCCACTCGCGGCCGCGGCTGTCGAGCCGGCCCGCGACGAGGGCCGCGATCATCCCCGACACGCCGGACGCGGCGAACACGAGCCCGACCGCGACCTCCGGCGCGTGCAGCCGATCGAGCACGATCAAGGGGACGACGATCGTGACCATCCCGCCCGACAGGTTGAGCAGCGAGATCGAGAACCCGAGACCGCGGAGGGTCCGATTCCGCCACGTGTACTTGACGCCGTCCCAGGCGTCCATGAGCAGGCTGCCACTCGTCGCTGATCGGGTGTCCGGATCCGGTGCGCCGATCATCGCGATCGCCGCCGCGCCGAACCCGATGCCGATGAGGATCAGGGTCGCCGGACCGCCGACCAGGGTGACGAGCCCCGCCGCGAGCGGCGGCCCGATGATCGTCGCGACGAGGTAGCCGTTCGAGTCGATCGCGTTGACCCGCTCCCAGAGCCGCTCCGGGACGAGCAGCGGGAACAGGCTCCGGAGCCCGGTCTGGCTGAGGATCGCGGTCAGGGAGCTCACGATCGTGATCGCGAACAGGACGGGGACCTGCAGAGCGTGGGCGAGGGCCAGCCCACCGATCGCGGTCATCGCGAGGAGCGCGACGACGTAGTCGAGGATCACGAGCCGGGTCCGGCCGTGACGGTCGAGGAGGACGCCGGCGACGGGTGCGACGATCAACCCGGGCAGGACGCTCGCGAAGGTCACGGCGCCGGTCAACGCGGGCGAGTGGTACTCGTTCAGGGTGAAGAGCACGAGCGCCACGCCGACCATCGACTGGGCGATCCGGCTGAGCTGCATCGACAGGAGGATCCGGCCGAGGCCGGGCACCTGGAGCAGGGCTCGGTAGGAGCGCTCGGTCCGCGGGGTCACCCCGGGATGCTACGGGTGGTGGGCGGGCGGCGCACCGACGGCGCGCCAGTCGCGACTTCGCCGATCTGCACGAGGGGAGTTGGGCCTTGCGTCGCCGGGGAGAATGGCGACATCGCGGCGGGGGCACCCGCCGGATCGTTGGGTGGGGGAGGAGGAATCCGTGGCGTCTTCGTCTGCCCAGGGTGGCCTCGAACGGAACGCGATCGGGCTCACCGAGGTCCTGTTCCAGTCCATCACCCACATGGCGCCGGCGGTCGCGACCGCGCTCTCGATCGGCGCGGCGACGATCTTCGCGGGCGGATCGACACCCCTCGCGGTGGTCCTGGCGCTGATCGCGGCGCTCTTCACTGCCTACTCGATCGGCGAGCTTGCACGGCACCTGCCGTCCGCCGGCGGGATGTACACCTATGTGGCACGCGGCCTCGGCTCGTTCGCGGGCTGGCTCATGGCCTGGGCCTTCCTCCTGGCCGAGCCGATCGTCCCGGCCGCGCTCTACGCCTCGTTCGGGTTCTTCGCGGCCGACTTCATCCACACGATCACCGGCTTCCAGAACGACCTCGCGTGGCTGCCACTGGCGGTGATCTGCGGCCTGATCGTGTGGTACCTCGTCTACCGCGGAATCGCGATCTCGACGCGGGTCGGCGTCGCGCTCGGTCTGATCGAGATTGGCATCTTCCTCGCGGTCTCGCTGCTGCTGGTCATCAACGCAGGTTCGCGCAACACGTTGTCCGTGTTCCTGCCCGGCGCCGACGGCCTGAAGCCGGCCCTCCAGGGCATGGTGTTCTGCCTGCTCGCGTTCGTCGGGTTCGAAGCGGCAGCGCCGTTGGCCGAGGAGACGCGCGATCCACGCCGGACGATCCGGCAAGCCGTGCTCCTGTCGGCCATCCTCATCGGGATCTTCTACGTCTTCTGCTATTACGCGGCGACCGTCTTCTTCGGCCCCGACAAGATGGCCAAGGACTTCCTCAACGCGAACGGTGGCAACCCGTGGGGCGGCATGGCTGACTCGGTCCTGCCTGGAATCGGCAGCCTCCTCGTCACGTTCGCGATCATCAACAGCTCGCTCGCGAATGCCAGCGCGGGGGCGAATGCCTCGACGCGGGTGATCTTCGCCCTCGGCCGGACGCGCCTCCTGCCCCAGGCCCTGGCGGAGATCCACCCCACCTTCCGCACGCCGGCCAACGCGGTCCATCTCCAGGGCATCCTCGGGATCGTGCTGGCAGTGGGACTCGGTCTCCTGTTCACCGGCCAGAAGAACGGCGGACCGCTGACGACCTACATCTGGATCGGATACGCCCTGGGCCTGCTGTTCGCGGCGATGTATGTCGCGGTCAACATCGCGGTGATCGGCTTCTACTATCGGCAGATGCGGGAGGAGTTCAACGTGCTCAAGCACGTGGTCGTCCCCGTTGTCGGCGTCATCCTGCTGATCCCCGCGTTCCTCGGCGTCCTCGGCGGTCTCACCATTCCGATTCTCGACATCAAGCTGGACCCGCTCGCGTCGCCGTTCGACGTCGTGCCGCCGCTCGTCGCGATCTGGATGGTCGCCGGAATCGTGCTCGGGCTCGTGCTCTACGTCCGCGAGGCGAGCCGGCTGCAGGCACTCGGAGACGCGGTCGCCGAGGCGTGACCCGTGGGGCGGGCGCGTCGCCACCCGCGGCGCGCCCTCTCGATCAGTCGAAGATCGCCAGCGGGCAGTGCGCGGTCACGACGAAGTTCGGCATGTCGACGATCTCGCTGATCCGGAGGTCGATCGCGACGCTCGTCAGCAAGTAGGCGTCGATCGCCGCGATCCCGTGCTCGCGGCCGAGCCAGTCGATCATCCGCCGGACGGCGTCGCGTGCCGCCCCGAGCAGGTCCGGCCCGATCCCGTCGGTCGCGTAGCGCCGGCCGCCGGGCGTTGCCGCGATGTCGGCCGTCAGGAACTCCGGCGCGGCGAGGTGGAGGTCCTTCCGAACCGTCAGCCGGACGAGCGCCCGCATCGGCGTCTCGATCGCGGTCCCACAGACCTCGCCGTCGCCCTGGGCGGCGTGGCCGTCGCCCATCGACAGCCGACCGCCGGCATGGAAGACGGGTAGGAAGAGCGTCGAACCCGCCGTGAGGTGGCGGGTGTCCATGTTGCCGCCGTGGAGGTCCGGTGGGATCGTCGAGCGGGGGCCGGTGAGGGGCGCGACGCCGACCTCGCCGCAGAACGGGACGATCGGGACGCGGACGCCGGGCAGGAACTCGGCCCGGCCGCCGGCCGCGGGGACCCGGGTGATGCGCAGGGCCGGATCGGGGAAGTCGTCCGTGAGGAGGCCGAAGCCCGGGATGCTCGCGGTCCAGCCCCAGTCGGCCGGCTCGAACTCGAGAAGATCGATCTGGAGGGCGTCGCCGGGCTCGGCGCCGACGACGGCGATCGGGCCGTTGACCTGGTCGACCCTGTTGAAGTCGAGCCGGGCGAGGTCGTCGAGCTTCGACGTGGCCGTCAGCTGCCCACCGGAGGCGTCGAGGAGGTCGAACTCGACGACGGCCCCGCTCTCGACGGTCTCGATCGGCTCGATCGCCGGGTCCCACGCGAGATGGAAGCGGTCGCGGGAGATGCGGATCGCCGGCGTCGTCGACATCGTGGCCTCCTCCTCGCGGGGATTGTAGGCGGGACCTCGGAGTCGCTCAGGGTTGGTTGACGTCACTCGCGGGGAGGGCCGACAGCTCCCGTGCCATGGAGATCGCCCAGCCGCCGTCGCGAAGAGGATGCACGTTGACCCAGACCCGGTTCTGCCATGCGTTCAACTCCAGCGTGCCGGGACGGCCAGGGATCCGGAGATGCCAATGGCGGCTGCCGGTCCGCCCGGCAAGTTCACGTTCGCTTCGCACCACGAGGCCGCGCCGACCGCACTCCTCGAGGGCCTGCTCGGCCGAGAGCTCGAGGTCGAGCACGAGCATGGCCGACTCCTCGTCTGCGCCTGCATTGGACGGCAATCGTGCCAAATGTTCGCGGGACGAACCTTACGGAACTCGGGGCCGGCCGAGATGGCCCTCGGCGGGTGATCCGTAGCTGCGGCAGGCTAACTCGGGACCGGCCGGGCGTGGATTGGGCCGGATTCGTGGTGTCGACTGCGGCTAAGGATCGCCGGGTGAACATGTGGCAGGAAACCGCCCTCGCGGCGCTCCCGCACTGCGTTCGTCGCGCAGGGGCGGCGCCGGGAAGGCGCCGCCGAGGACTGCAAGCGAGCGCACTTCAAGGTGCGTGAGCGCGGACCGGAGGCGGCAACGCACCCAGCGTCGTTCCTGCGTGGCAGCCGGTGTTAGGATCACGGGCACCCGAGCCGGCTCCTCGTACGGGGTCCGTCCACGACACCTCCCGGTGGCTGGATGCAAGGACCCGCGATGCCCCGGTGGGGTTGAGGTGCGCACATGGCGACCGTGACCTTCGAGCACGTCACCAAGAAGTAC
>DATLVO010000034.1:0-12756 GCA_035577485.1 Verrucomicrobiia bacterium
GCCGCGTCACGCGGGCTGCCGAGCGCAAAGCCGAGCGGCGCGAGGTGCGCGTCGAACAGCGCGATCGCGTACTCGGTCAGGGCCACGCCCTTGGCCCGGATCCGATCGATCCCGGCCTCCGCCGACAGGCGGATGCCCTCCTCGGCCGCCGCCAGTCCGAGGATCCCGGGCGTCCCGGTCAGCCAGCCGGCGATGCCCGGACGCGGCCGGAACCCCTGGCCCATCTCGAACTGGTCGGACTGGCCGAACCAGCCCTGGATCGGGTTGCGGAGTGTTGTCTGGAGCTCCGATCGGACGAAGAGCCAGGCCGGCGCGCCCGGCCCGCCGTTCAGGTATTTGTAGGAGCAGCCGACGGCCAGATCGACGTCCGCCGCGACCAGCTCGACCGGGATCGCGCCGGCGGAATGCGAGAGATCCCACAGGACGAGGGCGCCGGCGTCGTGGGCGAGACGGGTGATGGCAGGGAGATCGGCGATGGCCGCCGATCGGTAGTTGACGTGGCTCAGCGTCACGAGGGCGACGTCGCCGGGATGGGCGGTCAGGACGGCGGCGACGTCGTCGGTGGTCGGGCCGTCGACCGGATCGGGATCCAGCCACGCGATCTCCCGGTCGCGGTCCCGGGCGAGGCCCTCGAGAACGTAGCGGTCGGTCGGGAAGTTGGCGCGGTCCGTGACAACGAACCGCCGGCCGGGCCGCGCATCGAGCGCCGCGCTGGCGAGCCGGTAGACGTCGATCGTCGTCGAGTCGCATATCGCGACCTCGTCCGGTCGCGCACCGAGGAGCTCGGTCCCCAGGAGGTTGCCGACCCGGAGCGGCTCGTCGAGCCAGTGGTCCCAGCCGCGGATGAGCTCGCCGGCCCACTCGACCGTTGCGACCCGGGCGAGCCGCTCGAGGGTCGCGAGCGGTGGCCGGCCGAGGGAGTTGCCGTCGAGGTAGATCAGGCCCGGTTCCGGGATCGCGAACCGGTGGCGGAACGACGCGAGCGGGTCGGCCGCGTCGAGGGCCGCAGGATCGACGGTGGCGAGGTCGGGTGCGGCCAGCGTGACCGCCGTGTCCGGCATGAAAGGCTCCGTCACGCCGCGAGTCTACGTCCGGGTCGAGCAACGGCCCCCGGCTCGCTGCCGGCCCGGCTCGCGTTCGTTGCACCCAGGATCGTGGTGCCTGGTAACGCGGCCTCGGGCCCGCGTTCGTTGCCCGCAGGATCGTGGTGCCTGGTAATTCGGCTTCGGCCCCGCATACGTCGCGCCCAGGATCGTGGTGCCTGGGGCGACACAACCCGCGGGGCGGGCTGAGCACGATCAGTCGACGCCGCCCGCAACGGGCCCGAAGTCGTAGGCGCCTGAGTCCTGGACGCAACGGTTTTCGGACCATCGGCACGGCCCCGAGGCCGGTCCGCGGAGGGCCCGTGATACCCTCGGCGCCGACACTCCGCAGAGGATTCGCATGACCAGCATCGTCGACGCCGCGCAGTACCTGTTCACCTCGGAATCGGTGACCGAGGGCCATCCCGACAAGATGTGCGACCAGGTCTCGGACGCGATCCTCGACGCGATCATCCGGGAGGATCCGAACGCCCGCGTTGCCTGCGAGACGGCCACGACGACGGGGCTCGTCGTCGTCCTCGGCGAGATCTCGACGACGACCTACGTCGACTTCCAGCAGGTCGTCCGCGACACCGTCCGCGACATCGGCTACACGAAGGCCGAGTACGGCTTCGACTACCTGACCTGCGGGACCCTGGTCTCGATCAAGGAGCAGTCGCCGGACATCGCGCTGGGCGTCGATGCGGCCCTCGAGAACCGCGAGGACGCCGCCACCAACGAGCTCGGCGCCGGCGACCAGGGGATGATGTTCGGCTTCGCCTGCCGCGAGACCCCCGAGCTGATGCCGCTCCCGATCGCCTTGGCCCATCGGATGGCCCGACGCCTCTCCGAGGTCCGCAAGACCGGCCAGCTGCCGTACCTCCGGCCCGACGGCAAGACCCAGGTCACGATCGAGTACGAGCACGGCGTCGCCAAGCGGGTGAAGACCGTGGTCGTCTCCGCCCAGCACGATCCCGACGTCCGCGCCGAGCGGCTCCGAAGCGAGATCGTCGAGGCGGTCATCCGGCCGACGATCCCGGCGGACCTGCGCGAGACCGACCCGGTGATGCACGTGAACCCGACGGGTCGGTTCGTCACGGGCGGCCCCATGGGCGATGCCGGCCTCACGGGTCGCAAGATCATCGTCGACAGCTACGGCGGGATGTCCCGCCACGGCGGCGGTGCGTTCTCCGGAAAGGATCCGACGAAGGTCGATCGCTCGGCGGCCTACGCCGCGCGCTGGGTCGCGAAGAACATCGTGGCCGCCGGCCTCGCCGACCGGTTCGAGGTCGAGATCGCCTACGGCATCGGGATCGCCCGGCCGATCTCCTTCCAGGTCGAGTCGTTCGGGACGGGCAAGCTGCCCGACGAGGACATCCAGCGGCTCATCGAGCGCCATTTCGACCTGCGACCGGCCTCGATCATCGCGGCCCTCGACCTCCGACGCCCGATCTACCGCCAGACCGCGGCGTACGGCCACTTCGGCCGGCCCGATCTCGATCTGCCCTGGGAGCGGACCGACAAGGCCGCGCTCCTCGCATCCGAGGCGGGCATGCGCCAGCCGGAGCCGATCTCCGCCGCCTGATCTGGGCCGGGCCCGACTCGCCGGGCCTGAGATCTACGAACCGCCGGCGAAGGCGCGAACCCCGGCCTCGACGGCCCGCTGATCCTGGGCGCTGTCGCCGCCGCTCACGCCCACCGCGCCGACGAGCACGCCGTTCCGCTCGAGCGGCATCCCTCCGGCGAAGATGATCGTTCGGCCGCCCGCCACCGTGTGATAGCCGAAGAACTCGGTGCCGGGCTGGACGATCGGCGGGAGATCCGCCGTCGGCATCCGGTTGACGAGCGCCGTGAACGCCTTGTCCCGGGCAAGGGTGATCCCGACCAGATCAGCCCCATCCATCCGCTCGAAGACGACGAGCTGGTCACCGCTGTCGACGACCGCGCAGGACATCGCGACCGCCATCGCTCGCGCCTCCGCCTGGACGGAGGCCACGATCGCCCGCGCCGCGTCGAGGGTCAGCCCGGCCGCCTGCGAGGCGGTCGGCCCGCGCCACGAATCGACGTTGTCGATCGGATGACCAGCCACGCGTCAGCGCTCCGTGACGATCTCGACCATCGTGACGGCGGACCGCCGCCCCGCCCGTCGCGATTGCCACGTCAGGACGAGCTGTCCGACCAGGAGGAGCGCAATCGTCACGGCCAGCATCATCGTCGCGACCGCGTTCGTCTCGGGGGTGACCCCGCGCTTGACCTGGCCGAAGATGAACAGCGGCAGGGTCGACGAGCCCGGTCCGCTGACGAACGTCGTGATCACGTAGTCGTCGAAGCTGAACGTGAACGACAGCAGGAAGCCGGCGACGATCGCGGGCAGGAGTTGCGGGAACGTGATCTGGACGAACGTCCGCCAGGGGGTCGCGAAGAGGTCCGCGCTGGCCTCGACGAACGTCCGATCCATTCCCGACAGGCGAGCCCGGACAAGGAGCAGCACGAGGCTGAGATTGAACAGGACGTGCGCCGCGATGACCGTCGGGTAGCCGAGCGACAGCTTCATCCCGAACCACTTGTTGAGCGTGTCGAAGCTCGTGGCGAACATCACGAGCGTGGCCAGGGCGATGACGATCTCGGGGACGATCACGCTCATGTAGGTCAGGACGTCGAAGGCGCCCCGGACTCGCTTGCCGACGCGCTGCAGGCCGAGCGCCGCCATCGTGCCGAACGCGGTGGCGAGGATCGCGTTCGGGATGGCGATGATGAAGCTGTTGGCGAGCGTCGTCTGGACGACGTCGTCGTCGAGGGCGATCCCGAACCAGCGGAAGGAGAACCCCTCCCAGTCGGCCGTCGCCACGGTCGCGGAGTTGAAGGCGAACAGGATCACGACGAAGATCGGGAGGTACAGGAAGAGGTACACGATCCAGGCGTGCGCCCGGAAGTAGCCCTCGACCAGCGGCCCCCAGCGGTCGCCCCTCGGGCGGCTCGCGGGCAGCCGGGTCCGATCGACCGACGCGACGATGGCCGGCGCCGTCACAGGACGCTCACGTCGCGGGTGGTCCGGCCGCGGTTCACGAACCAGACGTAACCGGCGATCGTCACGATCATGACCACGATCAGGAAGACGGCCCGGGCGGAGCCCTGCGGCCAGTTGCGGGCCTCGAGGAAGTCCGTCACCAGGGCGTTGCCCATCAGGTACGTCCGACCGTAACCCAGGATCTGGGGGATCACGTACTCACCCATCATCGGGATGAACACGAGGATGCTGCCCGTCACGAGGCCGGGTAGCGCGACAGGCAGGGTCACCTGGCGGAAGGTCGCCCAGCGTCCGGCCCCCAGGTCCTTGGAGGCCTCGACCAGGGTCCGGTCCATCCGCTCGAGGGTGACGTAGAGCGGGAAGATCATCAGCGGCAGGTAGCCGTAGATCAGCCCGATCATCACCGCGATCGGCGTCCCGAGGATCTGGATCTTGTCGGCCCCGGTGAGCCCCTGGAGCAGGCCGGCCAGGCCGAGGTCCGGCCCCAGGATCAACAGCCACGCGTACGTCCGGATGAGGAAGCTCGTCCAGAACGGGATAACGAGCAGAAGGATCAGGAGGCCCTTCCGTCGCCGGGCCCGTGTCGCGATGAAGTAGGCCAGGGGCAGGGCGACGAGCAGGCAGCCGATCGTCCCGAAGATCGCCATCTCGAGGCTCAGGATGAAGGGCTCGGACTTCTGGACCGCCCGGGCGTAGTTGTCCAGGACGAACGCGGGCGCGTACCCGCCGTTCTTCGCCCGGATCCCGAACGAGAAGATGAACACGATGACGAGTGGGGCGACGAGCAGGAGTGCGTACCAGAGCGCGGCCGGCAGGACCAGGATCGTCGTCAGCAATCCCGGCCCCCGCCGTCGCTTCGGTCGTGATTGGGCCGTCTGGCCCGGCGCCACGGTCGCCATGGTCGACCGATCCGGAACGGGTCAGGCCTTGCCGATGTTCTGCTTGAACTCCTCGTAGATGTCGAGGCGCTGCGTGTTGCCCGAGGTGTCCTTCGAGCCCTCGAGCGCCTTGACCTGCTCCTCGGTCGGGAAGATCGCGGTGTTGTTCAACACCGCCGGGTCGACCAACGGGCGGGCCTTGTCGTTCGGCGTCGCGTAGAGGTTGTAATTGGACTCTTCGGCCTGGACCGCCGGGTCCTGGATGAAGTTCAGCCAGGCGTACGAGGCATTCGGGTCCGGGGCTCCGGTCAGGAGGACCCACGTGTCGAGCCAGAAGATCGTGCCGTCGCTCGGCACGACGTAACCCTTGTCCTTGACCTTCGACATCTGCTGCTCGAGGACACCGGTCCAGCCGAGGGCCAGGGACGCCTCGCCCTTGGCCATCTTCGTGCCGTACGTGTTCGAATCGAGCGCCAGCAGGTGCGGCGCGACATCGAGGAGGACGGTGCGGGCCTGCTCCAGCTCGTCATGGTCGACCGAGTTGGCCGAGAAGCCGAGCATCTTCAGCGGGAAGACGAAGACGTCGCCCATCGAATCCACGAAGACGGTCTTGCCGGACGCCGGGCCCTTGACGAGCTGGTAGAAGTCCTTCCAGCTGGCCGGGATGCTCGGGAGCATCGACGAGCGATACAGGATGCCGGTCGTGCCGTAGTCCTTCGGGATCAGGTATTCGTCGTTCGGATCCCACCAGAGACCCTTGAACACCGGGTCGATGTTCGCGAGGTTCGGGATCCGGGTCTTGTCGAGCTTCTGGACGAAGCCCTGCTCGACCATGCCCGGGACGAACTCGGCCGTCGGCGAGCAGATGTCGTAGCCGGTGGCTCCTGCCTGGAGCTTCGCGAGCAGCGCGTCGTTGTTGTCGTAGACGTCGTATTGGAACTTCGTGACGCCGAACTGCGCCTTGAACGCGTCGATGTTCTTGGGCGAGATGTACTGCGCCCAGTTGTACATGTAGAGCGCCTTCTCGATCGTGTACGAGGGCGCGGGCGTCGGGGCGGTACTGGGCGCTTCGCTGCTGCCGCCGGTGGACGGAGCGACCGATGGAGCCGTGGATGGGCTCGTCGAGGCCCCGCCGCTTCCGGTACAGGCCGCGAGGGCGGCCGCCGCGCTGCCGAAACCCGCCGCGCGCAGGAACCCCCGCCGGCTCATCCGGGCTCCGCCCATGCGTGCCAGCATCGCGTCGAGATCCTGATCTGCCACAGTCCGTCCTCCTCTTCTCGCCCCTCGGCGATCCCTACCCCACATTCACCCCGCGAGGATGAGATTCGATTCCTCGTTCCAGCGGACCACGACCGGATCGCCCGGTCCGATCCCGCCGTCGGTGCCCGCCCCCGATGCGTTCTGGCGACGGACGATCAGCTCGCCCGCCGCCTGGGTCTCGATCCGGTACTCGGTCTGGTCGCCGAGATACGTTCCCTGACGAACCCGGCCCGGGACGCTGACGAGACCCGCGGCGCCGATCGAGCCATCGACCCCGGTCGTCTCCGCGGCCGCGCGATCGGGGTCGACGCGCAGCCGCTCCGGCCGGACCGCGACCGTCACGGGTGACCCCGTGGTCGCGGCCGCATCGGGGTCGGTGACATGCCCAACGAGTCGAAGCCCGCGGTCGGTCTCGACCACGGCCCGCCCCGTGGCCCGGTCGTGCTCGACGAGCCGTCCCGGGATGAAGTTCGAGAGCCCGATGAAGTTGGCGACGAACGCATTCGTCGGCCGCTCGTAGAGGGCGTCGGGGACACCCTGCTGCTGGATCACGCCGTCGCGCATGACGACGATCATGTCGCTCATCGTCAGCGCCTCCTCCTGGTCGTGGGTCACGTACACGAACGTGATCCCGACCTCCTGCTGGAGCGCCTTGAGCTCGAGCTGCATCTCCTTGCGGAGCTTCAGGTCGAGGGCACCGAGCGGCTCGTCGAGGAGCAGAACGGTCGGATGGTTGACGAGGGCCCGCGCGAGAGCCACCCGCTGCTGCTGGCCGCCGGACAGCTCCCAGGTGCGGCGCTTTCCATAGCCGGTCAGGCGGACCAGCTCGAGCGCCTCGTCGACGCGGCGCTGCTCCTCGGCCCGGCCGACCTTCCGCTGGCGCAGCCCGTAGCCGACGTTCTGGGCGACGTCCATGTGGGGAAAGAGGGCGTAGTGCTGGAAGACCGTGTTGACGTTGCGGTGGTACGGAGGGACACCGGCGATCGGGCGGCCGGCGAGCAGGATCTCGCCCTCGGTCGGCTGCTCGAAGCCGGCGATCATCCGGAGCGTCGTGGTCTTGCCGCAGCCTGACGGTCCGAGCAGGCTCGTGAAGGAGCCGCGGGGGATCTCGAGGTCCATCCGGTCGACGGCCACGACGGACCCGAAGCGCTTCGTGATGCCGATCAGCTCGACGTCAGGCTTCGTTTCATCGGTCGGGGCGGCGTCGTTCGACATCGGCGTTGACGGGCGTCGTTCGGCAAGGCTCCCGGAGACGGTCACGGGCCCCTCTTTGGGCAGGCGCGATGGGTTCATCGACCGGTCGAGCGGTGTAGCGATGCTACAGGGTGGCGCGATGGTATGCGGGGTGGATGCGCAGCGTCAACGACGAAAGCGCACGAGATTCGAATCCGGTCGACCCCGGAGGCGGCCAAGACGCAACGTCTCCTGAAGCTATACTTCAGCCGCCGGTCCACTGAAGGGCGGATCCGCGGAGGGAGGAAAGCGCGCGATGACCGGGACGGAGCTCCAGCTCGGGCCGCGCATCCGGTCGCTCCGCCACGCGCGCCACGTGACGCTCCGTCAGCTCGCCGAACGGGCCGGCGTGACGGAGAGCTTCCTCTCCCAGGTCGAGCGCGAGGTCACGAGCCCGTCCATCGCCTCCGTCCAGAGGATCGCCCGGGCCCTCGACCTGGGGATCGCTGAGCTCTTCGCCGACGACCAGCCGCATGGCCGCGTGGTCCGCACCGCCGACCGTCGCCGCATCTCGTACCCGGGCCTGAGCGCCGTGGACGAGTTCCTGACCGCCGGATCGGGCGGCCGCCTCCAGGTGATCCTGACGACCCTCGAGCCCGGGGGTGGCACGGGCGACGAGCCGTACACCCACGATTCGGACGAGGAGGTCGTGATCGTCCTGTCCGGCTCGCTCGAGCTGTGGGTCGCCGACGAGCGTCATCTCCTCGGCGAGGGTGACGCGATCACATACTCCTCGCGCCTCCCGCATCGCAACCGGAACGCCGGCGATGGGCTCGCGGTGATCCTCTTCTGCTGCACGCCGCCGAGCTTCTGATCGCCCGCCGACCTGTCGTCCGGCTTCAGGGCTGACGCCCTCGACGGCCGTAGGGACCGTCGCGTCGGCCGTAGAATGGGCGGCCATGTACGTGGTCATCCTCGCCGGCGGCGGCGGTACGCGGCTCTGGCCCGTGAGCCGGCCGGACTGCCCGAAGCCGTTCCTGCCGCTCCTCGGCGACGAGACGCTGCTCCAACGCACCGTCAAGCGGGTCGCACCCCTGGTCGGCGAGGACGACATCTTCTGCGTCACCGACCGGCGGTACGGCCAGCTCGTCCGCGATCAGGCCCCGGCCGCCCGCCTCATCGTGGAGCCGTCGGGTCGCAACACCGCGGCGGCGATCGCCCTTGCCACCGAGGTCATCGACCGGCCCGAGGACGAGGTGATGGTCGTGCTCCCCGCAGACCACTGGGTCAACGACGAGGAGCTGTTCCGGAAGGTCCTCGAGGTCGCGGCCGACCGGATGGCCTGCGGCGCCTTCGAGATCGAGCAGCCCCTCGTGACCCTCGGCATCCGGCCGACCCGCCCGTCCACCGACTACGGCTACCTCCGCCCGGACACGATGCGCGGCGCGAAGGTCGACGGGGTCGCCGCCTATCCGTTGCTCGGGTTCGAGGAGAAGCCGACCGACGCGCGGGCCCGCGAGCTGATCAACATGCCGGGCGTCTCGTGGAACGCCGGCATGTTCGCGTGGCAGCGCGGGGCGATCCAGGCGGCGCTCGAGAAGTACACCCCGCTGCCGATGCTCATCGGCCAGGCGACGACCTCGGAGCTCGCCCTCGCCAACGCCTACGACCGGATCCAGCCGATCTCCATCGACAAGGCCGTGATGGAGAGCGCGGCCGACGACCACCGGGTCGTCATGGGCTCGCTCGACGTCGGCTGGAGCGATCTCGGCAGCTGGACCGCGCTTCTCGCCGCGCTGGCCGGAGGCGATGCCGGCGGGGCCTCGGGCCACGTCGTCCAGACGGGCGAGCGGATCGAGCTCGGTCCGGACGACCTCGTCGTGCGGCCCGTCGACGGCCGGCTCGTCGTCGAATCGGGTCCGGCCGCCGGCGGCGGATCCGGCGCCACGATCGCGACCGACGGCGTCTGGGCCCACCTGGTCGGTGCCCGTCATCTCGCCGCCGAGGTCGCGGCCCTGCTCGACCGCGTCGCCCGCCAGGAAGGCCGTCCGTGACGATCGCCGAGACGCCCGTCCCGACGACGATCGTCTTCGGGACCGACGGCTGGCGGGCGCGCGTCGCCGACGACTACACGTTCGTCAACGTCCGTCGCTGCGCCGACGGTGTGGCCCGCTACGTCGTCGAGCGCGGCGAGCAGGCGAAGGGCGTGGTCGTCGCGTTCGACCGGCGCTTCGCATCGGAGCACTTCGCGGCCGCCGCGGCCGAGGTCCTCCTCGCCCACGACATCCCCGTCCATCTCGCGGCAATGGCCGTGCCGACGCAGATGAGCTCCTACGAGGTCGTGGAGCGCGGCGCCGCGGCCGGCATCGTGATCACGGCTTCGCACAACCCGTGGACCGACAACGGCTTCAAGGTCAAGTCGCCGACCGGCGCGGCCGCCGGGCCGGAGATCCTCGCGGTCCTCGAGGCGGCCATCGCCACGAACGGCGGCACCGCGATCGAGCGGCGGCCGCTGGCCGATGCCGAAGCGGCGGGTCTCGTCGAGCGGTTCGACCCGTTCGACGGCTATGAGCGCTACGTCCGCCGGACGATCGACCTCGACGAGCTGAAGGCCGCCGACCTGTCAGTCCTCGTCGAGCCGATGTACGGGGCTGGCGCGGGCTGGATCCCCCGGCTCCTGCGCGACGGCCGGATCCGGATCACCGAGATCCACAGCGAGCGCAACCCCTACTTCGGCGGGATCAACCCGGAGCCGATCCGGCCGAACATCGACGAGGCACTCGCGATCATCGGCGGCGGCGGTTTCGACCTGGGCCTCTTCCTCGACGGCGACGCCGACCGGGCTGGCGCGGCCGACGAGCGAGGCACGTTCCTGCACCAGCTCGAGGTGACGGGCCTCCTGATGTACCACCTCGCCGAGCATCGCCAGCTGCGGCAGCCGGTCGTCGTGAGCGTCAACAACACGTCGATGGCGGCTCGCCTCGGAGAGCACTACGGGATCCCGACCCACGAGACCCCGGTCGGCTTCAAGTTCATCGGGCCGAAGATGATCGAGACGGGGGCGATGCTCGGGGCAGAGGAATCCGGCGGCTACGGGTTCGGGATGCACCTGCCCGAGCGCGATGGGATCTACGCCGACCTGATGCTGCTCGAGCTGTTCCTGCGCGAGAAGGCCGCCGGCCGCTGGCCCGTGTCGAAGGCGATCGCCCACTTCCACGAGATCGCCGGGCCGTCGTTCTATCTCCGGGTCGACGTCCACGTCGAGCGGAGCGCCTACGACGGCGTGAAGCGGCGGCTCCTCGTCGACCTCCGCGACCAGGCGCCCGCGTCGCTCGCGGGTCATCCGGTCGCCCGGACGGTGCCGCTGTCGACGAACGACGGCGTGAAGTTCTTCCTCGACGACGGCTCGTGGCTGCTCGTCCGCACGAGCGGCACCGAGCCCCTCGTCCGGGTCTACACGGAGGCCACATCGGCCGAGCTCCGCGAGGCGCTCCTCGATGCCGGCGAGAAGCTCGTCCGCGGCTCATGAGCGAGGCGCGGCGCGTCGACAAGCCCTGGGGCCACGAGCTGATCTGGGCCCACACCGACCGCTACGTCGGCAAGATCCTCGTCATCGAGACCGGTCGGCGGCTGTCGCTCCAGTACCACGAACGCAAGGACGAATCGATCCTCGTCGTCAGCGGCCGGCTGCGTCTCCATCTCGAGGGCGAGGCCGGGAACATGGCGGTCAGCGAGCTGGGCCCGGGCGAGGGCGCCCACGTCGGGACCGGGCGGCGCCACCGCTACGAGGCGATCGAGCGGGTCGAGCTGGTCGAGGTCTCGACCCCCGAGCTCGACGACGTCGTCCGGATCGAGGACGACTTCGGTCGCGAAGGCACGTCGGCCCCGTAGCGCCGGGAGCGGGCCCTGGGCCGATCCCGCGAGGGCCGTCGATGGACCCCGAAGTCCCGGCCCGATTGGCCGTTTCGGGGGGTGACCGGGCGGCTCCCCGGGTGTATCGTTCGGGCTACGACCGCCTCACCGGTCGGGTGCACGACCGGGTCGGCGGCCTCGTGAACGCCCCATGCGGGCGCGGAGGTATGCGGCGATGCACAGTTCCCTGATCGGCAAGGTCGAGAAGGCGAATCGCTACGCTCGTGAGCTCGATCGGATCACGCTCGATCGGTTCTCGCTCACGTTCCGCGGCGACAACGACACGCATCACCTGAGTCTCGACGCCGGCCAGTGGCACTGCACCTGCCACTACTTCGACAGTTGGCGGACCTGCGTCCACGTCCTCTCGGTCCAGAAGATCATGGGCGTCATGCTGCCCGAGGCGGCCCAGGAATCGATCTTCTCCGCCCAGAACGCCATCCCCGCCTGACCTCCCGCCGGCGGGCGCCGGCAGCACCGAACGACGAGGGCGTCGACCGCGAGGCCGGCGCCCTTTCGATTGCCGGGCGCCTCCGTCCGCGCCCATCACTGCAGCCAGGCGATCGAGACCGAGCCGTCGCCGATCGCGATCGTCCGGGCGCTCCGCCAGCCCTGGTCGGTCAACCGGTAGATCTCGATCGAGGCCGTGCCATCCTCGGTGCGGCGAACGACCGCGAGCTTCCGGCCTCCCGGGTCAATCGAGAGGCTCTCCACGGACGACCCGTCGGGCCCGGTGAGTCGCGTGACCTGGCCCAGCGGCCGAAGGACCTTCCCGTCGCCGACGCCGACGAGGACGTCGCCGTTCGTCGGGTCGTCGACGGCGAGGTGGACTCGGTCGTAGGTCGCCGAAGCAACGCGACCCTCGAGGGCGTCGTCGGTGACGGCGCCCGAGTGGGTGTCGATCGTGGCCTGGCCCGACTCGCCATCGGGCTTGATCACGTCGAGAGCGACCCGGTCCGGCCCGATCCACGACGGAGAACCGTTCAACCCACGGTCGACGGCGAACGATCGCGTCGTGCCGAGGCCGAGGTCGATCACGATCAGCTTGAACCCGGCACCCTGCGGATCGCCGACGGCCACAGCGAGCTCTCGGCCGAGCGGCGAGATCGCCACGAGCCGGACATCGGACGCCCCGCCGAACGGCACCTCGATCGGGCGCCACGTCCGGTTCGGCGACGAGCCGTTGGACGTCACGAACGCTTCGGCGACCGTCGTCGCGACGACGATGCCGTCGGATGCCGAGACCGCGACGACCGGTTCGGCCGGACCGTCGAACGGGACGAGCGCGCCTGAGGCATCGGTCACCCGGAGCGGATCTCCGGTCGCGACGAGGAGCCCACCGACCGAGTCCTGCGTGTTGCAGGCGGCCGCGGCCATCAGGACCGCAAGGGCGCCCACCGCGATGGTGAGGCGGGTGGGAGCG
>DATLVO010000035.1:0-7899 GCA_035577485.1 Verrucomicrobiia bacterium
GGTCCGGTCGCGTCGAATGCCTCGCGGAGGGTCCGGAACGCCGGGACGCCGAGCACGCTGCGCTCACCCGGATTGACGGGCACGCAGTCGTAGCCCTGGTGGACGAGGTAGCGGAACACGCCGTACGAAGGCCGCGCCTCGTTCGACGACGCCCCGATCACGGCGATCCGGCGGGCCGACCGGAGGACGGCCGCGATCGCGTCGTCACCGAGCACATGGACCGGCCCGCGACCTTCCTCGAGGTCCAGGTAGTCGATCAACCGCGTCCGTTCGGCCACGCGACGGGCCCGTCGGTCGGCCGGATCGGCGGCTCCGGCGGGCCCTGCGGCACGGGCTCCGTCGGCGGGATCCGCTGGCGGGCTCAGGTTGCCGACTCGCGTTCGTACGGCTGGCCGTCGGCCGCCGGAGGCGTGCTCCGCCCCACGACGCCGGCCAGGACGATGATCGTCACGATGTACGGGAGTGCCTGGTAGAACTGGGCGGGGATGATCTGGAAGACGGTCCCCAGCTCCCCGGTCGGCGGCGCGATGCCGATGGCGATTCGAAGCGCATCGGTCGCGGCGAAGAGGATCGCCGCCGCGAACGCTCCAACCGGCGTCCAGCGCCCGACGATGACCGCGGCGAGGGCGATGAAGCCGCGGCCGGCGGTCAGCTGGAGTTGGAAATGACCCTGCGACTCGAGCGTCAGGAAGGCGCCGGCTAGCCCGGCGAAGATGCCGCCCAGGATCACGTTCCGGTACCGGACCCGGATCACGTTGATGCCGACCGTCTCCGCCGCCTTCGGGTGCTCGCCGACGGCTCGCGTCCGCAGGCCCCAGCGCGACCGGAACAGGAGGATCTGGAGGATGACGACCACGATCAGGGACGTGATCGCGATCGGCCCGTGAGCGAAGAGGATGTTGACGGCCCACCCCAGGACGGGCACGTTCAGGAGATCCGCGGGCGGCTGCCACGAGGCGAAGATCGCCCCGCCGAGGCCCGGGTTCGGGGTGATGATCAGGGCGTGGAGGTAGCCCGTCAGGCCGCCCGCGAAGATGTTGATGATCGTGCCGCTGATGATCTGGTTCGCCCGGATGGTGATCGCGAGCCAGGCATGGAGGACCGACACCGCCATTCCGATGAGGATCGCGACCAGGACGCCGATCAGGAGGGGGATCGTGATCCCGAAGATCGGGCCGGGATCGCTCGGCATGATCTGGGCGGCGATCCCGGCCCCGAGGAACCCGAAGAACGCCGCCATCAGCATCATGCCCTCGATGCCGATGTTCACGACGCCGGATCGCTCGTTCATGATCCCGCACATCGCCCCGAGGATCAGCGGCGTCGCGAAGAACAGCACCTGCCCCGAGATCGTCGGGTTCGTGGCCGCCGCGACGAGGTAGCCGACCGCCTGCCAGACGATCCCGATCACGGGGATGCCGGCGAGGGCCTGGTTCAGGGCGTCCATCAGAGCGTCGTCCCGGCGCCGTAGGACCGGCTGACGGTCTCGATCTCGTCGACCTTCGGACCGGCTCGCCGAATCCGGAAGACACGGCGAACGATCACGTCCGCGGCAATGAACAGGAGCACGACCGCCTGGAGGATGTCGACGATCTCGACGGGGATCTGGGTCCGGATCTGCATCAGACCGGACCCGGCGCGCATCCCCCCGAACAGCAGGGCGGCGAGCATGATCCCGACCGGATGCGCCTGACCGAGCAGGGCGACGGTGATCGAGTCGAAGCCGACGCTCGTGCCATAGGACGCGTTCACGAAGTGGGTGATGCCGATGATCTCGATCGCCCCCGCCAGCCCGGCCAGCAGGCCGCACAACGACATCGTGAAGACCGTGATCAGGCCGGGTCGCATCCCGGCGTAGCGGGCAGCGTCCGGGTTCGCGCCAACCGTCCGGATCTCGAAGCCCAGCGTGCTTCGCCAGAGGAGCCACCAGATGAGAGGGACCGCGGCAAAGGCGACGAATACGCCGAGATGGAGGTTCCGCGTCCCGAACAGGATCGGCAGCGCGGCGTTGCCGATGTCGCCGGTCCGATCGAACGAGAACCCCGGGGCGAGCAGCGGGCCGCTGACGAGGTAGCCGATGAATGTCGCCGCGATCGTGTTGAGCATGATCGTGGTGACGACCTCGTGGGCTCCGGTCCGGGCCTTGAGGATGCCGGGGATGAACCCCCACGCGCCGCCGGCAAGGGCGCCTGCGACGAGCGCCGCGAGGATCGCGATCGGCCCGGGCCAGCTCGCGACCGCGGCACCCGTCCCCGCGCCGGCGACCGCGCCCATGAGGAACTGGCCCTGGGCGCCGATGTTGAACAGGCCGGCCTTGAACCCGACGCCGACCGCGAGCCCGCCGAGGACCAGCGGTCCGGACTGGACCAACGTGTTGACCAGGCCGTTGACGGCTGCTGCGGGGTCGAGGGTGATCCCCGCGCCCTCGAGCATGGCTCCGTAGGCCTTGAGCGGGAGCGTCAGGTCGAGCTGGTGGTTCGTCACGAGGCTAGACAGCCAGATCAGGACGGACCCGAATGCGAAGGCGAGCACGACCGCCCCGAGGGGGACCTTCGCGGTCGCGAGGAAGGCGCCGAGCCGGCCCCTCCAGCGGGTCGTGGTCGGGGGACCGGTCGAAACGGGCGCCGCGGAGCTCATTCGACCACCGACATCGTCGTCGTGACGGCCTCGAGCGGCTCCCGCCCGCCGGTCGCCATCAGCAGCCCGATCTCCTCGCGATCTGCCGAGCGCCCGTCGCGGATCGCCACGATCTCGCCGCGGTACATCACCGCGATCCGATCGGACAGCTCCATGACCTCGTCGAGCTCCGCGGAGACGAGGAGGATGGCCGCCCCGGCGTCGCGCTTCGCGATGGCCTGGCGATGGATGAACTCGATGCTTCCGACGTCGAGGCCGCGCGTCGGTTGATCGAGCACCAGCAGGCGAGGCTGACCGCTGAATTCCCGGGCGACGATGACCTTCTGCTGGTTGCCGCCGGAGAGCGTCCCGGCCATCACGTCCGCCGCCGGCGTTCGGATGTCGTAGGCGCGGATCGACTCTTCGGCCCATTGCTCGATCGCCTCGTCGTTGCGGACCAGGCCGGAAGCGAACGGAGGCCGGTAGTAGGACGTCAGGACGAGGTTGTCCTCGATCGAGAAGGAGAGGACGAGGCCGTAGCGCTGGCGGTCGCCCGGCACGGACCCGACGCCCGCATCGGTGAGCTCCCGCGGACCCCAGCCGGTGATGTCACGGTCGCTGAGCAAGACGCGCCCCTCGGCCGGCCGGCGCAATCCGGTGATCGCCGCGACCAGCTCATCCTGGCCGTTGCCGGCCACGCCGGCGATCCCCAGGATCTCTCCCGCGCGGACCTCGAGATCGAGGTTCTTCACGACGATCCGGCCTCGATCGTCCGCGATCGACAGGCCCTCGATCCGCAGCTCGGGCTGGGCCGGGTGGGATTCTCCCCGGTCGACGACGAGGTTGACCTCCCGGCCGACCATCAGCTCGGCCAGATCGTCCTCGTCGGTCTGGGACGGCAGGCGCGTGCCGACGACCCGCCCACGCCGGATCACCGTGATCCGGTCGGCGATCGCGAGCACCTCGTAGAGCTTGTGACTGATGAAGATGATGCTGTGGCCGTCTCGGGCCAGCCGTCGGAGGACGTCGAAGATCTCGGTCGTCTCCTGGGGGGTCAGAACGGCGGTCGGCTCGTCGAGGACGAGGATCCGGGCCTCCCGGTACAGCGCCTTGAGGATCTCGACCCGCTGCTGCCAGCCGACGGACAGGCTGCCGACCTTGGCCTCGGGGTCGATCTCGAACCCGAACCGTCGTCCGAGCTCGACGATGCGACGATGTGCCTCGGCCCGGTCGAGGAACACGGCGTTCGCCATCGTCTCTTCGCCGAGCAGGATGTTCTCGGCGACCGTCAGGACGGGAACGAGCATGAAGTGCTGGTGCACCATGCTGATCCCCCGGGCGATCGCGTCGGCCGGCCCCTTGATCGTGACCGGCTCGCCGTCGAGCAGGATGTCCCCGCTGTCGGGCACGGCGAGCCCGTAGAGGATGTTCATCAACGTCGACTTGCCGGCGCCGTTCTCGCCGAGGAGCGCGTGGATCTCGCCGTGGCGGAGATCGAGATCGATCCCGTCGTTGGCGAGCACACCCGGATAGCGCTTCGTGATGCCGCGCATCTCCAGGGCGGGCGCCGGGTCCGTCACGATGGCGGCTCCTCGAGTGGCCGGATAATCGGGTGGTGTCGTCCGGAATGCAGACGAGCGGGTCGGAAGACCCGACCCGCTCGTCAGATGGTGCGCGTCGAGCGACCGCTACGGCTTGTCGCAGGCGGCAGGCTTGCAGGGATCGACCGTTCCGGCCTTCATGCCCGCAAGCGCGTCGTCGAGCTTCTTCTGGAGATCCGGGGTCATCATCGACTTGAGGTCGTGGAAGTCGGACACTCCGACCCCGACCGGCGTCGAGCTGGCATCGAAGGTGATGTTGCCGCCCTTGTCGGTGCCCTTCGCGACATTGTTGATCGCGACCGCGACCGCGAGCGCGAGATGCTTCTCGGCGCTCGTCAGGACGCACTTCAGGTTCGGGAACGCAGGCGCCTGGTCGACGTCCACGCCGATGCCGTACGTGTTCGGCGCGGCGCAAGCGGCCTCGAGGGCGCCCGAGCCGGAGAGGCCCGCGACCTGGAAGATGAAGTCCGCCTTCTGGCCGATCATCTGCTGGGCGATCGCCTTGCCGGTGGTCGGGTCGTTGAACGCCTTGGTGATGTCGGTCGAGACGTACTGCTCGAGGACCGTGATGCTCGGATCGACCGACTTCGCGCCGTTCTCGTAGCCCTTGATGTAGGCGACCACGGGCGGAACGGTGTTGATGCCGCCGACGGCGCCGATGACCTTCGACTTCGTCAGCGTCCCGGCCACGATCCCGACCAGATAGCCGGCCTGCTGCTCCTTGAAGATCAAGCCCTGGTAGTTCGCCGGAGCCGCTCCGGCGCAGGTCTTGTCCGTGGCGTCCTTCGGGACGCAGATGAACTGGTCGACGCCGATGAACTTGACGGTCGGATTCGCCGTGGCCGCCTTGAGTGTCGCGTCACCGAGGGCGAAGCCGACGGTGACGATGATGTCGTACTTCTGGTCGATGAACGACTGGATGTTCGGCCCATAGTCCGCCGGCGTCTTCGTGACGATATTCGAGGACGTGCCGCCGACCTGCGTGGCGCCGTCCTGGGTGCCCTTCCACGACGCCTCGTTGAACGATTTGTCGTCGAGGGTCCCGACGTCGGTGACCATGCCGATCTTGAGCGCCTTGCTGGATGGGCTCGAAGTCCCGCCCGAACAGGCTGCCAGTGCCATCGCCAACCCTGCGACCAGGATCAGCGAGATCGAACGAGTCCGCATGTGTCCTCCTCCAACATCGAGATCACGCGTGGCCGGGCGGTGCCCTGGTCCATCACGGTCTCGAAGGAACGTTCGCCACGTCGGGCGACCTTCGGCGCGCATCCTAACGACGGCGGGTCGGTCGGGCAAGTCCAGCCGCGGGCTGTCCGCTGGATCCGTGGCCCTCGTCGATCGGGATGCCCTCGCCGAAGGATAGGCCTCCGGCCCGGGTCCGTGCATACTGCTCCGGCATGAGCGACGGAAGCAGCCCGGCGGGGCAAGGCGGCCGGACCGCGGCCGGACTCGCCTTCGACGATCGGGGGTCCGGCTCCCCCGTGGTGCTGCTCCACGCCGGGGTCGCCGATCGGCGGATGTGGGACCCTCAGGTCGAGCCGTTGACCGCGGCCCACCGGGTCATCCGCTACGACGCCCGCGGCTTTGGCGAAAGCCTTCCGCCGCAGGGCCCGTGGTCGCAGCATACGGACCTCGTCGGCCTGCTCGACGAGCTGCTGATCTCCCGGACGCATCTCGTCGGGGCCTCGATGGGGGCCGGTATCGCCGTCGAGGCGGCGCTCGCCCGGCCCTCGGTCGTCGATTCGCTCGTGCTGGCGGCGCCGGGCGGCGCGCTCCTCGGCGACTCGCCCGACGAGCTGCTGCCGATCTGGGCTGCCGAGGTCGACGCGCTCGACCACGGGGACGTCGAGGCCGCGGTCGAGGTCAACCTGCGGGCCTGGGTGGACGGGCCGGACCGGCCGCCCGATGCGGTCGATCCGGGGATCCGGTCGTTCGTCGGCCGAATGCAGCGCGAGGCGTTCGAGCTGCCCGAATGGGACCAGGAGAGCGCCCCCGAGCACGAGCTGTTGCCGCCGGCCGACGTCCGCCTGTCGGAGCTCGCCTGCCCGATCCTCGTCGTGGTCGGTGACGCGGATCAGCCCTCGATCCGGGCGACGGCCGAGCGGATCGCCGTCGAGGCGCCGAACGCGACCCTCGTGGTGTGGCCGGGTGTCGCCCACATGCTCAGCCTCGAGCGGGCCGATGCGTTCGCGAGCCTCGTCCTCGGGTTCCTCGCCGACGTCGAGCGCCGAGCCGTCCGGGCGCCGGCCATCGCCCCGTCGACCGGAGCGCGGTGACCTCGCCCCCACCCAGCGGAACGGTGCTGCGCTATGTCGCCCTCGGGGACTCCTACACGATCGGCACGTCCACGCGCAGCCCCGCCGAACGCTGGCCCGACCAGCTGGTGGATCGCCTCCGTGGATCGCCCACGACGCTCGAGCTCGTGGCCAACCTCGCCGTCAACGGGTACACCTCCGGCGACGTGATCGCGGACGAGCTGCCGCGGCTCGACGGGATGCAACCCGAGTTCGTTTCGCTGCTCATCGGGGTCAACGACGTCGTCCGGGGTGTGCCCGAGGCGCGCTTCCGGGCGAACGTGGCGGCCATCCTGGACGACCTCCTGGTACGGCTCCCGGACGCCCGGATCGTGACCGTCGCGACGCCCGACTACACGGTGACGCCCCAGGGCGCCGCGTTCGGCGATCCCGGGGTGCAGTCCGCCGGCGTCCGGCGCAACAACGACATCCTCCGCGAGCTCGCGACCGCGCGCGGCATTGCCTTCGTCGACATCTACGATCTCTCGCTCCGTGCTCAAGCCGACCCGGCGCTCATCGCCGACGATGGACTACACCCGTCGGGGGCCCAATACCGGCTATGGGTCGACCGGATCGCGCCGATCGTGGCGGCGATGCTCCGGACCTGAACGGGAGCGACGAGAAGAGACCCCGGCCGGATGGCCGGGGTCTCGCTTCAGCTCGGGTGGTCCGGGGCGGCCGCGGGCCGTCCGGGTCGTGACTAGCGGCGGCGGCGCGCTGCCGGAGCCGGCGTCAGGATGAGGGTCAAGGCGATCAGCCCGGCCAGCGCGAAGAGGATCGCGCGCGTTCCGTCGTTCGACGGCGAGCTGGTCGACAGGGTATCCGTCGGGGGCGGGGTCGTCCCCGGGGTTCCGGTCTCGGCCTCGACGCCACCCGTCGGCTGCTCGCTTGGCGAGGCGGACGGCGGGGTGCTCGGCGGCGTCGACGGCGGAGTCGACGGCGGCGTGCTCGGCGGCTCCGACGGCGGGGTGCTCGGAGGAGTCGACGGCGGGGTGCTCGGAGGAGTCGACGCGGTCGCCCCGACCTTGTAGTTGTCGTTCTTCGAGGCGACGCTGCAGTCCTTGACGAAGTTCAATGTCGTCGAGTCGGCGGAGAAGCCGTCGCAGGCCGCGACCTGGTCGGCCGGGGCGAGGTCCACGCTGTACTCGCCGCCGCTGTTCGGCGTGTCGGCATAGGGCAGCAGCTGGACCGGCGTGCCGCCGTTGCAGCCCGAGGAGCCCTCGACGTGGTTGCCGGAGCCGGAGACACCGTCGATCACGCCATTGACGACCTGGACCTGGCGGAACTTGATGGCGTCGCTCGAGAGGAGCGTCGCCCCGCTCGGATCCGTCACCTGGAAGTAGTAGTCGCCGTCCGGCAGCCCGTTGCCGTTGCCGCAGTTCTGGGGG